>DATNEI010000147.1:0-5030 GCA_035606795.1 Pyrinomonadaceae bacterium
GGAAACCAAAACGGCCGCCCTTGTCTCGTCCAAACTCAAAGACTTCGGCTACGAAGTCATCGATGGTGTTGGTCGTACGGGCGTCGTCGGCATCCTTCGGAATGGTGCAGGCGAGACGGTGCTCGCGCGAGCTGACATGGACGCACTTCCCGTGCGGGAGAACACTGGACTGCCGTATGCTTCGACAGTGACCGCAGTTGACGACACGGGTAACACAGTTGGCGTCGCACATGCCTGCGGCCATGACGCGCATGTGACGTGTTTGTTGGGCGCGGCCGAACTCCTCGCCCATGCTCCACAGTCATGGGGCGGAACCTTTATCGCGTTGTTCCAGCCTGCGGAAGAGGTCGCGGGCGGCGCGAAAGCGATGATTGACGGCGGCCTGCGCGACCGTATTCCTAAACCGGATGTCGCCTTCGCTCAGCACGTCCTCGCTTACCCTGCGGGAAAGGTTGGTACACAGGTCGGGCCGGTCCTCTCTGCAGGCGATAGCATTCGGATCACGCTCTATGGTAAGGGAGCTCATGGGTCCATGCCTCACAACAGCGTGGATCCGGTGGTGCTCGCGGCGCTCGTGGTCCTGCGACTTCAGACAATTGTTTCGCGCGAGACGAAGCCGGGCGACTTTGCAGTGCTCACGGTCGGCAGCAGTGTGGCTGGTTCGAAGAGCAACATCATTCCTGATCGCGCGGTGCTGCTTGCGAATCTGCGGACTTACGATATGGCCGTCCGGCAGCGAATGATCGACAGCATCGAGCGCATGGTCAAAGCCGAGTGCCAGGCGTCGAACTCACCGCGGCCGCCTGAGTTCGAGTATTTCGATCAATACCCTCTCACATCTAACAACCCGGAAGTGACGGAAAGGATCACATCCGCGTTCCGCAGCCATTTTGGACCAGAAACCGTGTTCGATCTCGGGCGGCAAACCGCCAGCGAAGACTTCAGTGGCATCCCCGACGCCTTCGGCACGCCTTACACATATTGGGGTGTTGGTTGCATCGATGCCGAGAAATACCAACGTGCTCTCGATGCAGGTCGCGTCGAGCAGGACATCCCTGTTAATCACTCCGAATACTTTGCGCCGGTCATTGAACCAACGCTGTCTCACGGCACTGAGGCATTGGTGGTTGCCGCTTTGACATACCTGGCGAAATGAGGTCCCAGCCTTGACTTCCACAACTGCGGCCGCTACGGCAGACACACATCGAGGCGCCAACAGGCTGATTCTCGGCATTGTCCTCGCCGTCATCACGTTCTGGCTCTTTGCGCAGACAACGCTGAATGTTGCTCCGACGATGCGCGAAGAGTTGCGGATCAGCGAAAGCCTGAACAATATCGCGGTCAGCATCACCGCCCTGTTTTCGGGAATCTTCATCGTTGTTGCGGGTGGACTTGCCGATCGTCTCGGGCGGTTGAAGATTACCTACTTCGGCCTGTCCCTGAGCGTCCTGGGTTCACTACTGATCGCAATCTCACCCACCGGTACGGCCACCTTTTTGATGACGGGACGTGTCATTCAAGGTCTGTCGGCTGCGTGCATCATGCCGGCGACGCTCGCATTAATTAAAGACTACTTTGAGGGCAGGGAACGTCAGCGCGCGATCAGCTACTGGTCCATCGGGTCATGGGGCGGCTCAGGCGTCTCCGCGCTCTTCGGCGGGCTCGTCGCGTCTGCTCTCGGATGGCGCTGGATCTTCTGGATGTCGATCCTGGTCGCGGTTATAAGCTTTGTCTTGTTACGCGGCGCTCCTGAGAGCAAAGTCGCAGCGCCGCAGAAGCAGCGTTTTGATTGGTCCGGCTTTACCTCTTTCATCATTGCGATGGTGGCGGTGAACATCGTCATCGGACAAGGCTCCGCTTTGGGATGGTTGCATCCTGTGGTGATCGCACTTGCCGTCGTTTTCATTGTTGCCGCACTGGTGTTCTTCAGGGTGGAATCAAGTAAAGCTGACGGTTTTGTCGATCTCAGGCTGTTCAATAACAAGACGTATACAGGTGCGACGCTCTCCAACTTCCTGCTCAATGGCGCAGCCGGAACACTGCTTGTCTCACTGTCGCTGGTCCAACAGGCAGCTGGGCTGTCGTCGTTGCAATCGGGACTGTTGACCATCGGCTACCTGGTCGCGATCCTGAGTACGATTCGAGTCGGTGAAAAGCTGCTGCAGAGGATGGGCGCGCGCAAGCCGATGTTGATTGGGTGTGCGATCACCGCGACCGGAATCCTGCTGACAACCTTTACGTTCCTGCTGGCTCGTCAATACATAATTGTTGCTTTTGTTGGGTTCACGCTGTTCGGTGTCGGTCTCGGCTTTTATGCGACGCCGTCAACAGACGCGGCGCTCTCGAACGTGCCGAATGAAAAGGCTGGCGCCGCGTCCGGTATTTACAAGATGGCGTCGTCTCTGGGGGCGGCGTTCGGGGTCGCGATCTCCGCAGCGCTTTTCACAGCACTTAGCGGTCTAAGTACGAGTTTCGCTTCTTTATCTGATCTGTTCCTCGGCAGGACCGACAATGTCGGTATTCGATTCGCGGCTGCCGTCGCCTTGCTATTCAACGTGATCATGGTGATTGTAGCGATAATTGCCATCGCTGCGACCGTACCCAAAGACGATCCGAGGGTGCGAGTAAGCGTCTGATTTTGCGTCGGGTTACGAAGGAGAACTTGAATTGCTCCAGCCCTCGGTAAGTCAAAATGCCTTGAACGCGCTCGCGCAGTTCCAGAGCTACGCGGCGGGCACACTACTTGTGCTTGACCTGCTGGGCACGTTCGTGTTCGCCCTGAGCGGCGCGGTGGCGGGCGTGAGGGAACGTCTTGATCTGTTTGGCGTGCTGGTACTGTCCTTTGCAGCGGCCAGTGCGGGCGGCATTATGCGCGACTTGTTGATCGGCGCAGTTCCGCCCGCAGCGATCAGCGACTGGCGTTACTTTGCAGTCTCACTCCTAGCCGGGCTGGTCGTGTTCTTCTGGTATCCGATCAGCGAACGGATACGCAATTGGCGCAACCACGTGCTGATTCTCGATGCCGCGGGTTTGGCGCTCTTTGCTGTTGCCGGCACGCAAAAGGCGCTCGGCTATCGGCTCAATCCGGGAATGGCCGCGCTGCTCGGCGTCTTGACAGGTGTCGGTGGCGGCATGTTGCGCGACGTGCTTGTCGCACAAGTCCCCAACGTCTTGCGCGCCGAGCTATATGCTGTCGCAGCGCTGGCTGGCGCCGTCGTTGTTGTAGTTGGTCACGTACTCAATCTTCCGCCTACGGCGATGGCAGCCGCGGGCGCAGCCGTCTGCTTCGGGATTCGACTGGTCGCTATCAGACGCGGGTGGCATCTGCCCGTCGCCGCCGTCCCGGAGCGTCGTAACTGAAACCTTCGTTCGAGGAGAACTGGTATGAGTAGCACAAATGAAGAAGAGCCGACGGTCTCGAGCGGCAACAGTTCCATCTGGCAGAACAACCGCGTGCGGCGCTTAATTCTTTATGCGGCGGTGCTGTTAGTCGTCTTTTTGGCTGGACTGGTCCCTATGTGGTTGAAGTCGCGGACATGCGCAAGTGAGCGCGACGCAGCGCAAGGCTCGCTTAAAATCAGCAACTTGCAAAATAGTCTGGCGAACGCAACGATTGACGCTCGTCGCGCGGAGTATGAACCTGCTCGACAAGCCGCCAGTGACTTCTTCACAAACCTGGGAAGCGAGCTTGCGCGTGGACGTGATTCAGTCTTCAACGAAGGGCAGCGAAACGCTTTGCGTTCGATGTTCGATACGCGCGACGATACGATCACACTGTTAGCCCGAAGCGATCCGGCTGCCCTGGATCGTTTAGTGGATCTCTATACCAGGTATCGTCAGGCGATCACGACCGCGAACCGATAAACTCGTGCAGAGCAATCAAGTCTCAGCCTTGCGGGGATTGCGCACGACCAGAACCGGACAAGGCGCCTGCCGCAGTACGCGGTCTGTGTTTGTGCCAAAGAGCGTTCCCAATTTGAATCCGTGACCATGCGCGCCCATGCAAATGAGATCGATATCCTGTTCCACTGCATAGGCAACGATCTCGCGGTAAGCTCTGCCTTCGCGTACCGCGTGCGTTACGTCGGACCAGAGGTGGACCTCCGTTGGAACCGATTCATGAAGTCGTCTGGCCGCGGCATGATAGGCGCCCTCATTCTCTTCCGACGTCCATGCGATTTCGGCTTCAGTACTCTTAGCGCCGCTGATAACGTGGACCAGGTGCAGCTCAGCCTGATATTCCTGAGCGAGTGACAATCCGTATTGCAGCGCCAACTCAGAGTTGCTTGAGAAATCGGTCGCAACAAGCAATTTCCTCAATCTCAAATTATCAAAGGCATCGTTCTCGGCGCGCGAACGGGTGACCAGCACCGAGCAGGGAGCGGTTCGACTGACGGCTTCTGCTGTCGATCCTAAAACCACAACACTGGTGGCTGGCCGCCGGCGCGATCCCATGACGATCAGATCCGCATCCTGGGACGCTGCCTCACGGTTTATCGCGTCTTCGGGTCGAGGGCTGTTGACGACCTTCAAGTCCCAATCGAGACCCACGGCATCGGCGGCTCGAGGAAGTGAAACGAACGAATGTTCTATAGCTCGCTTTATCCCAGCCCGCATGGCATCGACTGTTTCGTCAACAGGTAATGATCCGTCGTCGCATGTCAAGACGGACAGCCGGGCGCCGTAAGTGCGCGCTATTAAGATTGCATGGCGCAGACCTTCGTCAGTTTCGTGAGACTGGGCCACGGGGCAGAGAATTCGTTCGAAGTTTAGAATTTTGTTCATCGGCAGTCACTTTCTCAGGCAACTTCTGCGCCGGTAGTGATTATTGTTCTGGTCTGCGTTTGCTTTGGAGAACGCAGGCTCCTTTTTCTTTCCAACAATTGTTTCGGTGACAATCCTCGACGTCTTCGACTTCTGATCTGATGTCGTAATCGTTTGTATTCGTTGTGAACTACTGCTTCGCCCTGGCGTCCACGACCCTTAGTTTTGTAATGGTCCATATTGATATTGTTTTTGCTACTCAAAAT
>DATNEI010000096.1:0-14541 GCA_035606795.1 Pyrinomonadaceae bacterium
CATTGCATTTATTGATATGTGGAGACCGAAATCAACCAGGCTATGAATTGCGACGGTGATTATTCCGACTATGGCTCCGGCCACGACGGCGCGTCTTAATTGGCTCCGGTTGTGGACGGCCCGTCGCGCGACACCGGTGAAAACAATTACGAACCACAAGCCGATGGCGAGGGCAATCACTCCTCCGCTCGCCATCAACTCCAGATAATCGTTGTGAGCTTGCTGCGGCGTAGTTTCGCCCGAGGCCCGATGATATTGCGAGATCGCGATCCAGTATGCGCCGAAACCAACGCCGCCGACGGGATGATCTTTGATCAGCGCCCATGTCGCTTGCCAAATATTCTGTCTCAAAGTGTAGGTTTGCGCGGTCTTTTGATTTAGCTCAATTGAGAGAGTGTCCATCCTTGAAGCTAAAGGATCACCACCGACAAAAATGACCGCAGCGACGCTGCCGATCAACAAAACGGCGATGAGGCTTAGGCTAACCGCCCAACGCTTAATTCTCGACTCGAGTACCTTGCCCGCGCCTTCAGAACGCCGGCCAGAAAGTGCGAAGATTCCCAGCAGCACAACCTGGCAAAGCATGCTGACAATCCCGCCGCGCGAATTTCCTCGTATTACTGCCAGCCACATGACCACAGCCGCAACCAGAAAGATTATGACGCGAGGACGAGATACGCCGCGAGACACAACCATTCCCAGAGCCAAACCCACGGCCATCTCCATCAAAAAGGCGAAGTGATTTGTGTTGATGAACTGCGCATAGCCAAAACCAACCCTCAATTGCGGCAGGACGAAACCGGTTTGCTGTTGTGTCGCTTGCCGCAAGAGTCCGAATAGTGCCGAGAGAAACGCAATCGTGATGATTACCTCGATCAGGAATAAGAGTCTGCGTTCGCTTGTGGTGTAGCGGATGACTAGCCAGGCAAACGCAATCAACGCGCAGAGTTCTACAATGAAGCTCTTGGTTGCCAGCGGATCCCAACTAAGCGTCCATTGAACATTCACGCCGGCGATGTCGCGGACCGATGGAATCAGTTGGACCAGCGCAAAGATGATCAATGCCAGCAGCGGCAAGAGCAGCTTGCCGGATCCACGGCGGAGTGAATCCAGAATCGGTACCGCCTGGGCCGCTTCTGCTGGACGAAGCCATCGCTCAACAACCGCAAGTGCGGCCAGACCAAAAGCGAGACACTCAAAAACTGCTTGCCACCACGGCTGTGCTCCGCCATACGGAACAGCAATTAACGCCATCACCAGCGCGAGCGCATAAAAAATCCCGATGTTGAGCGCACCCGCGACGTTTGCTCTCAGCGAGCGCGCGTTTGCGCGACTGCTGACCAACGCGTCGGCTTCAATCGAACTGTTCACAATGGAAAGGTAGTTAAGGCGGGAACAGGAGGAGCTAATTCCGCAGATTGGATACAGGAATCAGTCCCGGTCGGCTTCGCTGGTCTCGTGATAACGCACTTCGCCGGAGAATGCATGTTTGGTTGCATGTGGCCATCGACCTGCGGCTGCGGCACGAGCCAGTTGCGCTTCTTCGGGCCTGGCTGGTTTCGCGAGAATTCTCTCGACGGCTTTGATCGCCTCTTCATGAAAAAGCGTGCACAGATAATTCACATCAAGCTGAAGTCCCGACAGCCCCGCTTCTCTGTACAAGTTGAGATGCCCGACGATGCCGTCTTTGCCCGCGAGTGGTAGTCGCAGCGCCCACATCTCTTTCAGCGTGTGAGGCTCGGCCTGCGCCACATCCTCGCGCGTCCACGACCAATAAATGACTTCGTTTCGCAAGTGCGCGCCACGCAGCTCTGCTTCTGGTCCGCCCTCGGCCAAAACGTGCGCATTCCATTCCGCATCGCCGCTGCGTCCGAGAATCATCACGGCGCGAGCGAACTCGCCAATCTCAAGTAACTCGGCGACTCCTCCGACTAGTTCCGCCAAAGTATTCGCCTGCGAAACACTGCGTGAGGCGCGCCGCACGCGAATGTTGTTCGCGCCTCTGAGACGAACGTCAACGATGTTCCGTCTGACGCTCGCCTTCAGCTCATCGACTTCGTGATAGCGCAATTGCCCGACCCCGATGACCACCGCCACGCCCACGACGAAAAGCACCAGTGCAGTCACATTCGTGGCGTTACTGGCAAACAACAAAGTGAGCAAAGCAAATCCGGCGCAAACTCCATAAAGTACCAGCACCACACGACGTTGCGACCAGCCGCGCTCCAGCAGCATGTGATGAATGTGCTCACGATCGCCTTGAAACAGCGGGCGCCGGCCCACAAAGCGCCGCGCGATCGTGACGGCAGTGTCAAGAATCGGGAGTCCCAACGCCACCAACGGAATCGCCACCGTCACGGCGGTCGAAGCTTTCTGAGTGCCTTCAATCGACAATGCCGCGATCATGAAACCAACAAATAGCGCTCCGGAGTCCCCCAGGAAAATAGACGCGGGATTAAAGTTGTAACGTAGAAATCCGACCAGCGCTCCCGAGAAGACCAGCGAAAGGGCGATCAACAGCGGCCGCGCTTGTGTCAGCGAAATAAACATGATCACGAGCGACGAAAAAAGTGCCGCGCCCGTGGCCAATCCATCTATGCCATCCAGAAGATTAAATGCGTTTGTGATGCTCACAATCCAAACGACCGTAAGCACCAGCCCGAGAAGCATGGGCACATGTACCGAGCCGACAAACGGAATCGTCACGAGTTCGATCCTGCCGCCCATCGCATAGAAAACTATGCTTGCGACAATCAGCCCGGCGAATTTGTGCCAAGCTTTCAGACCACGCAGATCGTCGAATGCGCCCAGCGCTAAAGTCAGCGCTGCCGGTATCAGGAGGACCAGCAGCCGCGGCGCAGTCGTGCGCAAAGAGTCCGTGAACAAGTTGCGAATGAACAGAAGCGGCGCGAGCCCCAACAGCATTGAGAGGAAAACCGCGACGCCGCCGAGACGCGGAATCGCAATCGTGTGCAGACGCCGGCCGTCGCTTGGCTCATCAAGCCAGCTAAAACGCTGACACAAACGCCTGATAATTGGCGTCAGCGCGAGCGAGCTGAACGTCGCAACTGAAAAGAGTAGGAAGTAAGTTCTCATTGGGAGCGCTCTGGGAACGGGAGCGCGGGCAGCCTGCCCGCATTCAAGTTTTTAGTCAAATTGAAGCACTCAGGGCGCTACCTGCTTTCGCTAGATCGATCTTGGCGCACTGACTTCGGGTGTCGACCTTTTAGCGTCACTCAGCGGCTCTGTCAAGCTTAATCTTTGCTCTGAAACGGGAACGCGCAGAATTTCATGATAGGTTTCCAGCAAGCGCGCGATCATTAGGTCTTGATTAAATTCTTGCTCAACGCGTGATCTCGCGGCCTTACCGTACTTGCTTCGCAGAGCCTCATCGTCAAGCAGTCTAGTGATGGCTTCAGCCAACGCGATGGGGTCCTTTGGCGGCACTGTGATGCCGGTAACGCCATCCTGCGAAACCCAAGGCACGCCCGAATCAAGATTCGTGTTCACCACCGGTTTCCCGCAGCCCATCGCTTCGAGCTGCACAATTCCGAAAGCCTCGCTGCGCGCGATCGATGCCAGGGCGAAAACGTCGGCAGCGTGATAGTAGGGAGCAATGTCGTCGTTATGGATCTCGCCGAGGAAAGTGACCTTATCTTGAAGACTCAATGCGCGCGCCTGCGTTTCTAGTTCGCCGCGCAAAGATCCATCGCCGGCAATCAGCAAATGGCCATCAATATTACTCATCGCTTGAATGAGATATTCAAAACCTTTGTAATAAATCAGCCGTCCCGTGGTGATGATTAGACGCCTTCCGTATTGGGCTTTCACGCGCGCAACGGCGCCCTTATCACGCCTGCGAAATTGCTCCAGCGGAATGCCGTAGGGAATCACTTTGCATTTATTAACATAGCGAGCTAGCGCGCGAGAGCTGTCTCGATACCTCTGTGACGTCACGACAATGACCGCGCATCGCTTCAGAAATGCGTGCAGGATCGGATCGAACAGCTTCGCCATTTTTTCCTGACGAACGATGTCACTGTGATAAGTCGCAACGACCAGTCCGCGGTAACGACTGGCGAGTAGCGCAAGAATAGCCGGCGGATTTGGCAGATGGAGATGAACAATCTCTGCTTTCGCGCGCCGAATTTTTGTGGGCAGCGAAGGGCAAACCGGCGCACTCGAAATTGAAAATCGCGTTCCCACCCTGGTGATCTTGACCCGGCCTTCCCAGGACTCTTCGTCGCGGGAAGTGTCGTTCGCTACGAGCACTTCGACATCGACTGCGTCTTGCAGCTCGCGACACAGCACCTGCATATGCGTCTCGATCCCGCCCATGTGCGGCGGATAGAACTTCCCGACTTGCAAGACCTTCATTCGCTTATTGCTCATTTAAATAGTTCAGTGTTTGCCGAGACCCAGTCGTAAAGTAGATCGAGCCCTTGGGTGCTGCGAATCTTTGGTTCCCAACCAAAGTCGGTTTTCGCTTTTGAGATGTTGCTGAAGTAAACGCGCTGATCACCCGGCCGCCAATCAGCACAGGTGAAAGGTACTTCTCGGTCTTGCTTTCGATTCAGAAACTCGAGCACTTCGCGCACGGACATCACGTTCTGCGGGCCGCCGCCAACGTTGTAGACGTTGCCGCTGGTCCGATCAATGTTCTGCAATGCCGCATCGTAAGCATCGAGGAGATCGTCAATGAACAGCACGTCTCGCACTTGTTTTCCGTCACCGTAAATCGTGATGGGTTTGTTCATGACCGCTGCAATAGTGAACCACGCCACCCATCCCTGATCTTCCACTCCCAATTGTCGATAGCCGTAAATACACGATTGGCGGAATACGATCGTCTTCATTCCGTAGATTCGTGAGTAGTCGCGCACATACTGATCGGCTGCGCCCTTCGAACAACCGTAAGGGGAGTGGAAGTCGAGGTTTTGTCCTTCATCCACGCCGGCCGCCAAATCTGCATAGGCGTAGCGGCCATTGCTCGTGGCAACTCCGACATTTTCCATGCCGCCATAGACTTTGTTAGTCGAAGAAAAAAGTATCGGTGCTTGAATTTCAGCCAGTCTTGCAGCTTCCAGAATATTCAGAGTGCCCGTTGCGTTCGCTTCAAAATCCGCCCGCGGATCCTCGACTGAAGTGGTCACCGCCACCTGACCCGCGAGGTGAAGAATGACATCTGCATCGCGATGCGACGCGAAGACGCGATCCATTTCAGCCGCATCGCAAATGTCAGCTTCAATAAAAGAGAGCTGCCCCTGCGAAGTCAGCCAATCCAAATTCTCCTGGCCACCCTTCCTTGACAAGTTGTCGATAACGACAACGTCGTCGCCTCGATTCATGTATCGGCTCGCGGCATTGCTGCCGATGAAACCCGCGCCGCCGGTGATGATTGTTTTCATGAGGATTGTGAGAGTTCTGAACTTAGCCTTTGGCCTCAGCTAAAACGGAGCGATAGACCTCGACCGTCTTTCGCGCGTACTCAGCCCAACTAAACTTCGACGCTTGCGCCAGACCCGTGGCGCATCTCTGCGCCCATGTATCCGGATTCGCTTCTCCGCTCCGCAACAGCGAGGCGACGGTTTCAACCCACGCGTCAATGTCACCCATCGGGCAATAAGCGGCCGCGCCGCCGCCGACTTCCCGCAACACCGGTAAATCGCTGGCAACTACAGGGGTGCCGCAGGCCATCGCCTCAACCACAGGCAATCCAAACCCTTCACGCTCGGAAGGAAGCAGGACAATCGACGCACGCCGGTAAATCGCGGCCAAAGTTCTTCTGTCCAGATGCGGAAGCTGCACAATCGCTTCGCCTACACGCAGGTGATTCATCAGCCTGCTTTGCTCGATCGTGAATTTGCCGCCGACACGAAGCAGACGCGCGCTGGGAAACTGCTGCCTCAGTGCCGCAAACACGCGCAGCAGAATATCGATACGCTTTCGCGGAATCGTGCTGCCAACGTGCAGAATGTCGATTGAGTCTCTTGAGCCGAGCAGGTGATCCGCCTCCTCGTCAGCCGACGCATCAGGATTTGGGGAGCACGTCTCGTGAACGCCGTTTGGAATGGTTACCGTCCGATCAGCGTCAACCAGGCAAGACGTCACTAACTGATCGCGCGTTGCCTCGCTGTCGCACATCACGCGCGCCGCTTTACGAAAGCCCGTCAGCGTGCGCCTCACCATCTGCTTGAAAGGCAGCGAGCGGGGTTCCTTCGCCGGATTGAGCAGGCATTGAAATGTGTCCAGGTCGTGGCAGGTGACGATAGTTCTTTCGGGCGGCAGAGTGTGCACGACTTGGGCGTAGCTGTGATCGATTACGTGGAAAAGATCGAAATCAGTTTGTCTTGACTGCAGATACCGCGGGTAATCCCAGAACCGGTTAAGCACTCGATCTGCGTTGAAGCGAGATCCGTTTGCATGAAATGTTGAGTTGGCAGTGTGTCCGTTTTTGTCCGGCCTTAGTTTCGCGAACCGCATTCGCATCGGCGGCTGAATCCGCGTCGCATCAACTGCCTCTGAATGATCTCTTTGGAGACAAGACATCAGCATGTCCGCCACTAACTCCATACTCGGCCAGTCTTCCTCGCGAAAATCGCAGATCACGCCGACGCGTAAGAGAGGCGCAAATGGCTTAGCTTGTCCTGAAGCTCTCACCGTACTATCAGCCATGACCAACTAGTGCTCCATCGATTATTGCCGCCAACTTTTCGCCGAGTACTGCATAGTCGAAATTCTTTTCGGCAGCCGCAATGTTTTGGGCAGCGATGTTGAGAATTTCACCGTCGGTCAGAATCGATTCGATCCGCGCCTGCAATTTGCGCGGATAGTCCGAGTCTTTTACTCCGTCATAATCAACGAGCATCTTGTCGTTGAGAACCCGCGCAGCTTCGCCGACTTTGGTAGCCAAAATGAATCGCCCAGCGGCGAGATACAGCGGCAGTTTACCGGTGGTTCGAACCTGCCCGACAATGTCGTTTGTCTGCGTCGATAGGCACACGTCGATCATGCCAAGATGGCTCGGAAGATCTTCATAACCGACTCGGCCGACGAAAATGATCTTGTCTTCAATCTCATATTCACGACAGCGCGCTTTCAAGTGCGCGATGCCCGAACCGTCGCCGATCATGATCCCCTTCACCGGCCGGTCCTTCATCAACCGCAGCAATTCTACAAGTTCCCAGCCGTAACACATCTGAAGCTTCTCACTCCAGATCGAGGAGCCGATCAGTCCAATAGTCAGCTCGCCATTAACACCGTGCCTCTGGCGGATATCTGCTCCGTTTTGCGGACGGAATTGACTCGGGTCGACCCCGTCCGGCAGCACATCGGCGTTGATGCCCTGCTCGGCAAGTTTTTTCTGATGATAGCTGCCACGCACTACGACGCGGTCTGCGGTTCGCAAGGAAAAGTTTTCCAGCCAACGCGTCAGCCACAATCCAATCCGGCTGCGTTCGCCGCTCGATCGCATCAGTTCGTAAATCGCATCGCCGGTCTCCACTATCAAAACATCGCGCTTGAATGCCCGATGTAACCAGGCGCCCAAAACTGCGGAGTATGAGATGTCGAAAACGTACGTCACTTCCGGCCGCAGGCGTCGCAGGAAATTCCAGAACCTAAATAGCGCGAAGATTTTGTTTCCTTCCCGATAACCGATCTTAATGTCGTATCGATCACAGAGACGTTCGGCGAAAGCCCGAGCACGATAAGCCATGGGGCTCTGCCGATCACCGCTAACGAGAAACGCAACTTTAGTCATTGCTAATCTGAAAGAGTGGCACGGGCGTCTCGCCCGTGAATCCACGCGCAAGATGCGCGTGCCACTACTGCCCGACCTTATAAGTTCAGCGCACGCTGATAAACTTTCTCGACTTGCGACACAACGGCCGGCCAAGTGTGACGTCGCACGGTGTTTTTTGCCGCCTCGCCAATCGACCCGAACGACGATTGCTTCTTCAGGATGTCAGCGGCTCCCTCGACCCATTGCTCCAGCGGCAGCACATATCCATCTTTGCTCGGTTCGATCAATTCGGCTGCCCCGGCCTGGTTCGACGTAATCACCGGCAGGCCCGCCGCCATCGCTTCGAGCACGACCATACCGAACGCGTCGTAGGTGCTGGGAAACACGAAAACGTCGGCAGCCGCGTAGTACTTTTGCAACTCGGAAGTCGGCGGCAGCATTTGCACGTTCGCATCGCGCCATTGATAACGATGAGAAGGAGTGACGATTACAAACTTTACTTCGGGTGCCGCCGCTGCCAGTTTCTTCAGGTGGGAATGTGCTTTTGTTAAATCGCCGGCATAGAGTGCGAGTACGTCGTGCTCTCGGATTCCGAGTCGCTCTCGCAAGTCTTTTCTATGGCGGGTGCGGTTGTCGCCATTGAATCGGCCGGCGTCGACGCCGTGCGGAATCACGGTAATGCTTCCGGCGAAGCCATATAACTCACGCAGCTCGCGAGCGATCTTTTCCGAAATAGCGATCACTTCGCCATCAAAGCGTCGAAAGAACCGTTCTTCGGCCATCGCCATCAAACGGAGCGAGGCTCGTGTCCGGCTATTGATATCACGCAGCGAATTCAGATACGCGGCTGCGCAAATGTGCGCCGTCACCACGTTCGGCCTACCGCCGCAATAGCCCTGCGCGTGTTGAATCTGATAGGCCGCCAACTTGTCTGCATGAGAACGCAGCCCGAGCGGAAATGTCTGTACCGTAGCCAGCGCACTGCTCCGCCACGCGCGCACACGCTCCGTCTGCCAATGCGCATCCCTCGGACGTTCGCACCGATTCGCAAAGACCGTAACTTCGTGATCGCGCGAAAATCCTTCCGCGAGAATCTTTGTGTACAGGCTGTGCCCGCCGTGTTCGTGCAGGTCGTGAACGATGAGAGCGATGTTCATGCGGTTGCAGACGTTGCTTCGGCAGCTGCAAAATTGCGGCCTGTTACACTCGAGAAGACGTCGAGCAACGCCGCCAGATGGTTATGCATGCTGAACCGCTCCGCCAGTTCAAGCGCACCAGTTTGTAACTGCGCTTGCGTGCCGGCGTCTACCACACATTTAGCAATTGCTTCCGCCAAACCCTTTGATGTTGGCGGATTACTTGGTGCGAGAAATCCATTGACACCGTCGGAGAGCCAGTCGCGAATGCCACCCACATCAAACGCCGCAACTGGAACTCCCAGTGACCCCGCCTCCACGCCGATCAGGCCAAACGGTTCCGGCCAAAGACTGGGGACGACGAGAAGATCGCAAGTCGCAAAGAGATGTCCCAACGCCTCCTCTTCTAACCAGCCTGGAAAATCGATTTCTATTTGATCATTTCGGATTCGCGCGGCGCGCTGCTTCAACGCTTCACGTTCGCGTCCATCGCCCGCAAGGATCGCGCGCACCGGCCGGCCCAAAGCTTTCTGCGCTTCGGGCAGCGCATCAATTAATAAGTGCGCGCCTTTCAAGTACTCGAAACGCCCGGCAAAAACCAGTGTAACCGCTCTGTTTTTCTGGTCCCGCGCGAGCGAATTCTTTTCACGACTGGTGATGGTCGGTGAACGGCTTCCGTTCTTATAAGCGCGATATCCTGTAAGTCCGTGCTTTTGCAATTTGTCGAGCATGTAATCGGAATGTGTCAGAATAGCGCGGTACGCCTTCATGTTTTCCAGTCGCTGCGATTGGTCACGGTAGGACTTCAGCATAGTTGCCGGATTCAAACCTCCACATCGCCGCGGAAAGTATTGAAGCAGGCATTGCCGGCCAAAAATCCGATGACACGATTCAATATTGGGGAACTTCAAAGTTCTGCTGCCGCTAATGCACGTGCCATCGTGGTCGTGCGCAAAGAAAACGGAAGGTGCGATGTCGATTAACCGCCGCTCAAGATCGGGATTACTCGTCTTATGGCAGTAGACGATGTCTGGGCGCCAGTCTCTTAGTGCCGACAGCGACGGCTCCGTGCCAATCTCTGCGGCACACCACGCTGGTGAATTTTCCGGCAGCTGGATTTGTGCGCGTTGCTCAGGCTCATCAAATTCGGAATAGAAAGCAACGTCGTGGCCGAGTTGTGATAATTCGGGAATAAGTGCGCTGAGATAGCTCTCAATGCCGCCGATTCTCCGGCGGTTCCAGTTAGCGATCGCAATACGCATGGACAGCTTGATCTAACTACCGACCTACAACATCGATTGCAACGCACCTTGGGAGTACGCGCGTAACGCGCCGATGACATGTCTAATGTCGAAGCGCTCCTGATAAAGCTGACTCGAGGCTATTGCCAGGCGACGTCTTTCGGTTTGATCGACCAACAGACGCTCAACGGACGCGACGAACGCGTTCACGTCACCGGCCGGAGTAAGCGCGACTGCTCCGCTCTCTGCCCATAAAGGCTCGGTTGTTTCACCCTGGGTTGTCACCGTCGGGACTTGCAGGAAAAGGCCTGCCATCATCGTTGTTCGCCTGCTGCTAACACCATCGGGGTACGGCTGAAGCAGAATGTCGCAAGCGCTAATGTGCTTTGTGCTGTCAGCGATACTCAATTCACCAGTCGCGTGCACCCGCCGGGATAATTTCGGATCCATCTGTGCTAAACGTTCGCGCAACTGTTGGCCGCCAGGTCCCATTAACAGCATCGCCAAACGATCATGTTTTGGTAGCAGGAGCGACAATGATTTGAGCAGGAATTCGGAAATCTGTGGAGAGTAAGTGCCGTAGTGACCCAGCAAGAGTTCTTCTGATGAAGCATAGACATTGCGTATTTCTCGAGATACGCGGGGATTATCGATCTCCGGCACATTACTCGTTAGGGGTAGCCAATGAAACGGAATGCGCCTGCCCAAGGCGTAAGGCGTCAACTTTTCTTTCCAGGCTGGGGTTGAAAGCCAGACGCACCGGGGGGATCGCAGCAAGCAGGCTGTCATAAGCCGATGAACGGCGGCTGCGCCGTGCTGTTTCCATGAACCAGCAAATGGTAGATACGGCTCATGCACGATTAACTCGACTTGATCTCGCTTTGCTCTGGCGCGCCACCAAAGCCAAGAACAGAAGGGGAGGTTCATCGAGCGGTAACCGAACCCATGGGGCACCCATTGCACGAGTATTCTTCGTGGCGATCGGAATTGATCTAACTGTTTGCCGACGCGCCGCAGATCGCGGGGACGGAATGTTCCCAACTCACGATGAACATTTACCAGCGCCTCCTGCCTTTCGCCTTCTGCTTTCCGCTTTCCGCTTGCTGCCTTCTGCCTTTTGCCTTCTGCCTTGTCCCCTTCGCCCGGCGCCCAAACGTGAACATCTTCGCCCGCATTAGCCAAGCCTTCAGCGACGAGTCGCGTATATTCGCTCACACCGCCCATTTGTGGCGGATACTCGCAGGTGATGATGTGAAGCTCAGACATTCTCGTGCAGTTCTAATTGAGCAGGAGTAATTGAGCAAGAGATCTCTTATCGCCTCTCCAGCCATACGATGCCGTATTCCCCAAGCGGATTTGTCTGTCCTGTGAGGGGGACGGCACGTAGTTCCAAACTTGCGAGCAGATCTTCGGCGCAACTACGAGTCGTTCCGGCGGAATCCCAGACGCTCGGGTGCATCTCAACCACGATGTTCAAAGCCGCGCCGCTCCTCTCAATCAGATTCCGAGCACCTTCTAGAGCTCCGATCTCAAAGCCTTCAATATCGATGAAGAGCCAGTCAGGTCTGAGCCCTTCGCCAGCGCAGAACTCATCAAGCGTGATAACAGGAACTCTCATCTCTACGGCCCGATCTGCGATCAGGCGGTTGGCTTCGCCGAGACGGCTCATTCCGTCGGCCCCACACGCATAGAACTTGGCCTCACCACCCGACCGGCCTACTGCCATCGGTACAATCGTTACTTGCTCCATCAAGTCGTTCATCGCGACGTGTTTTCTCAGCACCGTTACGGCCGATGGATTCGGCTCAAAAGCAACTACGTGTCCGGTCTCTCCGGACCAACGGGCGAACTGCAAAACATAAACACCTACGTTCGCTCCAACGTCGAAACAGACGGCACCGGGCGGGACGCGTTCCCGAAGGAACTCCGCAACCGACGCATCGTAGTTCTCGGCTAACCGGTGCCTTTGCCGAGGGTCAATGCGATACGCTTCGCCGTTAATCGACCAGGGGATACCACGCCGCTGATAAGACCAATCCAGGAACTCCTCGTACGCTGGGCGAAGAGTTCGCACGACGGTCGATTCCCGTCCCAGAAAACCGGACATCCGGCGGGCGGTCTGCTGCATGAGGCTTACGTCTTTAGACATTCTGTCCGACTCTCGAAGCTTCTCCCTTCCCTTGATTCTCTGGAAGCTTAAGATTTCGCCTCTAGAGAATTGAGGCATGAAACATAACGATCACGAAACTTTTCAAAGGTGAGCGAGCGCGCAGTTTCCCGAGCCGCCTGCCCCATCTTGCGAAGTAGAGCCGGGTTTTTCGCCAGGTGCTCAAGGCGATCTCTTATCGCTTCAGAGTCAGCCGCCGGAACCACGTAACCGTTCTGCCCGTCAATCACGAACTCTGCCGCACCAGTATTCCTGGTAACGATAACTGGGAGCCCGCTTGCCATTGCTTCGGCCACGCCATAACCGAAACCGTCTGCAAGCGATGGATGCACAAACACACTCGACTTTCCGTACACCTCTCCATAGCCATAGCTACGAACCTCAACAGACTTAAGGACGATTCTCGAATTGCGCGCCATTTCCCGGCTAAGGTACCGACTAACGGAACGCGTGCCGGATCCGCCCCACAACACCAATTCACTGTCCGGAATTTCCAGACCGTTAAAGGCATCAATGAGGTAATGAAAACCTTTCCACGGTTCAATTAATCCCACAAAGCTAACCCGGAATTTGGGCTCGGTGAACTGAGCAGCAGTGAACTTTTCGAAATCAATCGGCGGCGACACCACCTTAACACGCTCCTGGGCGAAGCCACGCGCCATGAAAGTTTGGCGCGCATACTCTGACATGACGCGAATCAGATCCGCGCGCGCATATTCTTGGCGCATCCGCTTACGGAGCAGCGGATGAATCGCAGGTCGTATTTTGAATTTCGCACACTCGCGATCTTGATGTTCCCCAAAGTCGTCGATATGGGTAGTGATGACATCTAACAGAGTTCTCGCACCCTTCGTTCTTGCCGTCTCTAGGCTGGTTAGGCACTGTCCGGTCACGCCTTGAAAGATCTCTGCTCCGTTGAGCCTCCTGGCAACATAGTTATCGAATTGTTTGCTTGATAAGTATGTCTGCCAATCTCGTAGCCGGCGTACAAATGGCACGGCCGCGAGCAGATAATCGGACCATGCCTTCGGCACGGCCCTCGCGCTTTGACCGGGCAGCGATCCCCGACAATAGACGCAGACGTCGAAGGCCGCCCGACTGCCTTCAATCATGTGATAGAGATTAAGACCCTGACCTCCTTGCGACGGAACGGCTTGCGCTGACACGGTTAATTTTCTTGCCACTGGTTAGGCACCACCCACTCGCGATTACGTTTTACGAGCAACTAGAATGATGTTTGAGGATAAACGTATGCGATATGCCACTAATTCTTTTATTACGCAGCACGTACCCAGACCGCTGCATTAGCGCCTTTAACAGCCACAATATTCTTTTCAGGAATTCCCATGTCCGGTTGCGAAACGAGATCTCCACCCAGCGTGTAGGTCTGATATCCATACGCATGAAACATCTGGAGCAACTCAGCCTCCGAAGTCCGAGCCTTTTGGAGTAACTCGGGTTCTACTTCGGCAATAACGATTTGAGGCAGACAATTCATTGATAATCCTTTGAGAACATGAACCTCATAGCCCTGCACGTCTAGCAGAAGAAGCTGAATGCAATGAGTTTCAAGCATGTCGAAAACTTGAGATATTTGAATGAGTCGAACCGTCAAGCCCTCACCCACATCGAGCAGGCTCGCGGCACCAGCGTTCTCGTCAGTCTTTGCCCAAGCCATATGGACAAAAGATTCTTCCGGCCCAAGCGCCGCGCTAACAAGTTCAATTCGATCAGTTACTCCATTGAGACGCATATTCGTTTGCGCTCGAAGTAATGCGGCCGGCTGTGGTTCAACACCGATAACCTTACCGTGCTGTCCGACGGCTCTGGCCGCGGTGATGACGTGCAACCCAAAGTTAACTCCTGCGAAAACTGCGTTGTCACCCGGTCTAAGATTCTTCGTGATGAAGTCGAGGGTCAAAGGTTCATAGTCATTTTTGGCCAGTAGCCAATACTCGATCCAATCGCGCGGGTGCAGAAACAACTGAACGCCGGGATTTACGTCGGTCTTGATTCCGTTTGTAGGAAAGCAATTCCTTCCAAGCCAACGAACGATGCGATATTTTGACGGGTGTTCCGGCGTCCCCACGTACCAACGCAGAATTGAATCACGAAGAGTTCCCATAACAACCACTGAGCTATTCGACACTATCGTCGCGCAAACCGCGGACGAATAGTCATTAGAATAGGTCTAAGCTGGTTGATTCTTGGCCTGAGGTATCGGCCCAATGGTTCACGCAGTATTATTGGAAA
>DATNEI010000140.1:0-64843 GCA_035606795.1 Pyrinomonadaceae bacterium
TCGCGCGCCATTTCGCCAACTTCATTATGAACGCGCAGGGAGTGCGACGTGACGGGGCCGCGGCTCTCGATCTGGCTTACGTGGCGGCGGGCCGGTTCGACGGGTTTTGGGAAGAAGGATTGAAACCGTGGGACGTAGCGGCCGGCGCCCTGCTGATTGAAGAAGCCGGCGGCAAAGTCTCGGATTATCACGGCGACCCGCTGGATATATTTACGCCTCCGATGCTCGCCAGTAACGGTTTGATTCACGAACAAATGATGCGAGTCCTGGCGGTGTGATCCTCGTTGAAGTCGGTTTTCATGTGGGAGAAAACCACCCGCTTGCTACTGCAAGCGGTTCTGTACCTTCTGTGAACCCAGCTACTGCGTTGCCTTCTTATGCGTGAGCAGATTGCAGGCGTCTTCGGCGCTAGTTGGGTCGATCGCCCCGTTGCCTTCCGTGATGTTTTGGATAATGCCGTCCTTGTCGATCACGAACGTCGCGCGATTCCCGTAGCCACCTTCTTCGTTGTAGATGCCGTAGTCCTTTACCGTCGTGTGCTTGATGTCACTTAGGATCGGAAAGGTCACGCCAAGCTGCTTGGCGAATTCCGCATTGGCAAAGGGGCTGTCAACGCTGAGACCGAAAACCTGGGTGTCGTTAGCTTCGAATTTGGCGATATCAGCCTGATACGCCTTCATTTCCTTCGTTCAACCGCCGGTAAAGGCGAAGACGTAAACAGCGAGCACCACATTCTTCTTGCCCTTGAAATCGCTCAGCTTGTAACGCATCCGCTTACCATCCTGAACAATGGTACTCGGCAGATTGAAGTCAGGCGCCTTATCCCCGACTTTCAGATTGGTGTGTGGCGCAGGTGGAGGTGTCGCGGGTTTCTGCGGCGTGGTGGTTTGGGTCGGCGCTGATTGGGCGGCGGCGACCGCAGCCGCAACCAACATGATAAGCAGCGCGAATACTTTTCGAATGGTCATCGCTCATCCTCCAGTTAGATAATGGCGCGTGCAGTCTACTCGCGATGTTTGGTTTTTTCCAGCCAATAATCACGGAACGCTCGCAAGCGCGGAAGCGACTCGCGATCCCTTTCGCGGTTAGCAGATTCCTTGCTGGCAATGATGTCGTCAATGTGACAAACGGGAAAGCCCTCGACCACGAGGTGCCGTTTCCAGGCGTCAGCAAATCTCTCGATGCCGTCTGGGGCAAACACAAGGTCCAAATCAAAAGGCCCCTCGCGTAACTGAACGAAATCCTTGCCCCGCTCGATTTCGCGCTGTTCTTCGGGAGTGAAGTTGAATCCGAGTTCCCGCAACGCCATCACGAGGGCGAGATTGTTCTCGAGGTTGTTGTCTATAAAGAGATCGGCATCCTGTGTCGTGTCAGGAAACCCCAGCAGAATTGCTCCGGATTTACCGATAAATAGATAACGAACGCCGTGACGCTTTAGCGAAGCCTTTATTTCTTCAGCTTGTTTGTACTCAAACGCGGGCATACCCTAGCCAACGGGGCAGGTTCTCTTCACACCAGCAGCGATATTCTTCCATCGTTTCAAACGCGCGAAATCTGGCGTCGTCCATCACCGGTTTATAGGTTTTAATGAAGGCATAGCGCCATCTTTGTTCCAGAGGACGCCGGGCTGCTGCCTCGAAATCTCTGAGCCACTCCTGCAGCTGTGCCGTGTCCTGCTTCATATCCGTGCCAGTAAGCCTACGAGCATCGCCTTAACAAGACAAGGAAGAACTGTAGGATCCCGCGAAAATCCCTATTGATTAGCCATACTTCGGTGCCTCTGCTGCAAAAAAATCGCGTGTATTCGCTCCTCGCAATCAAAACTCAAGAATTCCTCAAGTCTGGTCAGGATAATGGCAACACCCTGAAGTATGCGGGGTCTGGGCGCAAAGAATCCCACGGCGGCGAAGAACTCGCGATGAACAAAGACGAACTAATTCACGACAAGATTTCAGTTCCGGACGACGTGCCGCGGACTTCACGACCGCGGTTGCTCAATCTGGTTTTGGCCAGCATGATGGCCCACAACTCGACCGTCATCCATGGACGCGCGGGCACAGGCAAAACCACGCTGGCGGCTGATTTTGCCCGGCGAGCGCCTCGGCCAACGTGTTGGTTCAAGATCCATGCGGCGGACGCGGATCTCGAGGTCTTTTGTCGTTATCTCACCGCCACGCTCAGGTCACAGTGTCCGAGTCTTGATGACCGGCACCTGCTGCAAATCACGGAATCATCAGCGCCTGAGCGCGCCGAATTGTTGGCCGAAGCGCTCGTGTTTCAGCTGACGGACCTGCGGACAAATCCGGTGCTGCTGGTCATCGAAGACTTGCACCTGGTGTACGACGCTGAGTGGGTAGTTCCATTCTTTCAAAGATGGCTGCCCCTGTTGCCCTCCGACGTTCACGTGATCATCACCTGTCGCAGCCTGCCGCCGACGCCATTGTGGCGCATGCGTTCAAAGCAAATGCTGCGAGTGATCGAAGAATCCGAACTCGCTTTCAATTTTGAAGAGACACTGCAACTGTTCAAAACCTACGGGCTCAGCGAGGAACATGCGCGGGTGGCCGTGCGCGAGACGAATGGCCGGGCCGCAGCGATCTCGAATTTTGCCGCGACACCGGGCCGCGCCGGACGCGCCGTGGCCGACAATTTTCTGTCGATTGAACCGCGACATGTACGTGGCTTCGGTCACGTCACACCTGATTTCCAAACTTAGAGATACGTTTGGCAGCAATGCCCGCAGCGAACATTACCCCCGCCTCTGACCGTGTCGTTACCAACGGCGAACCAGTCGTTGACCGCTCTCTTCACAATAGAAGTCGCGGTTTTGGCTGTGTTACTCTCCGGAGCAGTTCCCGAAAAATTTCTCCGCAAATCGTCATGGCCAAAGGCGAACGCAAAAACGCCAAAGCTGTCACATCATCAACCGCCGCGCCGGTAGGCGCCATGCCCGGCACATTCTTTCTGCGTACCAAGCTGCTGGCGCCCCGACCTGCGCCGGAACTGCTCTTCCGCGAGCGTCTTGTCGAACGCTTGCGCGCGAATCTTTCTTTGCCGATGACCTTGGTTGCGGCCAACGCCGGTTCGGGAAAGACCACGCTGGTCGCGGAATTTCTGCGCCAGCAGGACGGGCCTTATGTCTGGTACCAGCTCGATCGCACCGACAGTGATGCGGCGGTGTTTCTCGGGTACCTGGCGCAGGGCATTAAGCAGCGCGTGCCCGATTTTGGCGAAACAATATTCGCCTACTTGCAGGCGAACGAACTCGCCCAGCAGCCGGAACGCGCAGCCGATGTGCTGCTGAACGAGATTCTCGAGCATGTCGAGCAACAGCTCATCGTGGTCCTCGACGATTACCATCATCTCGGCGCGGATAGTTCGGTTCATGCAGTTGTCGATCGCCTGATCGCCTATCTGCCCGACGTCATGCACGTCATCATCATTTCGCGGGACGTGCCTCCGCTCACGCTGGCGCGGCTGCGGTCGCAGGATTCGCTGGCGGTAATTGAACGAAACGATCTGCTGTTCACCGCGGAAGAAACTCAGCAGCTGTTTCGCAAAGTTTTCGGGCTGGAACTGACCGCGAGCCAATTGCAGGAATACGGCGAGCGCACGCATGGATGGATTACCGCGCTGCAACTCGTGCGACAGGTTGCGCAGCGGCAAGCCACCGGTGGAGATGGCGGCGCGGCAGATCCGCTCGGCGTGCTGCATCAATCCGAGCGTGACATTTTCGAGTATTTTGCCGAAGAAGTTTTGAGCGCTGAATCGATTGAAGTGCAAAAATACCTGATGCGGATTGCTTTACTCGATCGCATCGACATCGAAACATGCTCCCGTCTTTATCCTGAGCTGATCTCTTCGGCAATCCTGCCGCAACTGGTCCGCCGCAACGTTTTTCTAACCGTCGCGAGTGATGCCCGCGGCGAAGAGTACCGGTTGCATCCGTTGTTTCAGAGTTTTCTGCGACGCCGGCTGCGCACCGAAATCGGGTTGGCGGGTGTCTCGACTGAACACGTCGGCTGTGCCGATCACTTCCTACAGCGCGGTGATTGGGATGGCGCCGTCCGCCACCTGCTGGAAGCGGAGGACTTTGAGCGCGCGGCTGTCGTGATTTCAGAGCACGGTCGCGAATGGATCGCGTCGGGAAAACTTGCCTCGTTATCGTCGCTGGCTGAGGCGCTGCCACATTCCGTGCTGGAAGCGCATCCGCGGGCGATGGCGCATCGCGCCGAAGTTGCGCGTCTGCGCGGCGAATTCGAAACAGCCCAGAGTCTCTTTCGCAGAGCGGCAGCCGCTTTGCGCGCGAAAGGCGATGATGAAGCGGAAGCCGAAGCGTTGCACTCGCTGGCGACGATCGCCCGCAGACAGGGCGATTTCGAGTCAGCTTTTAAGTACCTCGATCGCGCGGTCGAGCTAACCCAACCCGATTCGCCGGTGCGCACAAAATGTGGCAACACGCGCGGGCTTTGTTTTGCTTCGCAAGGCGAATGGACTGCGGCTGAAGGCGAGTTCCGCGTCGCGCTGCAATCCGCCGAAGAGCGCAATGATGAGCATCACATTCGTCTGATCACGCACAACCTGGGTTTGCCGGCGATGATGCGCGGCGATTTTGGCGAGGCGTTGCACTGGTTGCGCCGCATGTTGCGCACGGACGATCGCGAAGCGCCCATTCCGCAGGAGGCGTGGGGCCACCTGAATATCGCACGCTGCCACCTGTACCGCGGAGAGTTACAGGAAAGCGAGCGTCATCTCGATCTCGCGCTGGAGCGTTGCCAACTTTTCAATCTGGTCACTCAACTGGGCGAAGCGTTTGAGGCGTACGGCAATCTTTGGCGTGAACGTAATGATATCGCGCGCGCCGCCGAGTTTTACGAACGTGCCGCTCGCAGTTACGAACAAGCCGGCATCGACATTTCGCGCGTCGAACTTTTGGAAGAGCAGGCGATGCTCAGTTTGAAGGCGGGCGATGTGGCGCGGGCGCGTAACCAAATCGATCGGCTCATCGACTTGCGAAACGCGCGAAACGATCAGAGTGGAGTAATTACTGCAATTCTGGCGCGAAGCCGGGTCCGCATTGCGCAGGGCCAATTCGAAGAAACACGGACTGAGTTGCTGGCGGCGCTGGATTACTTTCGCTCTCGCGGCCAGTACTACTACCAGGCCCAGGCATGTATTGCGCTGGCTGCGTGTGAACTCGAGCTGGGCAACGAGCCGCAGATGTTCGAGCAGTTGCGGCGCGCTCTCGATCTGGCCGCGCGTTACGACTATGACTATTGGCTGCATCAGGAAATAGCGCAACGACCGGCGCTGTTCGCTTCAGACGTCGCGCAGGAGATGCTGCCGGCAGATTTGCGCGCGCAACTTCCGAGTCTGAGGGTGGCGGCCGTTGAACCCGTGAAGACTGCGACCCTGTCGCCGGTACCGCTCGTTGATCTCACGGTAAATATGCTGGGTCCCGTAGAGATCTTTCGCGATCCGGCACGCTCATTCGCGGCGGACGCGTGGACGACGCGACGAGCGCGAGACATTCTGTGCTTTATCGTTTCGCGCCGGCATCATCGCGCGCCGAAAGACACCATCATCGAAACGTTCTGGGCAGAAGATAATCTCGCGACCATCGAGAAGAATTTTCATCCAACAATTTCGCACATTCGCAAGGCGCTCAACAGCAATCAAACGCTGAAGCAAAACTTCATCATTTATCGCGACGGCGATTATCAACTCAATCCCGAATTCTCTTATCGCCTCGATACTGAAAATTTCGAGCGGCTGATTTCTGACGCCGAGACCGCCCGCCGTGAACGCGATTACGCCCGCTGCATCGAGCTTTACGAACAAGCCGTAGCGCTTTATCGCGGCGAGTTCATGCAGGGAAGTTACGAATCCTGGGTCGACGAACAGCGCTCCTATTATCGCGAGCAATACCTGCGCATGCTGGAGTCTCTGGCGGGCGTGGCAGAGAAAAAGCAGGAGTGGCCGCGCACTATGGAGCTGGCGCAGCGAATCCTGCGCGAAGACCAGTTCCGCGAAGACATCCACTGCATGCTGATGCGGGCGCACGCGGCGCTCGGGAATCGGGTGGCGGTCAAGGAACAATACGAAGCTTTGCATGGGCTCTTGCAGGAAGAACTTGGGGTTGAGCCCGCCCCGCAAACACAGCAGACTTTCCGCGAACTCATGGGACGCTAAAACTTGTTTAAAATTGCTGAGAAAAATCGCAAAAAACGGAAGATAGAAATGCAACGCGGCCGCAACAAGTTCGAGTTCACACAGCACGTAGAATTCATGCGGTCTCAGTTCTTCAGTCAAAAAATTGCGCCTCGCAGCGTTGTAGACGAAACAAGCCACTGTCCTGACCCGACTGTGGCCATGGCTTGTATCTAATGGCGAATCGCTTAGGAAATAAAATTCATGTCGCAGTGGCGTTGGTGCTGGTTGTACTACTCAGCTCCGTACCAGCGTTGGCCGGGCTGACGATTGTCGGCTCGAACGGCATCACTGCGTCCGGCGCCGACGGGATTAATTACTGGAACACTTCGGGAATTACCGCGAGTGGCGCCGACAGCATCCTGGCGTTCTCGCCAAACGGAATCACCGCATCAGGAGCTGATGGGATCACCGCATCGGGCGCAGACGGCATTACAGCCAGCGGCGCGGACGGGATTACCGCATCCGGCGCCGATTCAACCGCGATCACCCGCGCAGATTCACTGACCGCAGCAGGACCAAACGGAATCACAATCAGCGGAGCCGATGGCAGCACATACCAGGCCGATTCAGTGGTGGTGCGAAATCCGACCGGTATCACAGCGAGCGGCGCCGACAACGTAATCGCGACAGGCACGAATGGAATCACGGCCAGCGGCGCGGATACGCGAAACATTGCGCATGCCGACGGCATTACCGCGAGCGGCGCTGACAACGTCATCACGATCAATGGCGCCAGCGGAATCACCGGCACGAGTAGCAACGGCGTTATCTTTTCAGTGACGCCCAGCGCCGTAACCATCGCCGGAGTAAGTGGCATCACCGCGAGCGGCGCGGATGGAATCACCATCAGCGGGGCTGACAGTTTTGTGCTGACTGGTGTGGCGGCTTTGATGGCGGCCTTGAATGGCGCCGGAGTCAACACCGGGATTGCCAACGTCGATCCGGAACTCGCGGTGTTACTGGATCGCGCCACCGATGACAGCAACATCGATGCGGTCATCGTTTATCGTGCGATGCCGACTGACGGCGACATTGCGGACCTGCAGGAGATCGGTGTGCTGGGTGGGACGCGCTATCGCGCCTTGCCGATGGTTTCGGTGACGACATCGAAGACCAGGCTGATGGCAATCTCGCATCTGGCGCACGTGCGTTCGATTTACGGCAATCGCACCTTGCAATGGAACCTGGACGTAGCGTCACGTAATACAATTGGCTCTGACCGAGTTCGTCGCAACACCGAACTGACAAATTTAAATCAAGGGACTCCAGTGACCGGAAAAGGTGTCACTGTGGCAGTGCTCGATACCGGGGTGGACGGTACGCACAGCGATATTTCCGGTCGCGTGGTGCAGAACGTGAAGCTAGCCGACACGCAGAGTCTGGGCGTTGGTTTCAATTACCCGGTTGTTTCGCCTAATATGCCGGACACCGATCAGGTTTACGGACACGGGACCTTCGTGGCGGGAGTTATCGCCGGCAATGGCCAGCAGTCCGGCGGCAAATACGCCGGTGTGGCTTCGGGCGCGAATATTCTGGGTCTCAGCGCAGGTGACGCTAGCCTGTTCTTCATTCTTTCCGGGCTCGATTATCTGCTCGCGAACGCGCAAGCCTTCAACGTCCGCGTCCTGAATTGCAGCTTCTCTGCCAACACAGTTTTTGACATCAACGATCCGGTGAACATTGCGACAAAGATGCTCACCGATGCCGGTGTTAACGTGGTCTTCTCTGCCGGCAACACCGGCCCGGGTGCTGATTCGCTGAATCCCTATTCCGTTGCGCCCTGGGTTATTAGCGTTGGCGCGACTGACTACACGGGAAAATTGGCCGATTTTTCGGCGCGCGGTGAATTCGGCAGTCCGCTGTTCCGCCCAACCTTGGTGGCGCCTGGCGTCAGGAATGTTAGCTTGCGTCCTTCGACGCTCGTATCCGTGACGACCGCGAGTGGCTCGGCCGACGACGTCTCGCAACTCAGCGCGACTGAACTCCCGTTCTACACGACGGGCAGCGGCACCAGCTTCTCTGCGCCGCAGGTCGCCGGCGTGATTGCGTTGATGCTCGAAGCAAATCCGCAACTGACGCCCGCGCAGGTGCGCGACATCCTGCAACGGACATCGACGCCTTTGCCTGCGTACTATGTTTACGAAGTCGGCGCGGGCATGTTGAATGCTCCGGCGGCGGTGCTGGAAGCGGCTTTCCCGCAGAGACACTTTGGTTCTTGGCGCGGTGCCGCATTTCAGAATCAGGTTCAGTTCGTGCAAAGCTCGCCGCAAACATTCACCGGTTCCGCGACCTCTGGCTCAGCCGCAGATTCAGCCTTAACAGTGCCGGCGGATACCGTGCGCGCTTCGCTACAGATTGCCTGGGGTCTCACGTCGGTGAATCGCCTCAGCCTGGCTCTCTTGGATCCAACCGGAACACAGCAAGCGATTGCTAACGCCAAACCGGCTCCGGGACTCACTGGCCGTCGACAGCGCTCGTCGGTTGATTCGCCGGCGCCCGGAACGTGGACGGCGCGGGTCACAAATGTTGCAGGAAGTACTTCAACGTCGGGTACCGGTGACCTCGTCACCATTAACGGAACGCCCGTGACGAACACGACGACCGGTGGCGGCGCCAGTCCGCAGTCTTTTTATGGAGTTTTCCAAACGGTATCGGCTCGATACGCGCAGTTGAACGATCTCAACGGGCTGGATAGCTCGTCAGTGAATGAGATCAACCAGAGCTTCCGTTCAATGCTGATGGCGCCGATCGGTTCGCGTTTCCGGCCCAGTTTCGCTGTCACGCGCGCAGACTTTGCCAAAGCCATGGTGATGGACGGCCGTGTTCCGCAGTACTTGCCGGGCGCCTCGAGCTATCCGGACGTGCGCGACAAAGCGACTATGCTGTTCGTGGCGAGCGCGCAGGCATCACCAAGTGGCGCGCTATTCCCATCAATTACTGCCGGCTCGAACTTTCAGCCCGATGCAGTGGTCGATCGATTGACGGCGGCAGTTGCACTCGTTCGAGCGGCAGGTTTGAGGCAACAGGCTGAGTCGGGAACTTACACGCTGTCTTACGCTGATGCTCTTTCGATTCCGTCTTCACTGCGCGGTTATGTGGCGGTGGCGGTGCAGAATGGACTGATCAAGACGAGCCCCTCGACTTTCAATCCGGCCGGAGCTTTCACGCGGCTGGATTTAGCGCACGCGATGTCCCAGCTCGCAGGCATGCCTCTCCAGTAATTCTCAGATCAAGCGGCCGTAATAAACTTCAGTGTTGTAATCGAAAGCGACCAGACCAGCGGTCTGGTTCGTATCGAACACTTTGCGTAGCTCAGCGACCATCGGTTCGTAATTCAGGTCGCCCGGCTGCGGCGCGTAAGACGCTGAGAGCGTTCGACCCTTCAATCCTTCAAAGTCAAAAAACTGCTGGAACTCGAATTGGGCGCGTTTGCATACGTCCGGTGAAAAAAACGTTTCAACATGAGTGTCCTGGATCTCGCGCCGCACGTCGCGATAGTCAGTCCCGTAGCGCAACAGCGCTTCATGATATCCGCTGAGAAGCGGCGTTTGTTCCGGCCGGTAACCATTCCACACGATGACGACCCATCCTTGGGGTTTCAGAATCCGGGCAAACTCTGCTCGCGTTTTTTCGCGATTGAACCAGTGAAAGGCCTGGCCCACGGTAACAAAGTCAATCGTCTGACTTGCCAGTGTCGTATTTTCCGCCGTCCCGTCGATGCTCGTGAAGTTTGCGTAGGGCGCAAGGAGGTTTTCGCCGGCCGCGCGCATTTCGGCATTCGGCTCGACACCGAAAACGCGATTTCCGTTTTTCAGGAAGAGTTCAGCCAGAAATCCCGTTCCCGAGGCGACATCGGCGACGATCGAATCAGGCGTGAGGCCGCATTCCGTTGCCAGGAGCGGAATAATCCCAGATGGATAGCGCGGACGATACTTCAGATAGTTTTCAACTCGATTTGAAAAGCGTTTGGTGGGATCGAACATGTGACCTAGCGAGGATGGTCTTGGCTCTCAATCAGCTCGTGTAATTGTTGGCGTTGCTTATCATCGTCAATCGCGAAGGCCACGCTGAAGCCGGTCATCTGGTGAAAGAAGGCGACCTTCCCGCGCAGCGGTAGCCACGCGCCGGACGGAAGTTGGATCAAAAGGCTCACCATTTCGCCGACGTCCACTGCGCCGGTGGTGTTTACAAAGCAGCCGCTCGGACTGAGATCTTCGATGCGGCCTTCGTGCGCGCCCGAAATGGCGTGCCATCTCGCGGAAAGATTAGTCGGGACACGGTCGCTGGATCTTTTTTCGTCGTTCATGAGTTCGATTAAGCCGTCGGGATTGCGCTGCGCGTTTGGTAATACTTGGTGAAAGCCCTGAATCCCAGCAGCACCGCCACGATAAACGCAAACGTCATCGGCAGCCGCACGTCGGATTTTACCAACATGTAATAGTGAAGCACACCCAAAATTCCAGCCGCGTACACCACGCGATGCAAAAGCGCCCAACGCTTGCCGCCAAGCCGCTTAATCATCGCATTCGTTGAGGTAATCGCCAGCGGCAACATCAGGAAGAATGCGGCCATGCCAATGGCGATGAATCTTCGAGTAGCGATGTCCCCAGGAATAGTGGTGAAGCGAAAGAAGCGATCAAACGCGACATACGTCAGGAGATGCAGACAGCCGTAGAAGAAAGCAAATAACCCCAGCATTCGCCGAAATCGCACCAGCCAGTTCAAACCGAGGATGCGCCTGAGTGGACTGACTGCCAGCGTTAGCATCAGAAAGACGAGGGTCAGCATGCCGGTCGTACGCGTTACGAATTCGAGCGGATTAGCGCCGACCTGCTTGCGCCACACGTCCCATAGCAACAACACCAGCGGGACGAGCCCGTTTACCAGAAGAACAACTTTTGCGAACCGCGTGTCTTTCATACTCAAAAATCAGTCCGCAAATCCATTCCTGCGTACAAATTCCCGACCTGTTCAGCATATCCATTGAACAAGAGGGTTGGCCGTGAGCCGAATTCCCCGATGCGGTGTTCCCTCCGCTGGTCAAACCGCGGATAAATGATGTTCGGATTCACGTTCGAATAGAAACCATAGTCGCTGGGTGACTCGATGTTCCATGTAGTAGGCGGTTGATCTGCTACCAAAGTGATTTTCACAATCGACTTAATGCTCTTGTATCCATATTTCCACGGCACAACCAGGCGAATCGGCGCGCCATCCTGAGGAGGTAAGGACTGACCGTAGAGCCCAGTGGCGAGGATCGTCAGTGGATGCATCGCTTCATCCAGGCGCAAACCTTCGACGTAAGGCCAGTCGAGCACGCCGGTGTTCTGATTCGGCATCCGGCTGGGATCGAGCAGTGTCTGAAATGCGACGTACCTGGCGGATGAGAGCGGCTCGACGCGATTGAGCAGCGCATTCAGCGGAAATCCGACCCACGGAATCACCATTGACCAGCCTTCAACACAACGGAGACGGTAGATGCGTTCTTCCTGCGGCGCCATCTTCAGCAAATCATCAATATCGAAAGTCTTTGGTTTGTTGACCAGGCCTTCGACAGCGACTTGCCATGGACGCGTCACAAATCCGCGCGCGGCAGAGGCGACGCCACCCTTTTCCGTATCGAACTCATAAAAATTGTTGTAGTTCGTAATGTCGGCGAAGGAGGTGAGACCCTCATCAGTACGAAAACCTTTACGCATCGCTTCATCAGTCGGCGGCGTGACGAGATCGGCGATCTTCGGCCGCTCGTCCGTGACTGGGGAAGGCGGATTGATTCTGCGATACAGAAAGCCGGTGGCCGCGACGGAACCAGCGATAACAGCGCCGCGCAAGAACAAGCGGCGATTGAAGTACACATGTTCCGGCGTTATTTCGTTGGCCGGTATCTTGGGCAGCTCGTCAGTTGGCATCGGACCTCGATTAGATTCTAAGCGAAGAATCGGCTTGTATGAACTATCCGCAGCGTTTACTATGCCGCGGCTGTGCTGACCTCCACTTTCGTAAGACTTTAGATGCAGGAATCGACCACGCCCGCCGCCGCTGAAGATCATCGACCCGCACTGGTTGCCGGATTCCTCGGCTGGACGCTCGACGCTTTCGATTTCTTTCTGGTCGGACTCTCACTGACGGCGATTGCTGCCGAATTCCATAAAACCGACGCAGAGATAGCTCTCACTATTACGCTAACGCTGGCCTTTCGTCCCGTCGGTGCGTTCATCTTTGGCTTGTTAGCAGACCGGTACGGACGACGGTTGCCGCTGATTATTGATCTTATTTTCTACTCGCTGATCGAGGTCTTATCTGGATTGGCGCCAAATTACACCACCTTTTTGATTCTGCGCGCACTGTTTGGCATCGGCATGGGCGGCGAGTGGGGCGTCGGCGCGTCCCTGGCAATGGAGAAAGTGCCGCCCAAGCTTCGCGGCGTTCTGTCGGGACTGCTTCAGGAAGGCTACGCCACCGGCTACCTCCTGGCTGCGCTCTGTTATTTCTTCGTTTTTCCGCGCTGGGGCTGGCGACCGATGTTCTTTATCGGCGGATTGCCGGCGCTTCTGGCGATTTACGTGCGCTTGCATGTGAAGGAATCAGAAGTCTGGCAAAAGACAAAACATGAAAGTTGGGGTCAGCTCGGTCGGGGAATAGCATCGCATTGGAAACTGTTCATCTATCTTGTGCTCCTCATGATGATGATGAACTTTGTTTCACATGGCACTCAGGATTTGTATCCGACACTGCTGAAACGCGCGTGGCATTTCGCGCCGCAGAAGGTTGCTGTAGTAACCGCGTTTACTATGGTCGGTGCGATCAGCGGTGGACTGCTGTTTGGCTATCTTTCAGATCGCATTGGTCGCCGCAAGTCGATGATTATCGCTTTGGTACTGGCCATGCTGGTAATTCCCCTTTGGTCATTATCGCCAGTGCTCGGACTGTTACTTGTTGGCGGCTTCATCATGCAGTTCATGGTTCAGGGAGCCTGGGGAATTATTCCGGCACACCTCACTGAATTATCGCCAGATTCAGTGCGCGGGTTTCTACCGGGTTTCGCATACCAATGTGGCGTACTGCTGGCAGGATCAGTAGCGTACATTCAAGCCGTCTTCGCCGCGCGTACCAGCTATCCAATAACGATGGCACTCACGACGCTAACTGTGTTAATCGGTGCTGTGATCATCACAGCTGTGGGCCGTGAGAAGCGCGGCATTCATTTTGGTGAAGTAGATATTCCCGAATGAATTATCTCTCTTCAGACAATCATGGCTGGCTATTCAGGAACTCCACTCGTCAAGAAACTGGGAATCAAAGAAGGGTTTAGTATCCGCATCGTCAATCCTCCTACCGGTTTTGAGCAACAATTGGAACTGCCGGAAGGCGTGACGATAAGTGGAAAATCAAAGAAGCCACTCGACTTTGTCTTACTGTTTGCGCAAAGTCAGCGTGCGCTCGAGAAGGAATTCTCGCGCCATGCCGCGACACTTACTCCGGCAGGAATGCTTTGGATCTCGTGGCCGAAAAAAACATCAGGCGTACAAAGCGATCTCGACGAGAACATTGTCCGCGATATCGGGCTCGCGAAAGGCATGGTTGATGTAAAAGTGTGCGCGGTTGATGAAGTCTGGTCGGGTCTAAAATTCGTCTTTCGTTTGAAAGATCGCCCACAGAAATAAGGAATTCTCCACTAGTTCACAGCCTCCACAGTGATCCACAGCCTCTGTGAAAAACATGTGGATGTCTAAGCCCCGGCGAACATAACCGTCACGCAGGCAGTTGTTTAGAGCGATTTGCACAACAAAGCAGCATTCACAGACCGTGAACTATTGAGACGGGTAATGAGATTTGAAATGAACTGTGGCAAATGCCGAAGTTTGGACGTTCCGAACGCTTGGAACGACGTGTTGTACGCGAATCGCCGGCACTTATCGATCCGCTTTACAACCGCTTAAGCACTATGCCGGCAAAGGCCAAACCGCCGCGCAGATCAGGCCGACAGCAGAATTGAAATCACGACGTGATTCGCGATTTGATCACGTAGCGATGATAGCTCGCGCGCGCGAGAAAAAGCGACAGCCACTAATAGTAGGCCCACGTACGAATCAATCGAAGGTGTTGCGCGAAACATGAGGCGAACGCTTTATGTATGGCAATCGATGTTCGAGTTTGTTGGCCTTTAAGCCCACTGATTGATGCAAACTTGAACGATCTGAAAGTGCAATAGAAAAGCACACGACAAAACTCATCTTCTAACTTGGATGAACACAGATGTTGCGTTTTGTTTTCTCTTCGCGCCTCATGTTTTTAGTCGAAATAATTTCTCAACAACAAACGATCGCGATCGTTCAATTTAGAAGTTGCAAAAAAAATCTTACTCAATATAATTCCAGTCCCTCGCTGATTGAGATAGGCGCTTCGGAGATCGAGTTGACGAGAGTGATTTGCAGTTAGCAGCACTTATAATTACCTCGCACGTACCGTCAGCCACATAGCGACCTAATCCTCACGCGTTGCCCTTGAACGCGACGAAGTGAGTGAGGCTTCTGCCGTATTCGATTCTTCAGAAGCAGAAGTCGCCAGGAACGATTAGGCTCACCGAGGGCTCATCGTCACTTTCCAATCGGGACGGGGTTCGAACCAGGGCACAAAGCGGCTTGGCTGCTGGAGGGTCTGCGGGAAAGGTTTCGCTCGGTTAAGGTCGAGAGCACTGAAAGATGACAATGGCAGCAGAAGCAACAGCACTCGAATTGAAGCGATGTCCTCGCTGCGAAGAGTCGCTGCCGCTCTCAGAGTACGGTGTGTGTCGCGCGCGCAAAGATGGATTGAATCTTTATTGCAAGCGTTGCATCCGCCAGAAGATTGCCTTGAGCCGTCAGGCGCTGCGTGAATACAAATCAGCTCGCAACAAGCATGTCAGCAATGCTACCAAAACGCGCATTACTCTCGACGGCAAGGCCGGGTTCTCACCGCGTCGCATTGCGCGGATGCTGCGAAAACTTTCACCCGCGGACCGCGTGCGTGAGGCAATTCGCTGTGGCGCGCGCACGCAAAAGGAGATCGCCCACGTCACCCGCCTGCCCAAGGACGAGGTTTGCGACGCGCTCGCAAATTTGCTGCTTTGGACGCGGGAAATTCGCACCCAAATCGTCAATCACCAACGCATGTACTTCGTAAACGAAGCAATGCAGGAGCTGCAAAAAGCAGCGGACACCAACCCAAAGCGAGGCCTGACGCCATCGTTCAGCTCGGTCGGCGTGCTCATGCCCGGCCGTAAGCCGTCGGCCAAAGGCAAAAAACGCGCGGCTAAGACGTGGGCGTCCAAAACCAGGACGGGCTGAAGCCGTCGATCCCCGAAAAGCGCAACCTTAATCCTCAAAAGCGGCGAGAACTTCCTCCGCGTGCTCGTCCGGCTTTACCTTATCGAAGATCTTCTTGATTTTACCCTTTTCGTCGATCAGAAAAGTCATTCGATGGTTTCCCATGTACTCACGACCCATGAATTTCTTTTTGCCGTAGGTGCCATAAGCGTCTGAGACTTTTCTTTCAGTGTCGGCGAGAAGTCGAAACGGTAAATCGAATTTCTGCGCAAATTTCTGGTGTGACTTTTCGTTGTCGAGCGACACACCCAACACCTCAATGCCACGCCGCTTGAATTTCGAGAACGAATCGCGGAACGCGCACGCTTCCTTTGTGCATCCCGGCGTGTCGTCTTTGGGATAGAAATACAACACGACTTTTTTTCCGCGCAGATCCTTCAACCGAACGGTGTTTCCATTTGCGTCCGGCACGGCGAAATCCGGCGCCTTGCCGCCTTCTTTGAGTTTTGCCACGAGTGTCGCGATCCTTTGTTTTTAGATTTAGAGTTAGAATTCTAGCGAACGCAACCAAAAATCAAAAACGACGAGGGATCTCAATATGGCTGCAGTCAAGGGAAATTACTGGTTGGTTAAGCAGGAACCCGAAGATTATTCATGGGACGATCTGATGCGCGACAAAAAGACGGCCTGGACTGGTGTCAGAAATTTCCAGGCGCGCAACAATCTTCGCGCGATGAAAGTCGGCGATTCGGTTTTGTTCTACCACTCTGGCAAAGAGAAGAGCGTTGTCGGTATCGCTGAAGTAGCAAAAGCCGCGTATCCCGATCCCACCGCGGATGACGATTCGTGGATTGCGGTCGACATCAAGCCAGTAAAAAAGTTAGTCAATGCAGTCTCACTTGCCGACATAAAAGCCAACGCAAAGCTGCGCGACTTGTTATTGGTGCGGCAATCGCGTTTGTCGGTGATGCCGGTATCGAAAGAAGATTTCGATGAGATTGTGAGAATGAGTCGGGCGTGATCCAACTCTATGCCCGCCTGATGAACTTCGCTGCCAACCAGCCAACTGGAACCAGGATGGCGAGATGAATCCAGTCATATCCGCCTGTGGTAGTCCCGCCAAAATGGTTGCTGATCATGAGGAAAACAACCGGAACAGCCAAAAAAGTGTTCTGTTTGGAACGAAGCTTCGCCTGGGCCGCGAGTTTTTCGTCAGGCTTTTGACCAGCTTTAATAGCCTCAATCATCTTTCTTTGCGCCGGCAAAATGCGCATCCAGACGTTCGCCGCCATGATCGTGCCGAACAACGCCCCCACATGAATGTAGGCGGCTCGTCCACTGAAAACACGGGTCAGCCCATACGCCGTTGCGACGATTAAGACGTACGCGATAACCGCAAAAAGCTTTTCGTTTCGGCCGAGCGGCGAAATCATCAGCAGGTCATAGACGACCCACCCGACAATCAAAGTTCCCACGCCTATGCCGACAGCCGTCCATACGCTAATGTCGGCCACATCGTGATCGATCAACGCGCCGCCGCCGAGGTAGTAGATAATGATCAACAGCGCGAAGCCGCTCAGCCAGGTTGTGCCGGCTTCCCATTTGAACCAATGAAGCTTGCGCGAAAGTTCGTCCGGGACTTTCCGTTTCTCGACCACGTAGAAGCCGCCGCTGTGCACCATCCAAATCTGCGCCGGCTTGCCCACATTGGCGACGGCTTTCTCTTCTTCAGTGAGCCGCGCATCGAGCCAGGTAAAGTAATAGGTTGTGCCGACCCACATGATGCCTGCAAACACATGCACCCAGCGGGCGATGAAATTTAGCAATTCACTGATAATGGGATTGATCATTATGTGGCACAGACTTCACTCTGTGGGTCGCTAATGATAATCACAGACTGAAGTCTGTGCTACTAGCTTCCGCGATAGGTCGAATAACCAAACGGGTTTATCAACAGCGGCACGTGATAATGTTCGGCAGCTTCGATCAAGAAAGTTACGGTAACCTCAGGATAGAAACTCTGCTGATTTAGCGTCTTGAAGTATTTCGCAATCGCAAACACCAATCGATAGGTTCCCGGCGTCAATTGCGAGTCACTCAAGACAAATTCCTTGATGCGGCCATCAACGTCGGTTTCGGCTTCCGCCAGCCGTGACCAGCCTTCGCCCGCGTTCAAACGTTCGAGAGCGACACTCACACCGCCGGCCGGCCGGCCGCGGGATGTGTCCAGGATGTGCGTGGAGATCGTGCTCACGTTTCCAAAAGTTTCTGCAGCCGTAGTTGGGTTATCTTGCGTTGCTCTTCCGCGGCGATTCGCATTTCTGTGCCGGCGTCGTTCCCTAATCGCTCGGTGAGCGAGGTTAAAATCTCGTCAGCAGACTTTCCGCTGGCGCAAATGATGAAGATGAATCCAAACCGCGTCTCGTAGAGTTCATTTCCCTGCGCAATTGCTGTCTTTGTTTCGTCGTCGGCTTGCTGGGCCTGCGATTGCTCCTGGGCTGACCAATTCGCAGCCTGTGGCGACTGAGTGGCAGCGGCTTTGCGCTCGCCGATTTTCGGATGCGCGCGGAACGCTTCCAGCCAATCGGTTTCGCTTAAGGACTGCCAGGCTTCATTAGCCTTCGTCAGTAGCAACTCGATACTGCTGAAAGGTCGCGCCTCAGTCATCGCCTTTGCCCAGCGTCTCGCGCCGCAGCATTTTAAGAACTCAGCTTCAGCCTCACCCGCGGATAGCTGATTTAGGCGCCTAATCGATTGATCCATTTTTCCATTGATTCATTGATTCAATGGGTCAATGAATCAATCTCCGATCGTTCCGTACACCCGCAATCTACTCACGCCGCCGTCCGGAAAAATGTTGAAGCGCACATGCGAAGCGATGCCGGCGTCCATCACTTCATCAAAGAAATGGCGTGTGTGCGCCTGCAGCTTGGTCCGCGCGAGTAAAGGTTTCCACGTGAAGTGAGCATCCTCCAGCGTTTCAAGCGGCACGTCCGGCGCATTGCAACTCTCCAGCGAGCAGCTCTCCGGAAAATTTCCTTTGAACCAGGAGGTATCGACCTCCAGGCGTCGTACGCGGCCCGGCGATCCCAGTCGAATGATCGTCCAATCATGTCCCGGTCCGCGCCGCCTTTTGGTTTCCCAACCATCACTCATATTCGCCGCGCGTCCCGGCATGATCAGATTGTGACGATGACCAAAAAACATATCACTGCATGACAGCACGCGCCCGCCGTTTTCAACCGCTGCCAGATCGAGCTCACCGCCGATTTCGCGCAGACGGTTCCATTGGGGTGCGACCTCGCCATAAACGCGGAGGCGGGCGACGCCGCCGTCCGGATAGATCCTGAAACACAAATGAGTCCAGCGCTCATCACTCGTGATCGAAAATGGATTTTCAGAATCGCCGTTCAGGTTCGACTTGGGCAGAATTTCGATCCATTGCTGCGCTTCATCGAGCACTTGCTCTGTGGTTGGCAATCCATCCATGGCGCAAGCTTCCAACGAACATTGTTCGGGATAATTGCCTTTGAAATGCGCAGTGTCCACCACCACGCCACGAACGATGCCCGGCAAACCGAGTCTGATGACACACCAATCGAACCCCGGCGTGCGGCGTCGGCGGCTTTCCCACCCGTCCATCCATTTGCCTAGATCCGTGTATTTGCCTTCGATGAAAATCGCCGGGGCGGGTTTCAGCAGGTTCTCTTTCGGCGCAAAGAAATCGTCATTGGCAAACAGAACAGTTCCGCCAAGGCGTTCCGACGCCAAATCAATTAGGTCAGTAAAGTCCATACTTTGCGTTCCTTTGCAACTTGGCGACTTTGCGAGAAGCTGCCTCACGCAAAGCCGCAAAGCTCGCAAAGACTAATTTCTCGGTCGCAAGATGACGCGACCACACGCCGTGGAAAACTTCGCGCCATCATAAACCATTCGGCCACGCACAAAAGTTTTTTCTACCACGCCGCGTAAGACCTCGCCATTGTATGGTGTTAGTTTGTGCCGGTGATGCAGCATTGATGGCTCGACTTTGAATTCGCGATCCGGGTCCCAAATGATGAGGTCAGCGTCCGCGCCTTCTTTAATTGCACCTTTAAGGACCTCGAGTCCAACTTGCTTAGCCGGTTCGTGACAAAGCCACTTCGTCAAATCTTCGATTGTGAATCCGCGCCGGCTCGCCTCTGTCCAAATCAGCGGCAGGCGCAACTGCAAAGAGGATATGCCGCCCCACGCATTCATAAAGTCGCCCTGCTCGCGAAGTTTCATGTCCGGTGGACAGGGAGAATGATCGGAAACCACAAAATCGATCGTGCCGTCTCTCAAAGCGTCCCAGAGCCGCTCGCGATTCTCCCGCTCGCGAATCGGCGGACAGCACTTGAATTCCGTGGCGCCATCGCGAATTTCTTCCGCGGCGAAGTGCAGATAGTGCGGGCAAGTCTCCGCGGTGATGGCCAACCCCGATCGCTTCGCCTCGCGTAGCATTGTCAAAGCATCGGCGGACGAATGATGCACGATGTGAACGCGGCACCCAGTTTCGCGGCACAGCCGAGTCATTAGGTCTACTGCTTCGTTTTCGGCCTGCCGCGGACGCGACGCAAGAAACGTTTTGTACGATTGAGTTGGCGAATCGCTCAACGCTTGGCAACACGCCTCAACTGGTCCCGGCAACTCGGCATGAACGATCAGCAGTGCGCCTAACCTGGCCAGCTCAGGCATCGCTTCGCGCAGATCCGCTTCAGTGACATTTGGAAATTCGTCCACGCCCGAATGAATCAGAAAACATTTAAAGCCGGCGACCCCGGCCTCCCATAACTTCGCCAATTCGCTCGTGTTTCCCGGTACTACGCCGCCCCAGAAACCTACGTCAACGTGCAATTTTTCCCGGGCCGCTTCCAGTTTTTCTTGCAAAGCATCGAACGTGGTTGTCGCGGGGATCGAATTCAAAGGCATGTCGACGATCGTCGTCACCCCACCCGCGGCGGCTGCGCGCGTGGCCGTCTCAAAGCCTTCCCATTCCGTTCGCCCGGGTTCGTTGACATGCACGTGCGTGTCGATCAGCCCCGGCATAACGACCGAATCGAAGGCTTCGATCACCTCAAGCGCCGTCGCAGGCACGTCTTCGTAAATTGAAATTGAAGAGATGTAACCGCGCGTGATATGCACCGACGCCGGACCGACACCGTGTTCCGTTACTACCCGGCGTCCACGGATCACTAGTTCGACCGCGTGCATTTCAGGCGGCCCAACTCTGCGGCGGTGGCGGCGGCGGATATTGTTCGAACTGGCCGGCGTCCGGGAAAACTCGTCGATAAGCAACGGCCTGTGACGCTATAGCAATGGGCAGATAAAAGTAGACCCCGACAATACAGGCCAGTAGACCGACAATGCTGAAGAGCGCATTCAAAAGCATCAGGCCCAAAATCCCTCCTATGTTGGCTCGGCCCGCTTTAATGCTAAGTTTCACCGCATCGAGTCCTGACATCTTGCGATCGGCCACCAGCGGAAATGCGAACATGAAGAAAATCTCGACGAGGATACTGACGGCGATGATGACGACCGCAAAAAGCAGTTCGAATCCGAGAAGCGTGAAGACAAACTGGGGCGAGTCGTCAGCGCTGGACCTGCCACGCGGCATCGCCGCCATCATTGCGAAAATGAAAATGTAGTAGGGAATCAGCACTATGAAAATCGGGATCATTTTCACGACGGCCACAATCAGACCCGGCACGAATAGATCGAATCCCTTAAACAACAATCCAAAGTCGACCGGCTGATTTCTTTGTCGTTGCTGCAAACATAAAAAAATTCCGACCATCATTGGGCCGAGCAAAACCACAGGCACCAAGCCGCCGATCAGTATGCCGACCAGCGTGATGCCAAAGAACAACCAGTACTCGTCCTTTATTAGCGCCCAGCCTTCCTTGATGCACTCCATCGGCGCGACAACGCCACGATTGAATTCAGTTGGGTTTGGGGTCATTGCTCTGGTCTTCCGTCACTGTGCGAGATTTATCACGGCCGCGCCGTGACCCGCAAGAGTTTTTACTGTGCGGCAGCAGCCGCGGTCGTAGTGCGCAACCAACCAGTATTGACGATGAAAGCTTGCACTTGCTCTGTGATCGCATCAGCGTACATGACTGCGCCCTTGCGATTCGGATGGGCGATTGCCGCCAGCCGGCAGATCATGAGGCTGTCCTTGCGCCCGCGTTTTTGATCTTCAGTCTCTCCAGATTTCTTTCCGAAAAAATCTTCACACATAGACGAACGCTGGCTGCGCACTTCGTCGTTGGCGTGCAGACTTACCTTTCCGAGCGTAAGCACCGCCAGCATTTTTCTCGCCGTCGTGGCATCGAAACCCCACAGACGCGATTCACGCGCGGCAAATGCGTGCTCCGGCAGAAACGGTATGCGCGCGAATGAGACGCGTTGGCGCGACGCTCTGCCGGCAAGTTCCGCGTTTGTCTTCGCTACCGCGTCCATCAAAGCGCGATTTGATGCTTCGTACCACGCATTAGAAATGGCCGTCAGCCGATCGAGGAGTTCCTTGTCACTTGGTCTGCGCGCTTCAGGGGTAAGCGCCGCGTAAAACATTTTCGCCAGCGTGCGCATGAACAGATCGCGTGATGTCTTCCCGGAAATAACCGGATAGTAGCCGGTCACGACAATATGCGCGTTCGGAAACGACGAGGCGACTCGGGACAGCAGCGCCTCCACCGGTGCGCCGCACTTTTCCTGCGCCAGCAACTCGATGTTTTGGCTACTGTTGCCGGCGTTAAGAAATCGGCGCGCATTCACATCGTTGATACACCCGTCGACCAGGACCAAATCGATCTGCGAAGGATCGCCGATCACCCTCACTGCGTCATCGATCTGATCATGCAGAGTGGGCCACGCGCTGTTTACTTCGCCGTAAACCGTTAGTGATCGCGGCGGGGCAGTCCCGGCCGAGCCGATCACGGCCCCCGCGTGCGCCTCGACTTTCTCCTTAACCGTGACGTGTTGCGTCTGCTCCAACCAATTCTTCACGAGAAACCAGGATTTGTGCTCAGTCTTCAGCCCCTGTCCCCAAAGAATCGAATCGCCCAACACCAGCAGGTTGAAGTCGCGCGGCGCGCTGCGGTCTGTTGCGGGCGCGGTCTGACCGTGGATCGCCGTGGAAAAAGCGAAAACAAGAACGGTCACCAGCGTGATTTTGAATTTGGAGGGCCAGGCTAACTTCATGCGCGCTGGGGCGATTCTAGCGCAACAAAGTTTGCAGCGGCGAATTTAATTGATTTGATGACGATTATGGCTGCAGCTGCGAGAGAAAGTCTTTGAGCAGATTCAGAGAGACTTGCAGGCGGTAATTCTTCGTTGAACGTAGATCATCGATGGGAGAGATTTCGGCCGCCATGATGTTCATGGCGTCAGCGATCGCTTCGTCGCTCAGCCGGTGATTAATCAGCGCGGCTTCTGTTTTTGGACATCGCAGAGGGATCGGAGCGACGCTCCCCAGCGCGATCCGCATGTGATCGATACGTCCGTCGCTCACGTCGGCCACGCCCGCAAAACAGATTTTAGAAATGGCTTGTGCTTTTCGCGTACCAACTTTTCGGTAGTAATGCGTGAGTGTCTGCGCGCGGCGCGGCAAGTGAATAGCCTTCAGCAACTCGGCGGGCCGAATATCCATCTGCTTATAGCCCTGGTGGAACTCGGAGTATTGAATCCGCCGAGCGCCGCTTTTCGAAACGAATTCCAATTCAGCATCGTAGGCGAGCAAAGCAGGTGGCGAGTCGGCTGCCGGTGAAGCGTTCACGATGTTCCCTCCGAGCGTGCCGCGATTTTGAATAGCAATGCCGCCGGTTTCACGCGCCGCCTGGCATAACATCGGAAAATCTCGCTGCAACTCCGGATGTTCCTGAACTTCGGTATAGGTCGTGAGCGCCCCCAGCGTCACGTAATCATTTGCCACTTCGATTCCACGCAGCTCGTCCAGATGCCAAATGTTGACGTAGTTTTTGTGCGAGAGCTTACCGGCTTCGAGCAGCACCATCAGATCAGTGCCCCCGGCTAAAGGCTTCCACTTGCCGTTGTTTTGCGCGATTAGATCGAGAACGCCGCTAAGGTTTGGCGGTCAGATTATCTCGTATGACGGAACATAGGCTCTCATCGAATTAGTCTGCCTGCGCGTTCGGCATTAAGATCGGCAGTTCGGAAATTTCCTTTTCACCGTGAATCTCAGCGCTCACCGATCTAATTATCGTCATCCTTCGTTCAGCATCGCCGAGTCCACATGCGAGCTTGAGGCGAGCAGTTACGGCTTTGGCAGACATATCAATCTTTGGCTTCTTTGTTGTCTTCATGACGGTTGACGCCCCTCTGTGACAAAGTGGTTCTTCTGGCACGCCCGCACCACCGACTCAAAAATCTTCATGTAGCCGGTGCAACGGCAGAGATTTCCCGCCAAGCCGTTGCGAATCTCGGCTTCAGTCGGATGCGGGACCCGCTCGAGCAAATTCACGGCCGCCATTACCATGCCGGGTGTGCAAATCCCGCATTGCGCGCCGCCGTAATCGATGAAAGCTTGCTGCACTGCGTGGAGTTGAGTCTCACTCGGCGCAATGCCTTCAATGGTTTTGATAGAGGCGCCGGCAACCTGCGCAACAGGTACCAAACAGCTGTTCACGATTTTGCCGTCGATGGTGACGGTACAAGCGCCACATTCACCTTCGCCGCAACCTTCTTTGGTGCCGGTAAGGCCCAACTGCTCGCGCAATACATCGAGCAGCCGCTCCATCGGATAGGCTTCGACAGTTCGCTCACGGTCGTTAACCACACAAGCTATTTTGACTTTAGCTGTCATGTCCGGCGCCACAAGGGCGCACAAGTGCGCCCGCTAAACAGTGTCCGCAGAGAGCATATCACGGAGAAAAAAGAGAAGGTCAGCGTTGACTGCGGGCGGAGGCCACCAGAGTGTCATGGTGGTCGAACGCCTGGACCAGCCAGTCGAACTTAGGTGATTTACCGATTGCGACAGTGGTCGGCGACAACATTCCGTTACGTGCACTCAATGATTTGTGCGGTCGACCGTTCACAAAGACGTCGACGTGAGAGATTCGCCTGCGCCGCTCGCGGGGCCGGACTCTTGAAGAAGCGCTAATACGCAGGGTGCGATTCTTCCCCGTTCCCGCCTGCACCGAAAGGTAATAGCACGGCTGACTTGCCAAAATGCGCGCAGCATGTCTGACCATGTCGACATTGTCTTTCATCACATCGTTTTTGGTCATGTAGTGACGATGATCGGGATTTATTCCGAGTTCCTCCAGGGGTCGGCCTTCGCTCTCGCCCACGCGCACGCTGCGACGCAGCGCTAAATCGAAAGAGGCGTTGCTGGGTAGAGGTTTGAACTTAGTCTTACCGCCGCGGCCCAGGACCTTGACCAGCTCGCCATATTCCCACTTGTTAGCCCCGCCGGCGCCGGTGTTATCGCTGGTCCCGAGAATTTTGCCGATCTTATGGTCCTGAAAGCCCGCCGCGAAAATGTCTGTGGTGCTATAGGACAGCGCGTCCGTGATCAGAATTACCGGACCGTAGTAAACCTGCCCGATCGCGTTGCACGACTCCTCTGATTGCAACGGGAAGCCCATGGAATAGATAGCGCCGGTTTGCACCGATTCCGAGATCGACGGAATCCAACGGGCCAGCTCGTAGCTCTTCGGGGCGCGTTGGCAAATTTCCAGGTTGAGCGACGTGTTAATGAATTCAAAGGGTTCGGGCTTGATGCGCCGCGGCGTGAAAAGCTGCAAAAGGCGCTCGCCCGCCCGAATATTTCCGCCCGGGTTGCCGCGCACGTCGAGAATCAAGCCTTCCTGCGGAAAATCTTCCGCCGTGATAACCCGCTGCACTTCCTTCACGAATTGATCGAAGTTGTTGTTGGTAGCATTGAAACTGAACAAGCGGACATAGCCATATTCCCGCCCGCCGACAATGCGAGTCTGCGGATAGAAATTTTGTTTGAAAGCTTGTTGTGCTTTGACGGCACGGGGCGGCGCGAAAAACATTTTCTTGAACTGATTAGTTTTCGCCTTCTTGATGTCAACGGCGGCGCGTTTATTTTCGGGCCCCGTGGCCGCAGGCTCGTCCGACGAGTCGTAGACAAACCATTCGAATCGCTGCGTCAGCTCCGCTCCCGACTTTGATCGATAGGTTAAGTCGACCCACTTTTCGTCGGGCGGCAACATCGCGTCCAGCGGGCGCACCGTCAGATTATCGAGTCCGCGCGCGAGTCGGGCTTCCGGATTGCTGCCCGCCTGGTTCTCGCCATTCAATTCAATCGCCCGCCGAATAGGCACACCGTTCCAATAGAGCGCTTCGACTCCTGGCAAAAAAGCTGCGCTCAACCCGGTCAGCGAGCTGGCCCCGGCCATCTCCCGCATCACGCGCGAAACCAAAAACTTCTCGCTGCGGCGCTGCTGGCTGCCTGTGAAGCATTGCTCAACCAGGAACGGAAGATAGGCCACCTGGAAAGCGAATGGATCCGGCAGGTAATAGGACGTGTGCACGTCGCGGAGCGAGGCGAATATCGCCAGCAGGCGGGTATGAAAACGCATCACCGGTTCAAGTTTGCTGCTCTTCGTCTCGAGACGATACTTCAGTAGTTTGAGTAGCTGAATCGGGTTGACCGCATGCATCGCCTGCTTGAGCGGCAAATGCACGTAATTCATTTCGAGCAGCAACAACGCCTGCTCGACAATTCGCAAGCGTTGCTCGCGACTCAAGTGACTGGTACGTTCGGCTGACTTTAAAAACTTCGTCAGCGGTGTCATCAAGTCGGCGCGCTCGATGTCATGGAACTTCTGACCCGAACCAGTTAGCTGATCGGACATAGTTGTGAGATAGGGTGGTACAAAATGCGGCTGGCGCTGTCGTCTCAACTTTGCGAAACGTCAGCGCCACCGGTTTTTGTTTTTGCGCGGCAACTATCTTTTCTTGGCCGCTTTCTTCTTGGCTGGTTTCTTGGAGGGTTTTTTACGTCCGCCGCTGCCGCTGCCGGGATCGTCACCAAAAAGAATGGTCGAAGGGAAAGTCATGTTGGTTTCTCCTTTTCTCTGAGCTGAGTTGTTTTCAGTTCACGCTAACGTATTTGCGCCAGCTGTTTTCGGTACATCTGAATGTCGGGTCGTCGCAGATAGCTTTGATAGCTTTCAGCGCCCCACATCTGTTGCAATGCATTGCACGCCGCGTCGGCTTGCTCCGCATAATTATGCGCGGCCGACTTGTCTCCCAAGAGGTCACTCGCGCGTGCCGCAATCAGGAGCGCGCGCCATTCTGAATCTTTCTGACCCGATTGTCCAAATATTTTTTGCGCCTCCAGCGCTGTGGCGAGGGCAGAGGCCGCGTCTTTGTTGAGGAGCATTGTTTCGGCCAGCGCCAGTTGTGCGCTGGTGATTAGCGGGCGAGATTTCAAGCCCTGCGCTGCCGCGAGAGCTTCTTCGCAAAGCTGCCTTCCCTGTGGCGCCGAGCCGGAGAGTGCCTGCGCCAGGCACAACGTTGTTTTTGCGTGAACCGCCGTGTCCGGAATTTTCTCACTTAAATCCAACGCAAGCTGCGCCTCGTTCTTGGCTTCCGCATATTGAATTTGACTCATGGCCATCCTGGCTCGGATGATGTGCACCCAGACCAGCACCGTCTTGATTTGCGCTTCCTTTTTGTTCGCCAATTCAAATGCAGCATCGAGCGCCGCCCGCGCCTCATCGTATCGTCCTAACCGGCTGAGAAAACTGCCGCGATTCATTTGATCGGAAGCCATCAACCGTTCTGAGTGATGTGCTTCATCAATCTTGAGCTTCTCTTCAAGGTGTGCCAGCGCTTCGGTGAATTTCTCCTGATTGGAACCAAGCAGAAGGGCCATGTTCATGTGCGAATCGGCGATGCCCGACTCGTCGCCGGCCTGCTTCACCAACTCGTTTTGTTCCTGGAAAAACTTCAAGGCAGTCGCATCTTCTCCCTTATCCTGATACACGCGGCCCAGCAACGTCAGCGCCAGCGAAGTCTCGCGGCGATAGCCGGCTGGCTTATAGAAGTTCAGTGCGGTTTGCAGCTCAGAGATGGCCGCGTCGTTGTCGTTCTTCAGGTAGTTGACGCGGCCCAGAGACAAATGCGCCCTCATCTCGGTAACCTGAGATTTATCTCTGCGCGCGAGTTCCAGGGCCTGCTGGAAATAACTGGTCGCCGTCTCAAAATCGCTGCTGATGAAAGCAAGACCCAAATCGATGAGCCCGTTTGCTGCGACGTTTTTGATGTCGTTGGCTTGCGCTACGCTAATCGCGTCGGCAGCCAACTGTTTCGCGCGCTCGATGTTTCCCTGGTCGCGACAAACGAGGCTCAGCTCGAGTTCGGCGCGGGTGAGCTGATAATCGTTCTTTTGGCTCTTCAGCATCTCCAGGATTTTCTCGAACTCGGTCTTGGCCTCAGCCAGTTTGCCGGTCCCGAAGAAAAGTACGCCACGTTGGAAGACTACTTCGATCAAGCCTTCGTTATTGGTGAACACCTGATAGATCGTTTCGGCGCTCTTGAATGCGCTTTGCGCGTTGTCAACGTCGCGCCGCTTGCTGTATGCAGTCCCCAGACGGAGAAAAGCTCCTGCTGATTGCGGATCCAGTTGCGTCGCTTTCACGTAATTTTCGATGGCTTTATCGTTCTGTTCGTTACGCTCGTAAGCGCGACCCAGATCTACATACGCATTTGCTTTTTCACTCGCCGGCGCCTGAGCCAGGATCGCCTCGTAAGAAGAAATTGCCCCCGGAAAATCGCGTCTCACCGTGGCATCGATCGCGTCGAGATGTAACTTGTCGGTAGTCGCCAGCGGGCGCCGGTTCGCCAGCGCTACGGCGTCCAAAACTTCCGCGCGCGCCTGCTCGATGTTGCTTATCTCCAGGTAAGCTTCCGCCAATCGCGCATGGGCCGGCGCGTATTGCGAATCGGAATTAACCGCCTGCTTTAAAGCCTTGCTGGCCTGGAAATAAGTGCCCAGGTGGATCGCCTTAACGCCTTCATCGAAATAAAGTTTGGCCGCGCTATTGACCTGGTAGGGCGCCGGCCGCCAGAGCTTGTAGGCAATCAATCCCAGCACGATCAATACGATTGCCGCGAGCGCGATCTGGACTTTTCTCGAGCGCAGAATTTCGGGAAAGCGAATCGCCGCACTCGGGCTAGCGATACCTGACGACTCGCGCGTGACGCTGGGAAATACCGCGGTAACGCTCGACATTGACGAACGCAAACGTCGCAGGTCGCCCAGCATTTCGTCGGCGGATTGGTAACGCGCGTCGGGATCCTTGGCCATGGCTTTTAGGATTATCTGTTCGAGGCCGCGGGGAATTCCGGGATTCAAATGGGAAGGCTTGCGCGGTTCGACTTGCAGGACCTTCGAAGAGATTTCGATCTTGCTGGTGCCGGTGAAGGCCGGCTTGCCGGTTGCGCATTCATAAAGGGTGGCGCCCAGCGAGAACAGATCGCTGCGAGGGTCGATGGGCATCGCCCGCAACTGTTCCGGCGACATGTAAGCGACGGTGCCCACGATGTAGCCCTCTTCAGTGAGTTGCGTATCGGTTTTCGCTTCGGCGTCGAGTTCCGCGGCCTGCGCGATTCTCGCCAAACCGAAATCGAGCACCTTGGCCTGACCACGCGGCGTAATGATCACGTTTTGCGGTTTGATATCTCGATGAATGACGCCGTGGGCATGCGCTTCGGAGAGGGCTTCGGCCACTTGAACGCCGACCTCAATCACTTCTTCGGGCGAGAGTGGCGCCTCCTGCAACTTTGTGAACAGCGTTTTCCCTTCGACATACTGCATGACGATGAAGGGACTTTCGCCGGCGTCGTTCACTTCATAAATCGAGCAGATGTTCGGATGGTCTAATGTGGCCGCGGCTTTTGCTTCGCGGAACATTCGTTTGTGCGCGTGGGCGTCGTCAAGCGATTTTGCCGGCAGGAGTTTAATGGCGACGCGGCGTTCGAGTTTCGTGTCCTGGGCCAGAAACACTTCACCCATGCCGCCCGTGCCGAGCTTTTCGATAATTCGATAATGAGCAATCTGTTTGGCGACCAAGCTGGCTTACCTCGCGCGAACCGGAACGGCAGGGAAGGTGCGACTCACAGCCGCGGCTCTAAAGTTTGAGGTCCCATGGAAATACGTCACCAGTGTACGACGCGCGTTCGATTGATCGAACTTCTACCCTGAAGGCTGATGGTTGTCAATGAGTGTGATTTAAACGTCACTGTTGCTTCTTAGCCTTGCTCTTAGCGAGTTGCGAAGCATATCATTTCTTGCAATGTTGGACTGGGCTGATTGTGAAGCTGTTGAGCGCGCCGAAGACAAAGTAAACGGCGCTTGGGTCTTTAAGGACACGCGCGTCCCTGTCCGCGCGCTGTTTGAAAACATCGAGTCGGGCGCGACCATCGACCAGTTCTTAGAATGGTTCCCCGGTGTGAAGCGGGAACAAGTAGCCAAAGTGCTCGAATACGCTGAACAAAGTCTTGCGCATGTTTAAAAGCGTGCGACTCCCAAGCGCATGCGAATCCTTTTTGATCAAGGTACTCCAGAGCCGCTGAGACAACACCTGGTCGGCCACGAGGTCGCGACGGTATTTGAATTAGGATAGTCACACCTGACCAACGGCGAACTCCTTGCCCGCGCCGAACGATCTTATGACCTTCTGATTACAACTGACCAGCAAATGCGCTATCAGCAGAACCTCGCTGGACGCGAATTGGCAATTGCGGTTCTCATGACTACGAGCTGGCCGCGGATTGAAAGGAGCATTGATGAAGTGATCAGGACGGTGAACGAGATTCGGCCCAGCGAGTACCGACACATCAGCGTTCTTTGAGCGCCGCTAACGATATCATCTCGGGCATGAGAGGAATACTATTAAAGCTGACGCCGGTAGCGTTTTCGATTGCATTAAGAATTGCCGGCGCCGGCCCATCCATCGGCAGCTCGCCGATGCCTTTGGCGCCGCCGGGACCGAAGGCGTATGGATTCTCTTCAAAGTAAACACGAATCGGCGGCAGGTCTGCCGCGGTCGGCATGATGTAGTTCGTCATCTGACTATTCAACATGCGGCCGTTTTGCCAGACCACGTTTTCGTAAAGCGTGTAGCCAATCGCCTGCGCGATGCCGCCTTCAATTTGTCCAGCGGCCAGAGTGGGATTGATGACGCGGCCGACTTCCTGCACAGCGACAAAGTCTTCAACGTGCGCTTCGTAAGTGAGCGGGTCGTACGAGATTTCCGCGACGTAAACCGCCCACGCGAACGCTCCGTAGGCGTCGCCTTCGTATTTTTCGTCGTCCCAACGAACTCCCGGTGGCGGCTGATACTGACTGGTTGATTTAAGCGGTCCGAACTTCGCGATGTATTCACCGCAGGCTTTCTGAAACTCGGTTTGCGTGAATTGATCTTTCAGCAACCCGCTGCCAACCAGCGTCTGCTTCAAGCCAAGTACGGCAGATTCCACGAGCTTGCCGACGATCATACAGGTGCGCGAGGCGACGGTGGGACCGCTGTTCGGCACGTTGGCAGTGTCGGGTTGGACTACCTCGATGAGATCGTAATCGATCCCCAGAGCTTCAGAAGCAATCTGTGCGAAGATCGTGTTCGTGCCCTGACCAATTTCTGTGCTGGCGGCGAGAATCTTTATGTGTCCGTCGGCCGTCGCTTCAGCCCCGACAACCGATTGCAAATAAACCTCGCCTGAGCCGGTGAATCCCGCGCCATGCATAAAAGTGGCGAACCCGATCCCTTTTTTGATCGCTGGGAGCGCGGACGTCCCCGTCCGCCCTTTTTCGTGATCCGCTCGACTGCGGACGTGGACGTCCGCGCTCCCAGCATTCTCTTCCGCAAACTGCTCGCGCTTTGCATGATAGTCAGTCAAGGCAAACGCGCGATTCAGGAGCCCGGCAAAATCAACCTGCTCGCGAATGACTTGATTTGTCGCCGTGGTCTCGCCTTTCTTGATGAAGTTCCGACGGCGAAATTCCTCGGGCGAGAGCCCGACGGTCTTCGCTACTTTGTCCATGTGGCGTTCCAACGCAAAAATACTTTGCGGGGCGCCGAAGCCGCGGAAAGCGCCCTGCGGCGGCAGGTTGGTTGCCGCGGCCCGGCTTTTAATGCGCACGTTAGGACAGAAGTAAGGACCGGCCGCGTGAATCGTGCCGCGGGAAAGAACCACAGGCGAAAGAGTACAGTACGCCCCACCGTCGATATCAAAATCAATTTCCATTGCCAGCAGCTTTCCTTCTTTCGTGACTGCGGTTTTATGACGCGTGTGCGAAGGGTGGCGCTTCGTCGTCGCCACCATGTCTTCCGCGCGATCGTAAATCATCTTCACGGGCTTGCCTGACTTCCACGCCAATAACGCGGCATGTCCACTGATCATTGACGGATATTCTTCTTTGCCGCCAAAGCCGCCGCCGGTTTCAGTTTGAATCACGCGAATCTTTTCTTCCGGCAAACCGAACAACTTAATCAAAGCCTTGTGCACATAGTAAGGACACTGCATCGATCCCCACACGGTTATTCCGTCGACCGGGTTTGATATAGCAATAGCCCCGTTGGTTTCGATGTAGAGCTGCTCTTGCGCGCCGGTTTCGTATTCGCCTTCGACGATGAAATCCGCCTGCGCCCAGGCGTCCTCAACATTGCCTTTGTTGACCAGGAACTTCTTGAAGACATTGTCTTCGCCCCAGATGATTTCTTTCTGCGCAAGCGAGTCTTGCAGCGAAAAAATCGCGGGCAGCTCTTCGTATTCGATAGAGACGTGGCGGCGTGCTTCTTCGAGCAAATATTTGTCGTGATGTGCGAGCAGTACGATGGGCTCTTCCGGATGATTTACAAACTCATCGGCGAGATACGGTTGATCGTTGAGGATCAACGCGACGTAGTTTTCGCCCGGGATATCTTTGGCGGTGACGATAGTGAATTGATCCCAGGGCAGGTCGCCTTCATAGGAGATGTTCTTGATGCGTCCCCGCGCAATCGAACTGCGCACAGTGACGCCATGCAGCATGCCGTCGAACTTCAGATCATCGACGTACAACGCCGCGCCGGTGACTTTTTTGCGGGCTTCTTTACGGGGAATGGATTTACCGACGAGGGTCATTTGTTGCGATGAGAGCCTTCACCCCTTGAAAGATTTCGCAATGCGATCCGTCGCCTCATTGTAGGTGCTGCCGCGCACGGCATCGTATTCAATCTCAAATGTCTTGAAGACATCGCCACGAAGAATCGTCTTCTGATAATGAATCTTACCGTTAACCATCGCGGACACAACAAACCAGTCTCGTCGTATCACCTTATACGTTACGCCGTTGGCCCATTTGTGGACGAGGTCCGCATACCGACTGCGTAAGGTCTCATTCATTGCATTGTAACCGCCGTAAACGCGCATCTCGACGCTACTATCGGATTTTTCGCGAAAGATCTGGCCATCGCCGTTTTCGGCTTCGCCCTGCGGGACAAGAAGGTCGGCTGGATAACTGATTGAATATTTAAAGCGCGCGTTCGCGTAGGTCTTGTAGCTATTCTGAGCGAGCAGGATTTGACCGGAAGCGACGGCCACAACCAGGCACGCAGCCATGAAACACGCTGGATTCTTCACCTTCAGATCTCCCACAATCATGAGACGACGTTATTGCTTAGGCCCTGGCGCCTTGCGCATGACCGATCCGATGACACGCAAGAGCAGCGCGCGTGGCACGAGGCGTTCAGTCTCAACCATTAATTTATTTGGCAATCCCGAAATGATTGAACTCTTACGCCGCTTTAATCCGCGCAGAGCCGTTTCGACAACATCTTCAGCCGTTTCGATGATGCGCGCCGGTGGTTTCTCAATGTGCGCCGCGGCAAAGAATGCCGTCTCAGTCACGCCGGGACAGAGGGCCATCACTTGAATGCCGTATGGCCGGTTCTCTTCCCAGAGCGCTTCCGAAAATGACAACACGAAAGCTTTCGTGGCGGCGTAGACGGCCATGTAAGGAACCGGCTGAAAGCCAGCCGTGGAAGCAACGTTAATGATCGCGCCAGCCTTTCGTGTGCGCATCGGCGCAAGAAAATGATGAGTCATTTCCATCAGCGAACGCACATTCAGATCGATCATGTTCAGCTCATGCGTCAAATCCTGGCTCGTGAAATCTCCCATCGAACCGAAGCCGGCGTTGTTTATGAGTAGATCGATTTCCAGTCCGCGCGTCTTGGTTTCTGCAAACAAGCGTGACGGGGACTCAGGTTTTGATAAGTCTAAGGGAACGTGTTGGCAATGAATCCTGTGAATTCTGCCGAGTTCATTGCACAAGGTGATTAGCTTGGCTTCAGACCGGGCCACGAGCAAGAGATTATGACCGCGAGCCGCGAGCGCGCGAGCAAATGCTTCGCCAATGCCGGACGATGCACCGGTGATGAGAGTTGCGTTCATTTCTAATGTAGTCCCGTCAGGGACGACCGAAAATAGCCCAGCGATTCATCGCTGGGAACAAGACACGATAGAAAATGCGAGTCCCGTCAGGGACGACCGAAAATAGCCCAGCGATTCATCGCTGGGAACCCGTTCGAATCGACAACAAGTCCCGTCCGGGACGACCGAAAATAGCCCAGCGATTCATCGCTGGGAACACGTTCGAATCGACAACAAGTCCCGTCAGGGACGACCGAATCAATCGAGCATCCACGCTTCGTATCGAATGCCATTCTTCTCCAGGAAAGCGATAAGCTCGTCCTTGAACGAATGTCGTTGATGATGCTCCTTCTGGCATTCAATATACCTCAGCGTTGCGTTTACGCCGGATGCAGAGATACTAAACGCCCCATAACCTTCCTGCCATTCAAACAATCGTTTAGTTGGAAATGTCTCATGGATCCACTTTGACGAATTTCCTTTGAGCAGCTGGACTGCCTTAGCAATTGGAAGCGTCGCGGGAATAGAGAGCAAGGCGTGAACATGATCTTCAACTCCGCCAATCGCCAAGGCTTTCATCTTATGTTCACGTGCGATCCCGCCGAGATAAGGATACAGGCGCTCTTGTAAATCGGGTGTTATTAATTGCCTTCTTTCCTTGGTGCTGAAGACGCAATGCATTAAACAACTAACAAAGGAATGCATGGGAGGTTTCCTTTCGTCCCTGACGGGACTTGTTTTTCTTTTGCGCTCGTTTCCCAGCGATAAATCGCTGGGCTATTTCCGATCGTCCCTGCGGGACTCGCAACTTCGTTTGCCTTGTACCCAGCGATAAATCGCTGGGCTATTTCCGATCGTCCCTGCGGGACTTACTGTCTTCTTTCTTCACGACTCCAGCGATAAATCGCTGGCTATTTCCGATCGTCCCTGCGGGACTTACCGTCTTCTTTCTTCACGACTCCCAGCGATAAATCGCTGGGCTATTTCCGATCGTCCCTGCGGGACTCGATAACTAACCTGGAGTCACACCGAACACTCAACTTATTGCCAAAACATTAATCTCCATAATGTCTTCGTTACCCGCGCGCAATTGATCCAGCGTCTCATTCGATGGCGCCTTGTCTAAATTGATTCGCGCCACCGCTGCTTCGGCGCCTTCGAAGACGATGTTCTCCATCTCCTGCACATTGATTTGTTCGGCTTTGATCGCGTCGAGGACCTGAGCCAAAACGCCCGGCCGATCGCGGTGCCGCACCACCAAACGATGTGTTGCCGGCGTGCGCGCCGCCAGATTCACCACGTTGGGAACCTGTCCCGTCTCTTTGAACGACTTCACAATGCGCACGGTCTCGTCAGCAATCGCTTCCTGGGCTTGATCGGTCGAAGCGCCAATGTGATGCGTGCCATAGACACTCTCTTCTTTTCCGATTTCATCCGTGAAGTCCGCGACGCCGGACGTTGGCTCAGCCGCGAACACATCGAGTCCCGCGCGAATCCCTTTTGCATGGATCGCTTGAACCAGAGCGGCCTGATCGACAACTTCGCCGCGTGATGTGTTGATGAAGTAGCCCCCGTCTTTCATAACGCTGAAGAAATCGGAATTGATCAGCAGCTTCGTATCAGGCTTTAGAGCCACGTGCACACTTACTATATCGGCTGCACGGGCAACGTCGAGCGGCGATTCCTTTCGTTCGACACCCAGCTCTTCAGCTTTTTCCGCAGTCAGACTGCGACTCCACGCCACCACCGGCATGCCGAACGCCTTCGCGCGCGGAATCATCTCCTGACCGATTTTGCCCACACCCACCAGTCCCAGCGTGCGACCAAAGAGACCACGCGCTTGGGAAAACTCTTTCTTGTTCCATTGGCCGGCGCGCAAAGCGATGACGTTGTCGGCTACGCGTCGATCCAGAGCGAGAATTAGAGCGAACGCCAACTCCGCGACCGCGATCGAATTCTTCCCCGGACAGTTCGCGACGTAAATCCCGCGACGCGACGCTGCGGCTACGTCGATCGTGTTGTAGCCCGCGCCCGCCCGCACGACCAATTTCAAAGCACCGGCGGCCAGCATTGGCTCAGTCACTTTGGTGCCGCGCACGATGAGCACGTCGGGTTGCTCTTTGGCGATCGCTTCAACCAACGCATCGTCTTTCAGATCGGGTTGAAACGAAATCTCGCAGCCGATAGTGCGCAGCCCGATGCGGCCCGATTCTTCAAATTTGTCGGCAATCAGAATTTTCATGGCTGGTTATTCATTCGGCTCAAACAAACTCATCACGGCTTCTGCCGATGCCGGCGCAACTTCAATCAGCTCCAGGTTCTCTTCGACATGTGCCGTGCGACTCATCCCGACGAGCGCAGTCGTAACTCCAGGAGCCGAGCGCACGAATTGAACCCCGGTTTGCGCGTCGGTCGCCAGCGAGCCGAGTACAGCGCGCAGCGCCGCCGGCAAACCTCGCGCGACCTGGCCCTGCAAGATCGACGCGCTGGCGACAACCGTAATGCCCAAACGCTCGGCAGCTTCGATTACGGACAAGTATGCGTCATCTACTTTTTGATTCGAAAAGATCAGCGCCTCTGGCATCGCCAAGTTTACAGGCAATTGAATGAAACGAAAGTGATGAGTGTCACCGGCTACTTCGCGCGCGATTTCGACCATCGTTTCGAGCGAGTGATAGCCCGGCGCGTCGGGCTCGACACGAAATCCGTTCCACGTTGCCACTCCGTAATGTTGTATACGCCCGGCCGCGACAGTCTGCTCAAGAAACTCAAACGCGGCGCGCAGCCGGCGCCAGAATTCCTCAGGCGAAACGGCAGCGAGTTGCGATTCGGGATTGTGCACGTAGTAAACGTCGACACAGTCGAGATTCAGGTTGCGCAGAGACTGTTGCAACTGGCACTCGAGGTATCGCGGCGTCATGCAGTGCGAACCGCCCGCGATGTCACCCCAGGTCGCGATTCCTGTCTCAATGAAATTCTGTTCGACGTATCGCCGCACGTCATGGGGCGGCGCGCCGTCGAAAGGCAGATAACCACCTTTCGTGCAGATGACGAGTTCTTCACGCGCGAAGCCGCGCGTCTGCAAGTCAGTCAGGGCTGCACCAATCGACCGCTCGCTTCTTTGAAATCGATAATTGGCGGCCGTATCGATGACGTTGACGCCCAACTCAACGGCTCGCGTCACTGCTTCCGTATAGCGGCGATCAGTGTCTTCATCCGGCTGGCCGAGATACGTCCCGATGCCGATAGAGGAAAGGCGCAGGCCTTGCGCTTCACGAAAATGTCCGGCCGCGGCGCGGTCTGCGAAGCGCTCGCGATAGCGCGCAGTACCTTCGGAAGTGGCGTAGCCGTTGATTGTCACGGTCGTTAACGAAATGATGTGTGACTATAGAAGCCTGAGCGACTTCGATCAACACAAGCGTTGTGTTAGCGTGTAGCCGCATTCCCAAAAAAGTGTGAATCAGTCGAACTTCGAACGCGAAATCCAGGTGGCTACTGAGTTGGCGCGCGCCGCGGGCGCGATTCTGCTCAAGCATTACCACAGTCCTTTTCTCGTCGAGCACAAAGTCAACGCGCTCCAGGAGAGGGAAGAAGTCACCGCCGCGGATCGGGAATCAAACGATCTGATCGTGACGCGGCTCGCCGACGAGTTTCCGCATGACGGCATCCTGGCAGAAGAATCCGACGACACAGAGGATCGGCTGACGAAAGATCGCGTGTGGTTGATCGATCCAATGGACGGCACCAAGAATTTTGTGCAGCGTGATGGCGATTTCGCCGTGCAGATCGGATTGGCCGTCGCGGGCGAACCTGTCGTCGGAGTCGTCTATCAACCAGTGCGCGACCTGCTTTATCGCGCCGTGCGTGACCAGGGCGCCTGGCGCGAGACTGCCGGTAAGGCAGCCGAGCGCATGACTGTCTCTGATCGTACGAATCCGCACGAGATGGTCCTGGCGTCGAGCCGCTCGCATCGCAGCCCGCGCATGGAACGAGTGGTCGAGTCGTTTGGCTTTAAGGACGAAACGCGGCGTGGATCAGTCGGCGTGAAGATTGGTCTGATCGCCGAACGGGAAGCCGATCTTTATTTGCACCTTTCGCCCAGCACTAAACAATGGGACACATGCGCTCCGGAAATTGTGCTGACCGAAGCCGGCGGACGACTGACGGATCTGTTTGGAAAACCTCTACGCTACAACGCTCCGCGCATCGATAATCGCAATGGCGTGGTCGCGACGAACGACGTCGCCCACGAGATGGTAATTGAGAACCTCAAGCCCTTACTGCGGGAGTTTGGAAGAACGCCGGTGTGAGGAATCCACAGATTACGCAGATTCCACAGATTAGAAAGCAGTAGGCAGTAAGCAGTAAGCAGCAAGCAATTGCAGATATACCAAACAAAGATCACAGACCGAAGATTGAAGACTAAGAACCGTTTCTGCGTAATCTGCCGACTAACTCACCGCCTTCTTCAGAATCGCAATCTGTCCCGCGTGATAGAGATCGTGTTGAATCACGCCGTGTAGCGTGACATACACGCTCGATTTCCCTTCATAGACTGGGTCGTTCAGACGTGACTCAGGCACGCGGCCGATCGCGTCAACCAACGCCTGATGTCCGCGATCCAGCGCAGCCTTCGCTTGCAGCCAACCTTCTGCGCTGGTGTCATCCGGCGGCGGCCAATCTTCCGGCGAAGAGATCTCAACGTCTGCGGGATCGCCTTGCAAACGGCGGCGGCCCACGTCTTCCCACACCGCAATGTGCCTGACCAGTTCGTAAATCGTGTGACCGTTGGCCACCGGCCGCGCGTGCGCCTGGGCCGCGGTGACGCCATCGAGGACTTCGCGCACGGGCGGCCCATGCCACGCATCACCCTCGTACGCGCGTTTCAGTTGATCGAGAATTCGTTCAATCTCAGTCATTGCTCCTCCATGCTCCGCTTGGCAAACTGATCTGCTGACGGTTAGTCTTAGCGCACAGCGTTTCTAAAATCCAATCAAGCGAGGGAATAGAGTGGCAGTCATTCGTCCTTTTAATGCGCTTCGGCCGGAAGCGTCTCGGGCCGCGCAGGTGGCGGCGGTGCCGTACGACGTGGTGAACACTGAAGAGGCGCGGGCGCTCGCGTCAGGAAATCCCTGGAGTTTTTTGCACGTGTCGCGGCCGGAGATTGATTTGCCGGAAGGCACGCCGATCTACAGCGATGAAGTCTATGCGCAAGCGGTCCGGAATTTTCAGCAGCTGAAAACAGAATGCCCGCTCGAAGTTGAAGCGACACCGAGCCTTTATCTCTACCGCCTGACCATGGGAGACCAAGAGCAAATCGGCGTGGTCGCGTGTTGTTCGGTCGACGAATACGACCGCGACATCATCCGCAAGCACGAACGCACGCGCCGCGACAAAGAGGACGATCGCACGCGCCACATCCTTGTGATCCGCGCGCAGACGGGCCCGGTATTTCTGACGTATCGCGCCCAACCAACAATTGATGCGCTGGTCGCCGAAGCGTTGCAGGAAAACGAGCCGCTCTACAACTTTATCGCTAACGACGACATTCGCCACACGATCTGGCGCGTGCCGAATTCCGCTGCTCTTGTCGAAGCGTTCGCTGACGTTCCTTACCTCTATATTGCCGACGGCCATCATCGCGCTGCCAGCGCCAGCCGCGCGCGCGCCGACCTGAAAGAGCACGGTTTTAGTTTCATCGGCACCGAGGAATACAACTTCTTTCAGTGCGTGATTTTTCCCGATAATCAGTTGAAGATTCTTCCTTACAACCGCATCGTGCGTGATCTCAACGCGATGTCGCCGGAAGAATTCCTGACGCAGGTGCGCGCCCAGTTTACAGTCAGTGATGTCGCAGCGCCGGCACCGTCTGCCCGGGGAAACTGGAGCATGTATCTCGACGGCCGTTGGTATGGTTTGCAGTTGAGCGACGAATCGTCGCGGCCTGCCGGCGTCGTCGAATCACTGGACGTGAGCATTCTTCAGGATCGCCTGCTCGATCCGATTCTGGGAATTAAGGATGTGCGCACCGATAAGCGCATTGATTTTGTCGGCGGCATCCGCGGCACGGAAGAGTTGGAAAGACTAGTTAACGAAGGAAACGCGGCGGTAGCGTTTTCGCTGTATCCGACGACGATTGACGACCTGCTGCGCGTTTCCGACGCAGGGGAAATCATGCCGCCGAAATCGACCTGGTTCGAACCAAAGCTGCGCGATGGATTGTTGAGTCACGAGATTTAGCTGCTCTCGCTCCGTTAGGAGAGAAATATTTATAGTTAAGGTCTGACTAATTCAACCCCCATCTTCCAACTATAAATATTCCGCGCCTAACGGCGCTCACCCCAGCGCCGCGAACACTTCATTCGACAGCAACGCTCCGCGTGAGGTCAGCCTGAGAAGATCGGCGTCAATTTCGATCAATCCCGCTTCACTCAGTCGATCCAATTCGCCATTAAATTGCCCGCGCAGGTCACTGCCAAACCGAGTACGATAAGCGCCCAAATCAATCCCACGCATCAGACGCAGGCCCAGAAAGATTGCCTCTGAACGCGCATCTTCGGCGGTCAGTTCCGTGCGCTCGACAATTGCCGAATCACCGCGGTCGGTTAATTCCACATACTTTGCAGGGTCGCGTTCATTCGCCCAGCGCCGGTGCGCGCCGTCGTGCGAGTGCGCTGAGTTGCCAAAACCGTAGTAAGCATCGCGCGTCCAATATTTCGTGTTGTGCCGCGATGCAAATCCGGGCAGGGAGAAATTCGAGATCTCGTAATGCTGGTAACCTGCGGCGCAGACTTCCTCGATCATCACCGCGTACATCTCGGCGGCCAGATCTTCATCCGGCTGCGGCCGCATCCCGCGCGCGATTTGATCGTAGAGCGGCGTGCCCTCGTGCACATCCAGCAAGTAAAGCGAAAGATGCTCAGGACGTAAGTCTAAGGCGCGCGAGAGATTTCGTTTCCAGCCAGCGAGTGTTTGACCCGGCAGACCCGCGATCAGATCAAAGTTGATATTGTCGAAGCCGGCCTCGCGTAGTAGCTCGAACGTTTGGCTGATGTCGTCAGCATCATGCGTGCGGCCGAGCAGTTTCAATTCGCGATCGTTGAAAGTCTGCGCGCCAAAACTAGCCCGGTTGATCCCGAGCCGCCGCCACGCCCCTATTCTTTCGAGTCTCGCCTCATGGTCTATTCCGCCGTCCCCCGGATTTATTTCCAGCGTGACTTCGGCGTGATCTGTAACTTGAAAGCGGTTGCGAACGGCGTCCAGCAGGCTGCCGAGCTGGTCAATGCTGAGCAGAGACGGTGTGCCGCCGCCAAGATAAATCGTGTCAACTGTTTCTGGGGCCGTGACTTCGTGCCAATCCGAAATCTCGTCCGTTAGTGCACGCACGTAACGCTCGGCGGCGGCGCTCTCGTACATGCCGGTTGCGAAATCGCAGTACGAACAACGCGAACGACAGAAAGGAGTGTGAATGTAAATTCCCGCCGGCATGAACTATCTGCAGATTACGCAGATTACGCAGAAACATTCAAGCCAACTGCTAGGTGATTCATCTTTGGGAGTCGTGAAGAAAGAAGACAGTAAGTCCCGCAGGGACGGTCGGAAATAGCCCAGCGATTTATCGCTGGGGACGAGGCGGATTGAAATTGCAAGTCCGTCAGGGACGGTCGGAAATAGCCCAGCGATTTATCGCTGGGAAGCGAGCGCAAAAGAAAAACAAGTCCCGCAGGGACGATCGGAAATACCCAGCGATTCATCGCTGGGAAGCGAGGCGCAAAAGAAAAACAAGTCCCGTCAGGGACGAAAGGAAATAGCCCAGCGATTTATCGCTGGGAAGCGAGCGCAAAAGAAAAACAAGTCCCGTCAGGGACGGTCGGAAATAGCCCAGCGATTCATCGCTGGGTACGAGGCGGATTGAAGTTGCAAGTCCCGCAGGGACGGTCGGAAATAGCCCAGCGATTCATCGCTGGGAAGCGAGCGCAAAAGAAAAACAAGTCCCGTCAGGGACGAAAGGGAAAACTCCCATGCATTCCTTTGTTAGTTGTTCATTGCGTCTTCAGCACCAAGGAAAGAAGGCAATTAATAACACCCGCTCCTCACAGCTCACTGCTCACTGCTCGCTCGTAGTGTTCTGCTTTTAAATACTCACTGTATCGTTTGAGTGCTGGCGTCGTGCGTTTCGTTGTCATAACTCGCGCGTCGATCGCACTTCTCGTTTGGCATGATGATTGAAAATGAAAATTATTGAAGGCCGCACTGTGACGGCCTGACAATTCAATTCAATCAACGAACAGAATAGGGGAGGATTGTTATGGCAGACGACAGAGAGAGGGATCAAGGTATGAAACAGGGAACCGGCGAAGGTGGCGGCCAACATGCGCCGGGCCGTAACCCGCAGGATGATCGTTCGGCGGGCGGTCAGCAGGGCGGTCAGCAGCAGGGCGGCGGTTTCGATACGAATCGCGGCGGCGATGGCGCCAGTACCAAAGAGGGCGGACAGAACGAGCAGAACACTCGTCGCTAAAAAGTGGTGCTGTCCACACCCGGGGCTCACGCGTGATGTTTGGAGAGAATGTCACTCGTGGGCCCTTGTTGTATTTGGCCGCGGATTTACGCGGATGAACGCAGATAAGACCCCAAAATCAATAGCCACGAACAGGCACAAAAGGCCCAAAAGGGAATGAGAGTTGGTTTCCTTCGCTGCGATCAGCTTTTGTGCTCTTTGTGGCTGAATGTTTTCTGATCCGCGTCTATCCGCGTTCATCTGCGGCCAATTTTCTTCATGCTACCTTCGCCGCTGATATTGCGGCTCATTTTGTGCGCTACGCGTTCGGCTTCAGTCATGACGCGCAGAAGATTCTCGCCGAGTATCTTGCGAATGTCCTGTTCGCTGTAACCACGCTTTAGCAATTCGTAAGTGATGTTGGGCAGCATCGAAACATCTTGAGCGCCTTCGGGCATGTCGTTCGCACCGTCAAAGTCGGCGCCGATGCCGACATGATCGATGCCCGCGACTTTCACAATGTGATCGATGTGATCGATCAGTTTGGAGATTGGCAATGGCGGGAGCGGATTGGCGGCTTCGAGTTTGTCGCTTTCTTCGGCCAGCCGCTCAGGATCATCTTTGTATTTCTCATTCAGCTCAGCCTGCTGCGCCTTCAACTTTTCGTTGCGCGCGGCGTTTTGCGGCGCCACCGTCGCGGCATCGACAAACATGCTGTAAAAGTTGACCTGCACCACCCCTCCGTTTTTCGCGATGCGCTTCAGCAAGTCATCGGGAATATTTCGTGGCACATTACTGAGGGCGCGCGCCGATGAATGCGAAGCGATGATTGGCGCTTTGGAAATATCCAGCACGTCACTCATGGTTTTGTCGCCGACATGCGAAACGTCAACGAGCATCCCCAGCCGGTTCATTTCGCGCACGACATCCTTGCCAAAGTCAGTCAGCCCGTTGTGTTTGCTTTCGCGATTTGAATCGGCCCAGTCGTTAGCGTTGTTCCAGGTCAGCGTCATGTAGCGCACGCCCAGCCGGTGGAATTCCCGCAGCGTCGGCAAAGAGTTCTCGATGGCATGGCCGCCTTCAATACCCATCAAGCAAGCGATCTTGTTCTGCGCTTTCGCGCGCCGAATATCGGCGGCGGTGGTGGCCAGCATCAGGTCCTGCGGATGCCGCTCGACTGCGCGATAGACGGAATCGATCATGTCGAGCGTGCGGCGTGCGGCGCCGCCATTCGTCACGTACCAGGGTTTGATATAAAGCGAAAAGAACTCAGCCGTAAGTCCGCCTTTTTTCATGCGCGCAATGCTCGTGCGATACGGCGCCGGCGGATTCCCGCTCAGATCGAAATCATCGTTGGTCATCGGCGTGGTTACGTCATTGTGCGTATCGACGACAATCGCGCGACGATGAATGGCCAGGGCCCGCTGCCAGAGCGCGTTGTCGCGACTATCGCGGTTTAGCGTGGTGGTGGCGTGACGCGCAGATGCGCGCGGTTGCGCGCGTGTGGGAAGGGCCGCTGCAGCAAGAAGAACTGCGGTCAGCGCAATAAGCGTAAGACGCATTTTTAAGGTCATAGGCAGAGGTTTATCACAAAGCAAGAAAGAGAGAAAACCGCGTTTGGCGGAAGAAGAAGCATCAAGGTCAACGTTGAGACCGAAGGAAGGACAGTTTGCCTGCCTCTGCTGGCGTCAATTGCGCCCCCAAGAGCGTGGCTGCACGAGACAAAGCGGGGTCGGTTCCTTCAGCAAGATCAAATCCGTTCGGCAAGACAATTTCATCAGGAACTACCCCCACGCCTTCCAGGCTCTGGCCATCAGTCATTATTAAATCTCCCACGGTGACGCTCAGTACAAATTCAGCGCGTGGGTCGCTGACGTATAACGGAAAATAAACACTGGTCATTACCTTGCCGGCGCTTACGTCACCCAGGATTTGTCCTCGTTTCTCCAGTTGAATCACCCGGGCGAACACTTCGGAAGCTGAATACGACTTGCTGTCGATAAGCACAATGAAGTCACCTGTGAACTTCTCCTTGCGTGTTTTGGCGATTCGTTCTTCAGTCTTTTTCCGGGTTATTAAGTCGGCAATCTTGACGTCGCGGGGAAAGAAAAAACCGGTGAGATACATTTCGGTCGCGACATAGCCGCCGCTGTTACCGCGTAGATCGAGGATTAGTTGCTTGTGCTTCCTGACCTCTTTCATCAGGCTATCTATAATCGTGGTAGCGACGACGAAGGTATAAAGCTTGCAGGTAATTAGATCGGCATTTATTTCTTGACAGCGATAAGGCTTCGCATTCGAAGTTGTTTCTTCGTTGAAGCGTTCCTTCCTTTCGATGATCTTCGATTCAATTAAGAGTTCTCGTTCGCTTCCGCCCGGCGCGGCCAGGAAAATCTTTAGTCGTTCCTTCGGATCGAGCCGGTAAAAAAGGAAGCTCATCAACCAGATGTTTTCTCTGGTAGGGTTGTAGGTGGTAATGCCGGTAATAATGTCTCCCACCCGCAAGCCCTTCGCCTCAGCGTCGCTGCCTTTCTTTACATCGACGACGTAGCAGCGGTCGCCAATCATCTGCCACGAAAAGCCGTAGTCAGCCGTCTTATTCATCCTGGGTGGAAAGAAATTGGTGTGAGAATCATTGAATTCGCTAACCACCTGACCAATAGCCCGATAAATCTGCGGATAGGTTTCCAATTTCCCAATTCGCTCCTCGGCAGCTTTGAATCTTTGCTCAAGATCGATTCCATGAAAGTTCGGGTCGTAATACTCCTTTTTTAAGGTGGATTTTATTTGCCTCAAAATACCGAGACCGAGTTTACGAACTTCTTTAATTGCTTTTTCATCATTGAGATTGTTGTCACGTTGGGCTGCGCTGGGGCTGGATGACAACCCGACCAGGATCATAAGCAGGCTCGAAATCCTGATCATCGATTTACGTTTGCCGGCGAGTCGCATGTGACGGCGCCGATTCTAGCTGAGATTTCCATGCGCGAACCAGGGAAAGTGATATTCTCTGGCGGCTTTTCTGGAGGGTGCCTATGTTCCGCAAGACCCTGGCGGCGATCGCCGCATGCATCGTCTTCATTTTCGTCATTCGCGCTCAAGATTCGTTCGCGCAAACGGCGTCTCAGGTCGATCCCGTTTTCTTTCAAGGCCTTCATTATCGATTAGTTGGCCCGTCGCGCGGCGGCCGCGTAACAACGGTGACCGGCGTGCCGTCACAGCCGAAGACTTTCTATATGGGCGTAGCCAGCGGAGGACTCTTTCGCACCATCGATGGCGGCGCATCGTGGGCGCCAATCACCGACGGCAAGATTCCGCTCGGATCGACAGGCGCGGTTGCGGTGGCTGACTCCGATCCAAACGTGATTTATCTCGGCACCGGCTCGGACGATGTGCGCAGCAATGTTTCGACCGGCCGCGGGATCTACAAATCAACGGATGGCGGCCAGACTTGGAGTTTTGCGGGTCTTTACGACGCCGGACAAATCGGCGGAGTACGAATTCACCCGGCAAATCCAAACATCGTCTGGGTGGCGGTCCAGGGAGACGCTTTCAAAGCGAATTCAGAGCGCGGTGTTTTCAAAACTATCGATGGCGGCAAAACCTGGCACAAGGTCCTGTTCGTCTCGGATCAAGTCGGCGCGATGGACATTGAGCTTCACCCGGGCAATCCGAATGTGGTCTACGCGTGGATGTCGCGGCTGGAAAGAAAGCCCTGGACGATTATTAGCGGCGGCCGTGAAGGCGGCTTCTACAAATCGACCGACGGCGGCGAGCACTTCACAAAAATCACCAACGGTCTGCCGGCTGAGTTGATTGGCAAAGCGAATCTCGCCGTGACCGCGGCCAAACCAAGCCGGATTTACGCGCTGGTGGAAGCAAAGCCAGGCGGTGGGCTTTACCGTTCCGACGATGCCGGCCAAAGCTGGGTAGCGATGAATTCCCAACCGGCACAGATCGCGGCGGCGATGATCCAACGTCCTTTTTATTACGTCGCGCTGGGCGCTGACCCGACGAATGCCGACGTGGTTTACACCGGCGCCGAAGGATTCTGGAAATCAACCGACGGCGGAAAAACGTTCTCAACTTTTCGCACGCCGCACGGCGACAACCACGACATCTGGATCAGCCCCAAAGATGGAAACATCATGATTCAGTCCAACGACGGCGGCGCGAACGTTTCATACGACGGCGGCCGCACGTGGTCGAGCCAGATGAATCAGCCCACGGCAGAGATTTATGGCGTCTGGCTTGACGATCAATTTCCTTACAAGCTTTACGGTGCGCAGCAGGACAACACCACGGTCATTATTTCTTCGCAGGCAGATCCCTACAACCAGAATGATTGGCGTGTCGGTCCCGGCTGCGAGACTGGGCCGATTATGCCGCACCCGCGCGATCCGAATATCGTTTACGGATCGTGCAAAGGCCAGTACGGCGTGATGAATCTGAGTGTGGGCCAGGAAAAGAGTTACTGGGTGGGCGGGCAATCGCTCTATGGGAATCCGGCGAGCGATCTTATCTATCGATTTCAGCGCGTCTCGCCGATGGCCACGTCGCCGCACGATCCCGACGTGTTGTACTACGGTTCGCAGTATGTGCATCGCTCACGCGACCGCGGCGTCACCTGGGAAAAGATTTCGCCCGACTTAACCGCGCATCCTGAGTGTTGTCAGGGCGCGAGTGGCGAGCCCATCACGCGTGATGTTACCGGCGAAGAGTTCTATTCAACACTTTACGCGATTGCTGAGTCGCCGCTTGAGAAAGGCGTGATTTGGACCGGCTCGAACGATGGGCCGTTTTCCGTCACGCGGAACAACGGCAAGACGTGGACTGACGTGACCCCGCCTGATTTACCGAAAGGCGGCCGCGTGCAGTACATCGAGCCTTCGCCGCATCGCAAGGGCTCAGCCTATTACGCGGTCTATCGTTATCTGCTGGGTGATTACGAGCCTTACATTTATGTGACGAACGATTACGGAAAAACGTGGAAGCGACTGACTGATGGTAAGAACGGCGTCCCGGCGGATTGGCCGACGCGTGTGGTGCGCGAAGATCCGGCTCGAGAAGGATTGCTATACGCAGGCGCCGAATTCGGCATGTTCATATCGTTCGACAACGGCGCGCACTGGCAGTCGTTTCAATTGAATCTGCCGAACGTTCCGGTGACCGACATTAAGATTCATCACAACGATCTGATTGTCTCGACGCAAGGCCGCGCCTTCTGGATCATGGACAACATCAGCTCGTTGCGTCAGCTGACATTCTATCGGGGCCCGACGCCGATCCAGATAGCAGCGACTGAACCACATCTGTTCAAGCCGCGTGATGGATATCGCACGCGGGTAGCGCCGGCGAATCTGGGACCCGCGATTGAATATTATCTGCCGGCAGCGTCCAGTGCGCCGGTTTCGATAGACATTCTCGACGCGAAGGGTGCCGTGCTGAATTCTTATAGCAGCGAGACCACCAGCGCCGATCGCCCAGCTCGTGGAGACGCAGGGCAATCGGACGATCCCGATGCCTCTCCGGCGCGGCGATTCGGTCCGCCACCGCCGCGCGTCACCAAGAATGCCGGAATGAATCGCGTCGTTTGGGACTTGCGAAACAAAGACGGCGTGATTGTTCCTCCCGGCCAATATCAGTCGCGCGTTAATTTCGGCACGACCAACCAAACCCAAACTTTCAACGTGCTGATCGATCCGCGCGTGGCCGCCGACGGCGTCACTGTCGCTGACTTGCAGGAGCAGTACGAACACAACATGCGCATGCGTGCGCTGGTGAATGGTGTCAATCGGCTGGTCGCGCGGGTGCGTGAAGCACAGAGAAATTCGACGACGGCCGGAAACGGCGATGGCGAAAGTGCGGCGCGTTTGAAAGCCGTGGCCGCCAAACTCTTGAGTGAGCCCGTTCGTTACGGCAAGCCAGGCCTACAAGCCCACATCACGTATCTCGCGAGCATGACTGCGAACGTCGATCAGAAAATCGGACGTGATGCAATTGAACGGTATGCAGTGTTGAAGAAAGAATTCGATGCAGTCAGCGCTGAAGTCGATCAATTGCTCGGACCGGCGAAGTGATAACGCCTGAGCGTACTTTGCCAAAAGTAAGCCGTTCTGCGCTGGGCTATTTTCATTTCGTCCGCTTCGCGGACGATAAGGCAGCCGCGAAGCGGGCGACAGAATTACGCTGGGGATTTCAAACCTCTGTCGTCCGTTTCACGGACTTGCGATCGTTTCACGCTCTGATCCCAGCGCTGAAGCGCCGGGCTATTTTCACCCCGTCCGCTATCGCGGACGAGCATTTGTGGGAGCACTTCAGCGACGCGATTCAATGATAATCTCATGGGCAAAGACCCACGCTTTGCCGATTCCGATCTGGGATCCGGCGCCCGTCTCATTTTGGAGATTCGCGAAACGATGCTTCAAGTTCGCGGGTGGCCATCTCCACATCGCGCTTCGCCTGGGCCACAGCATCAGTTGTTTCTGACAATTCCCTGACGATGCTCTGGGCGCGTTTGGCTGCTTCTTCAGATGCGACGGTTGCTTTCTTCAACCGTTCCTCCACCTGATGTTTCTGCCTCTCAGCTTCCTGCGCACCCGCTTCAGCTCTTTTCTGCGCGGCCTCCAAACTCTTTGCCTGAGACTGCGCAGCAGTCAGGGCCTTCTTCGCATTCTGGAGAGAAACTTTCGCAGCATCTATCCGCCCCTGCCGTGCTTCGCGCCGGTGTGCCTCAACCGCTGCGGATGCCTTTTGCTTCTTCTGCGCGGAATCTTTGACTGACTTCTTTGCAGAGCTGACCTGCGCCGTTTTCGCGGGACGGCTGGTAGTTACTGGAGTTGGAGTGAACGAGCCGAATGAATCAAAGCCCGGCGGATCGACATCGTCGGTCAATCGCCCCGGCCTCGGACCGTCGGAAGAGGTCGAGGCCGACAATGCTTCGAGCGTGCTGGTAATCCGCCGCAGTGTATCCAAAGACGGATTGTGACCGGCAGCGCGCAAGATTTCCGTGGCCAAGTCCGACAGGCTCGCCAGCGCTTCACGTCGCGCCTCGAGAGCTTCTCGCATGTTGACCATCTTGCCGGAGCCCTGGGCCTTGCGAAATCGCTGACCCGTCGCGACCAGCTCATCGAAATCGTCGCGATGCTGCCAATAGAGTTGATTCACGGTCCACGCCGAGACCGATGGCTTGGTCAGAGCGCTGACGTGCTGCGCCTCATCTCTGTCCCCGCTCTTTTTCAGTCGGGCAGCGAGCGTCTTGCGTGCGCCGATGAATTCGGTTAACGGAAGCTTGAACAGGGAATCAATGTCATCGTCGCGTTTTGCCATCGATCCAGTTTTGCTATTTCTTTATTCCCGCCGCCCAATTCAAGATCACGATCAACGGCGCGTGACTCGTGTCCTGAACAGTTGAATTGACCAGGAACTTCTGACCATCGGCCGACACGTCGTACCGATTCGGAGAACCGAAGCTCGACACCTGCGTTTGGAATAGCGGCTTGGGCGTGCCCATTTCGATCGTCTGCCCGAGCTTGACGTCAACGGCCATCAGCTTTCGGTCGGGCGCGATGAAGTAGAGCTCTTTACCGTCACGCCGCCAGCGCGGTTGAGCGCCGCCGCCGGTCGAGACCTGCCATTTACCACCCGATAGTGGGAACGTCTGAACATAGACTTCCGCGCGCCCGGATTCATTGGAGACATAAGCGAACCAGCGGCCGTCGGGTGAGAAACGAGGATGATATTCACTGAATTGCGAGTTTAGGAGCGCGTGAGCGCTCCCGCTGCCGTCAAGCGGCAACACCCAAACGTCCTGCAGGGTCTTCGCCCCACCCTGTTCAAACAGAAGAGTCTTGCCGTCGCCTGACCAATCCGTGCCATCATCGACCGCCGCATCCGTCGCATAAATTTTTTCTTCGTTACCACCACCGCTCGAAGCCTTTCGAAAGAAGGTGGTGTGATTGCCCGCGTCCGTTGACGTGTAGATCAGATACTTACCATCGGGCGACCATGACGGATTGTCTTCGGTGGTTTCGCCGAAGGTGAATCGCAGCGGCGCGCCACGCGCGAGGTCCATGATCCAGACGTCGCTATTGGCGCCATCAATTTTCTGCACCGCTGCCCTCGTCTGGTCAGGTGACAACATAACGTCGTTGTAAGCACCCCCAGGCCCTACCGGCCCGATCTGTTTGCCGCTGCGATCGATCCAAATCAACTGACGTCCGTTATCGCTGCTTTTCCTGAAAACGAGTGAGCCGTTTTCCGCGACCGAGAAATACGCATAACTGCTGCCTGAGTCAAAAGCCATTTGCTCTAATACAGGGAAAGGCTCGCCGCTTAACACCAGTTTTGAGGCGTCGAACGCCTGGGCCATCAGCGTGTTGTTGCGCGCGAACAGCAAATATCCCGAAGCCGCATACCCGACGTTCGAATTAACGATGAAAAGCTCGCGACGTGTTCCGTCGAGCCCGCCCACGTAAAAATCTGTCGACGAGGGGTTACCATCCCATGAGCAATACAAAAAATGGCGGCCGTCAGGAAGAAACAGCGGATAGTCATGCTGGATCGCCTTTGGTTCCAATGGCAGCGCAGCAGTCGGCGCGCCACCGGCCGCTGCGACTCGTTGCAGGGGCTGACCTTGCGAACTAAAAAGGATTACGCCGTCGCGATTCCATGTTCCACCCGAAGAACCTCCCGAGTCGCAAATCGTTTGGGTCGAAGCGCCATTCACATCGATCTTTTTGAGCTTGCCATCGGCAAAAAATCCGATGTAACGGCTATCGGGTGACCAGAATGGCAGATAAGCACCGTCAGTGCCCGGCAAGCCTTTCAGCTCGATTGAGTCTAGCGAGCGAAGAAAAAGGGTGGATTTCCCGTCAATGCTCGCCTCGAAAACTATCAGCTGCCCATCGGGCGAAATAGCTGCGTCTCCAATATCAGCCTTGTCGGGAATTTCAATGGCGAAACTGATTGCGCGTTTGTCCACCGGTCGCGGCCAGAAGTAAAGCAGCGCGAGCGCCGCGCAGGCAATGAGCAGTAGCGCCGCGATGGCCCACGGAATGAAAACGCTGCGGTTGGTTTTGGCCACAGGCAGTTTCGCCAGAATCGTCGCGGTATCGCCGGAACCTGTGGCCGGCCCGGAAACAGCTTCGAGCGCGAACGCCAGATCGCGCGCTGAGTTGAATCGTTCTTCCGGATTCTTTTCGAGGCAATGGTTGACGACGCGTTCCAGCGCCGGGTTGATGTTGCGATTGGTCGAAGAAAGATCGGGTGGATCTTCTCGCAGAATCGAGCTGATAGTGTCGGCTGTTGATTCGCCGCGAAATGCGCGCCGGCCGGAAAGCATCTCGTAAAGAATCGCGCCGAAAGAAAAAATGTCTGAGCGATGATCGGCAGCCTTGCCCCGCACCTGCTCCGGCGACATGTAACCTATCGTTCCCATGATCATGCCGGGATCGGTGTTGACGCGTCGCGTGGGAACTTCTGTCTGCGTCTGACTGCCATCCGTACCGGCCAGTTTGGCCAGTCCAAAATCGAGAATCTTCACGCGGCCGTCTTTCGTGATGAAGATGTTCTCAGGTTTCAGGTCGCGATGAACGATTCCTTTTTCGTGTGCGGCTGCCAGTCCGTGGGTAACTTGCAACGCGTAATCGATGGCTTTTCGTTGCGACAGCGCCACACCCCCCATGCGGTCACGCAGGGTGTCGCCTTCGAGCAATTCCGAAACGATGTAGGGCGCGCCCTCGTGCGTCTCGATGTGGTGAATAACCAGAATGTTTGGATGATTCAGCGAGCCTGCGGTGTGCGCTTCCTGTTCGAATCGCGCCAGTCGTTCTTTGTCGCTGGTTAGTGCCGCGGGCAAGACTTTGATCGCCACGTCGCGATGCATCGCCTCGTCGTAAGCGCGATACACTTCGCCCATTCCGCCTTCGCCGATCTTTGAGCGGATTTCGTAGCGGCCGAGTTTTGTGCCGGGTGATAAGGTCACTGCAGGATTTGAAAAGGAACTCAGCGTCTGAAAATGGCGGGGCGTATCTTATTTGAATCCGGTGATTAAGACCACAGCTATCACGCCGGCGGCGAGTTCTCAAACAAATCCCTTGATGATCTGCTCAGGCGTGTGGCCGAACTGGCGCTTTCCCTAAACGGTGTTCACCAGCCCTGTGCAAAAGTCGGGACTGCTTTGAGCGATTGGCGAACGAATCAACCGGGGTATTCATGCCTCGGTTAAACGGCACGGAGGACGTTGGGATGACGTAGCTTTTCCGCCTGCTCAAGAAACTCTTTCGCGTCGCCTGCGGTTTCGATGACCCTATCGGCAAATGCGGCCACCGCCGGATCGCCGGCATAAAACTCGCGAATCGCGTCGATGATGGACTGTTGCAGGGGGTTGAGTGGCGCGTTGGCCGGATCAACTATGCGCATCTGTGCTTCATCCAGCGTCGACGCGGGTCCGGGATAGACAGTCCAGTTCGGCCACGTGTCCAAAGAACGGGAGCTGGAACTAAATACCTCAGTAAACGGCGGAGAGCTGTCCTGCCTGGGTCCCAGCGACGGCAGCTCCCACTTTTGAGCCATCGTCTGCAAGAAAGAATTGTGGTTCATGGGACTATTGACAATGGTGTTCTCAGCAATGTTTGCCGACACCATAACCATCGGCACCCGAACCCCGAGCCGTTCGAAATTGAACCCTTCCTGCCCCATGCCGGTATTGAAATCCGCCGGGTCAGGTGAAGTAATCGCCGGCGGAGAAATATGATCAAAGCCGCCGCCGTGTTCGTCGAACGTAATGATCAGAAGGGTATTCTGCCAATTGTTACCGCCGGCAGAGTTGGAACTGCGAATCGCCTGATACACTTTCCAAATAATCTGATCGCCCAGCAACACACTACCGGGTCCGCCGTCCGAATACAGCGTTGAATCGAACGAAGACGGATGCATGTCGTCGTGCCAGATTACATCTTCGAAAAAGTTTATGAAGTGCGGTTCGATGAACGAGTATTTCGGCAATCGGCCGTGTGCGCAATCGTAAAAGAAGTTTTTGAAGAAGGGTCTTCCGCCTTCGAAATAACGGAAGTAGTCACTTCCTTCTTTGTCCTTCAAGCTGCCCCAATGAATAAGCTTGGTCAGACCGACGGCCAGATCCTCGTAGACGCACCAGCTACCTATTCCGAACTTTGCTTCGAGCAAATCAAAGATAGTTGACCCCTGGCTGTAGACTGCCCAGCTGTCCAGGTCCCAGGGAGCATCGCCATCAAGCGGAGGATTGTTGACCCAACCCCAGGAAGTCGCAGCGTGCCAGAACGCACGGTTACACCAGGTCTGACTTGGCACCGCACAAAACCAATGATCAAAGACGGCGAACTGTTGCGCCAGGCCACTAAGCACTGGGACGGAGCTGGGCGGAAAGCAATGCATGATTACCTGGCTTTGCGCCGCAGCTGAACCCGTCCATCCCGGCAACGCTGTTAGTACGCTGTAGTAGTCCTTCACGAAGCCCTGCATCTGCGGAACGCCTGTAGGAGGAGCGCCGGAGAAAAGTTGCGCCGTGACATGATCAAAATCCTCGCCCGGATCGGGATAGGGTTGATGAAAATCGAGACCGGCCGATACCGGAACTGGATCGCCGTTCACGTCCGGATTAGATAGGTTGTTGCCCACAACCCCTGCGAATTGCTTACCCGGCGGAACTCCATTCTGGTAAAGATAGCCCAGCAAGTTATCAAACGGACGATTCTCGAGCATCAGAACAACCACGTGTTCAAAGCTATCCAGTGGATCTGCCATGGAATTAGTTTCTCCTTCCCCGGAATTGACTAAGACCGGTTCGATCACTGCTTTCCCACTACGCCGAGGTTGGCGATCGTCGCGCCCCTGGTCATCGAGGGCACAGCGCAAACGTAAAGAACTATTCCGGCCACCGGCGCGCGGGCTTCGAAGACAGTCTTGCCAATGTAGTCTGTGACGTAACCGATTTTCATTCCCTGCTCAACGTAGGTGCCGCGCTTAACCAGCGGATAGAACATTCCCGTCTGTTCGCTGGCTACAGTCACAACTTTTTCGATCCAGACCGGATGCTCAACGATTGCCGGCTGACCCGGCAGCATCTTCAAATAGCGCATGACGTTCAGGCAACCGTTGATGAGCGCATTCAGATCGTCTGTTTCGACCGTTCCTGCGTATCCGGCTTCAGCGGTAATCGAAGGCTTGCCGCGCGTGCTCGCCGTGTTTTCGAGATAACGTGAAGCCTGCGGATCTTTCGGCCGGTCAGCGGAGATGATGATGTGATCGAGACCGAACGCGAGCACCATTTCACGCGAAGTCTGATCCTGCTTTTCGTTGCCGGTCTTCGTCCAATAACTGTAGGGTCGTAGGCTTTCGTCGAGATCGCCGCCGTGCAAATCGATGAGGTGATCGCACTTTTCAACCACTTCTTTCGTGATTAAATACGAAGCGCGCTCAGTCTGCGTGCCGTCCAGCTTGCCCGGATAAAAGCGGTTCATGCTCTTCTTGTCGACGGGATTAACATGCGGCACTTTCTGCTCGAACGACTGGATGTTGATGAGCGGAACGATAATCACCGTGCCGGAAATCTCGCTGGGATTCAGCATGGGGATCAGTTTCTCGAGTGCGATTATCGAAGTGTATTCAGTGCCGTGCGAGCCCGCGACAATTGCCAACACCGGTCCGGGTTTCGCGCCGTGAACGACGGCAACGGGGATACTCAACGCGCCATCGCTGCCGGCGGGAACTTCGATTGTGCCGGTAACTTTTTGTCCACGCCCCGCCGTGGCGGTGCCGACTGTGAAAGTCGCGCGGTCTTGCGCGCAGACAGGAATCGTCAAAGCCAACGCGAGGACATTCGCCAGCGTAATCAGGCGTGACATCGGCTTCCTCCAGAAAGCGGCGTTAGAGAATCGCGGCGATTCTATCCAAGTCGGCCTTTCTCATAAAGCCCATCCCAATTTAACCGGGCAATTGACTGCTGGGAGCGCGGATGTCGTCGTCCGCCTCATTTATCAGGCGCAACGCCTGCTGAGGATGTCCTGGAACTCTTACGTTCGCTATCCAGCGTTTGCGGACGAGGACGTCCGCGCTCCCAGCGCCTCTGACACTTCCAATCGCAGACGAATCGTCAACGAGGGTGACGCCATCGATACGACAAAACTTCGCGCTGCGTCAGTCTCGACGCGATTACATTGGGGACAGCGTTTCATTCTCTTTGATTGGACTTCACCGATTCTGCCTCGCCCAGGTTCAAGCGGATCTCGTAGCGGCCAAGTTTTACTGCCGGCTCCAAGCAAAATCGATTTACGGCCTCAGCCCGATGCGCCGCAACAAGTCTGTGTAGCGTGGGTCATCCCGAAGCGGGTCTAACGGAAAAAAATTAAGAAGATTCAAGAGGCTCGATCGCGCTTGAAAGTCCTTTTCGAGCCAGGCGAATGCTTGATCCTTCTCTCCCAGGCCGGCGTACACCTCTGCAAGGTACAACCCGGGCGACTCACGTCTGGCATACTTCTCCTCCAGTTCTCGCAACACGGCCATTGCCTCAGCACGGTTGCCCATGACTCCATAACCGTATCCGAGCGAGCCGAGTTCCTGGCTCGCTCTTCCGGTCACCTCGACACCCTTCTGTAACTGGGCCATGGCTTCCTGCTCTCTTCCTTGTTTCAGATAGGTCAAACCCAGGAAGCTACGGGCTAAACCAAGGTTGGGGTTAAGCTCAATGGCCTTTTTATACTCCTCGGCGGCAGCATTGAGATCGCCTCTCCAAAAGTAGTGATTCCCAACGTTGGCGGCGATTACTGCCGAGAGAGGATCGAGCTGCTGCGCCCGCTTGACCTCCGCCATTCCGTCACGCCCAGTCACGGCAAGTAAGAGAGCATACCAGTGGTGCACAGTTGGATAATTCGGATTAAGCTCGATCGCGCGTTTGTACTCTTTTTCAGAGTCGGCAAACTGCCCCGAGTGCTCATTGATAAGCCCGAGGGACGCGTGCGCTTCCGCCAGCGAGTCGTCAATCTGGAGGGCGCGCAGGGCGGCGGCTCTCGCTTTCGGCAGCGCCTCGCTCGATGGGACGCCGGCGTATTGTTCGCTCACAGAGTAGCAGTCGGCCAATCCCACGTAAGCAAGAGCAAAACTCGGATCCTTATCCACGGCCTGCTGAAACTGTTCACTCGCTTTCTTGAAACCGTCCGCAGATCGCTTGTTCCAATAGAATCGGCCTTTCAAATAAAGCTGGTAAGCTTCCGGATTATCGGTGTAATGCTTGGCGACGAGGTTTTGTTGTTCGCCGGAAAGCTTCAGCCGCAGGTTAGCGGTGATCTTGCTCGCGATCTCGCGTTGCACTGAAAGCAGATCGGAAATTTTCTCGCTGTACTGCTCGCCCCAGAGCTGCTTGTTGTCGCGCACATCAACCAACTCGGTACTAATAGTCAGATTGTCGCCGCGCTGCAGGATGCGGCCGGTGAGAACTGCGCGCACACCCAGTTCTTTCCCCGCCGTCAGCGGATCGGATTCTTTCCCTTTGTATCGAAAGACAGAACTGCGCGCGATCACTTTCAGATTCGGAAGCTGCGTTAGACTATTTATGATGCTCTCAGTCACGCCGTCTGAAAGATACTCCGATTCAGGATCGTGATTCTGATTGACGAACGGCAGCACGGCGATAGATTCAATCGCGACTTCCGTATCGCGTGCATGAAAATACCAGCGGCCAAGAATCGCACCGGCCACAATCATCAGGACTACGATCGCGGAAATTAATTTGTGCCGTTTGATGCCGGAGACAAGGTATTCCGCGCTTGATGCTCGCGTTGAAAGCGATGTCGCTGGGATGCCGGCGCCTGCGCCGAAGCTTTGCTGAGATCTGCTCTCAGTCGCCGGCGCCCCGGGCGCGTCCGTCTTTGGGGGCGGAGGCACAGTCGTATCAAACGCCGCTCCGGCCAAATCGCGGCGCAACTGTTTTAATTCAATCGCGACTTCTTTGATTGATTGATATCGCTCCTCAGGGTCTTTTTCGAGACAACGCCGCACGATCCTTTGTAAGTCTGGCGGCGCAGACGGATTGAGATCAGAGATAGTCAGCGCTGGTTCATAGATGACCATGTGCAGCGACTTAATGACGGAATCGCCTGTGAAAGGTTTCTTGCCGGTAGCCGCTTCAAACAGGATGCAGCCGAATGAAAAGATGTCAGAACGCTGATCGATTTCTTTCGTCTTGCCCTGGGCTTGTTCCGGCGACATGTAACCGACCGTACCCATAACGGTGCCGGGGCTTGAGTGCTGCGGTATCACGGCGGTTGCTATTTCACTCGAATCACCACCAGGCAGGGGCCGTTGCTCGATCAATTTCGCGAGACCAAAATCAAGAATCTTCGGGTGACCCTCACGCGTAATCATGATGTTGTCGGGTTTGAGATCGCGATGAACAATTCCCGCGCCGTGAGCTTTTGCCAGACCTTCGGCTACGTGCTGCAGATAGCGCAAGAGCTTTGACATCTCTGTCGGTTTGCCATGAATCAATTTATGTAGCGTGCAGCCGTCGATAAACTCCATGGCGATGAAGTTCACACCGTCACTCTCGCCTATTTCATGGATGGTGGCGATGTTCGGATGATTGAGTGCAGCAGCAGCCTGCGCCTCTTGAATAAAGCGCCGCATTCGATCTTGATTCGACGCAAGATCGACGGGCAATATCTTCAATGCCACTCGACGCCGAAGTTGCGAATCTTCCGCCAGATACACCTCGCCCATTCCGCCCTCGCCAAGCTTCGAGCGGATTTCGTAACGGCCGAGTTTGGTGCCCGCGGCGAGGCTCATCTTCTGTATGACCGTTTAAAGCTTCAGCGTCTGAGCAAGATCAGAATGCCGGCGATTATTCCGAGGACCGCTAAGCCCGTAGTGACTGTCGAAGAGACTCTGATACTGAGCAACGGCAAGAGCCCGGTAAGAATCAGCCAGAGACCCAACAAGAGCATCCCGAGACTTCTGCCTGCCAACGTATTTGTTAGTGCCATTTTTTCCTCCTCAAAAGGTAAGGGTTAGCGACCGCCAGCCGGAAGCTTCTCCTCAAGAAAGCGCGTCAATAGTCCATACAGATGACGGCGTGTGCCGGGGCCCTCATAGATGCCGTGCGAACGGTTCGGATAGACCATCATCGTGAATGGCTTGTTGGCGGCGACCAGCGCATTCACCAGACTTTCCGTTCCCTGATAGTGAACGTTGTCGTCGCCGGAGCCGTGCACAACCAGAAGCTGGCCGCGTAACTGTGACGCAAAGGTAATTGGCGAACTCAGCTTGTATTCTTCCGGATGCTCCTGTGGCAGCGCGCAATACCGTTCCTGATAGATCGTGTCGTAGTAACGAAGGTCGGGAACTGGCGCGACTGACATCCCGACGCTATAGACGTCAGGGTAACGAAACATGGCGTTCAGGGTGGCCGAGCCGCCGCCGCTCCATCCCCAAATGGCGATGCGTGAGCTGTCGACAAATGGCCATTTGTCGATAGCCTTCACGGCACTGGCTTGATCCTGCGAATTCACGATGCCTGCTTTGCGATAGATAATCTTGCGCCAGGCGCGTCCGCGCGGGGCCGGCGTGCCGCGATTGTCGACACTCATGACGACGTAACCATGCTGGGCCAGCATCAGGTGCCACATAAAGTTGAAGCCTTGCCACTGGTCGAGAACTGTTTGTCCGGCCGGCTCAGTATAGGCATAGAAGAGGACCGGGTAGCGTTTGCTCGCATCAAAGTCGGGCGGCTTGATCATCCAGCCATCCAGTTGCACGCCCTCGCCGATGTCCACGCGGAAAAATTCCTGCGGGCCTTTTTTAAGTTGCGCGACGCGTTCTTTCAGCTCGTGGTTGTCAATCAAGGTGCGCACCGTCGCGTGCTGGGGCAAGCTCACTACCTCAAAGACGGGCGGCGTGCTGAACGTTGAGTAAGTGTGAATGGCCAGATCGCCGGAGGGCGCAATGTCGTAGTTGTGCGTGCCGGGTTGGTTCGCGGGCGAGACTCTCTCAGGCTTACCGGCGCCATCCAAAGGCGCTTGAAACAGATATCGCTGGGTAGCATTCTCAGGCGAAGCGTCAAAGAGCAGCCGGCCATGCGCGCCGTCGACTTCGCTGACGCTGATGACATCGAAATCTCCCGGCGTGATGTCGCGGGCGTCGCTGCCATCGCGGGCAATCGAGTACACGTGATGCCAGCCGTTCCGCTCGCTGGCCCACAAAAATCTTTTGCCGCCGTCGATCCATTCGACGTCACCGCGCGCCAAACCATGCTTGTCCCAATCAACATCGAAAAATCCTATATCCAGCCACGCTTCGTCTTTTTCGACCATGACGGTTCGCACTTTGCCGGTGCGCGCGTCGCCCATCATCAACGTGTCGGTATTTTGCAGGCGATTGAGTTGTTGAATGACCACTTCATCGGAATTGGCGGCCCATTCCATGCGCGGCAAATAGTTGTTGCGCGGATCGCCCGGCACATCGAACCAGGTCGTTTTCCCACCGGTCGCACTGATGACACCGACGCGCGCGGCGGAATTGGTTTCCCCGGCTTTCGGATAAGGAAAACTCGTGATCACCGGATACAAACCTTCGGTATCGTTGATCAGTTTGAATTCCTTCACGCCTTCTGAGTTCAGCTGCCAGTAAGCGATCCGTTTTCCGTCGGGACTCCAACGCCAACCGTCCCGGCAGAAGAGTTCTTCTTCATACACCCAGTCAAAAGTGCCGTTGATCAAATGAACTGTGCCGTCGGTGGTTAGCTGCGTGACTTTCGAATCGCTGAGGTTCTCTACGTAAATATTATTTCCGCGCACATAACCGGCCCGGGTGCTGTCCGGCGAGAACTTCGCGAACATCAAACTGGAGGCCGGCGCGTTACCGCCCAGCTTCTGCAGCTTTCCGCTCGCCAGGTCGAAGACCCAATAATCGCCGCGCGTGTTGCTGCGCCAGACGCGTTCTGTATTGGTGAAGAGCAAGAGCTTCTTCGTGTCGGCACTGATGTCGAACGATTCAACCACCAGCGGCACTTTTGTCTCTGCAGGCATTAGCTTGTCCACGGGCACCAGGATCGTCTTCTGCCCAGTGGTCGCTTCATAGCGAACGATGTCCTGCGCATCGCCCTTACCGGAAGGCTCCAGCACCAGGTAGCCTTTGCCGCCGGCCTCCCACTGAAGCGAGTTAGGAAATTGCGCGCGATAAGTAAAGATCGAATCGAGCGTGAGCGTGCTCGGATCAGTTTGAGTCGCCGTCTGCTGCGGATAGACCGCGGCAGCGCAGAATAAGAACAGAATCAGTGCAAAGGCTTTTTTCCGTAACGGCTGCATGAATACCTCCAATGATTGAAAGAAAAGGTTCGCCAAAAAGTCCCGGGATTCTATCTGACTTCGAAGGGCTTAACCAGCGTGATATTGAGCGATTTGCTGGCTCTAATGGCGCGTCGTTGACGAACTTCGTCCGGCGCGGGCGCGTATAATTACCGGCAATGGATTTCATCTCAACCTTGGCAGTCAGTCTGGGCGCGTCGTGGGTTTCGGGAATCAATCTGTATGCAGCGGTCGCGACGCTCGGGCTGCTGGGACGCTTTGCTCATTTGAAGCTGCCGGGCGAACTCGACGTGGTGACCAATTGGTGGGTGATTGGAGTCGCGCTGTTCTTGTTCGTTGTGGAATTCATTGCCGACAAAGTTCCGGTAGTCGATAGCGTCTGGGACGTCATTCACACGTTCATTCGCATTCCCGCGGGCGCGGTAATCGCGGCGACGGCATTTGGAGACTTTGATCGCAGTGTCCAGGTAATCGCGCTGCTTGTCGGTGGGAGTTTGGCCTTGAGTTCTCATGGAACGAAGGCGTCGCTGCGCGCCCTGGTAAACGCGAGTCCGGAACCCTTCTCGAACATTGCCCTTAGCCTCGCAGAAGATGTCCTGGTCGTAGTGTCGATTGTGCTCGCCTTGTTTCTTCCGGTGCTGGTGTTCTTTGTGATCGGCGCGGGGCTGGCGCTGTCGCTTTGGATTCTGCCGCGCGTGCTGAGGTTCTTTCGCACGGTCTATCGAAAGGTGCGCGGGCTGTTCAGTCCTGCGACTGCATGATTTGCCGTTCGCTAACTTGCTGTTCGCTAACTTGCCACTAGCTTCAGCTAGTGGGAAAGGAAATCCCATTGAATGCCGGCTTTAGCCGAACTTGAAAGAATAATTACTCCAATTCTCGAAAACTACTCCTGAGAATCTTTAAATCTCTGAAAGCCCGCTCGTTCATGAATCCTTCGAATTCATCATCAAAACTGTTTGTCCGATGATGTTCTTCCTGACTGGCGATATACTTTCTTACTCCAGCCACGTTTGTCTCGCTGACGGACACTGCAAAGTACTCTTCTTGCCAGCCGAATTTCGTTTTGCATAGACCGTTCTTGTTTATCCAGAATGATGACTCACCTTTGATCAGCTGCATCATTTTCTCAATGGTTTGGTTCGTGCCAAGTGAGATCAAGCAATGAACATGGTCTATATATCCATTGATGAAATCAATGTGAATGTCCTTTTGTCTGGCGTTGTCGCGGATGTGTTGGAACACCTTCGGGCGGATGTTGTCCTTGAGGAAGGGCGCGCGATCCTTTGTCGACCAAACAAAATGTATTCCAGACGCGTACCCAGGGCATAAGTGGGAATCCTAAGTCTAAACTGTCTTTCTAGCGTGAATGTTATATAGACTCAACCAAAAACAAGAGAAGGGTTTTCTTGCCGCCTTCGGCTAAAGCCATTGGGAAGATCGGTTTTTTGAGAGTTCGGCTAAAGCCTTTTGTTTTAGGCCCTATTGTCCACTAGCTAAAGCTAGTGGCAATTCATAGAAAACTGGCAATTCATAGTTCGCGTATTCCGCGGACTCACTTAAGCTTCTCGTATTCTTTTCGCGCGTCGATCAAGAGCGTGAGTTCCGGATCGGCATCTTTCCAGCTGGCCAGAAAATCCTGATATGCCTTGCGTGCCGTGACGGTGTCACCCTGAAGTGTGGCCGCGCGCGCCAAACCGATCTGCGCGAACGGATAAAAGTAGGAGAGTGAAGACCAACCGCGGTGATCGATGATTTCCTGAAACTGCGCCGTAGCCTCTGCGCCCTTCTTGTCGCTGAGATACGCCTGACCGCGCAAGTATGCAATCGGGAAGAGCAGGTAACTGAGGTGCGTGCGAGTTGTTTCCAGCAACTGTAGTGACTGTCCCGAATTGTTGTTGCGCAAAGCGAGATGACTCTGAATCAAAGGTATCCGCTGTTCATTGACCAGCGTGTCGGTCGGAAAGCGCTTACTCAATTCATCGACGATGGAATTCGTTTGACTGGCATCGCCGCAAATCGCAAACGCATTCGCGGTCAGCGAAAGCGTCATCCGATCGTGTGAAAGCGCCAGCGCCTTTGATCCCTGCTCCTTAACTTTTGCACAGTTCCCGAATTGCGCGTCCCGCAAGGTCGACCCGGCGAGAATCTGCGCGGCAACTTCCTTGAGTTCGCGTTGTTGCGCCAGATCGAACGCGCGCTGCGAAAACTCCTGCGCCTTGCGCAACTGGCCGGAAAACGCCGCGCTATCGGCTTGCCAGGTTTGGGCCGCATATTCTTCCGGCTTACCTTTGGCCCAGTCAATTTCCTGTTGCATCGCGCTGGCATCGCCTTGTACGAAGGCCATCCGGTAGAGGTTCTGATGCATTCTCAAGTTTTCGAGCTTTTGCGAAAGCGCCTTGCGAATGATCTCCTTCGCTTCATCGAAACGATTCAGACCAACAAAACACGTCGCCAGGATTGAATGACCCGAAGCTGAGTTTGGATTCAGGCGGATGGCTTCGCGCGCTTCTTCCAGGCCTTTATCGAATTGCCCGAGCTCAGTGTATTTCACCGCGAGATTGTTGTGCGGAACGCTGTCCCGTGGATAAGTCCGCTTCCACAGCTCCAGGGTTTGCAGGTACTTATCCAGTTCGCCCGTGACGTTGTCGTAATAAACCTGGGTGATGTAGAGCTTTTCGTATTCGCCGACACGATCACGCAAGTCATACGCTTTGCGCGAAGCCTCGGCGGCCAGATCATATTGCCGCGTGTTGTAGTACATCGACGACATGGCGGCGTAAGCGCGCGCAAAGTTCGCATCGATCTCGGTCGCTCGCTTGAAGAAAGGAATGGCTTCGACGTACTTGCCTTTGAGTTGCTGTTCGACACCCATGGAAAAGAATTTGAGCGCATCCAGCGAAGACGTGGTGGCCTCGTAAATCGGCGCGTCATACTTTTGGATCGATGCCAACGATTCGCCCAGATGCCCACGCATCTTCGTGGCCGCCGTCCCGAGAGCAGAGATCACCTCCTCTTTCCCGTCAGCTTCCGCCTGATCGATGGCGATCGCGTCTCCCGTTTGCGTGCTCGTCGCTTCGAGTGTGATTACATAGTGACTGCCAAGAGTTGAAATCGTGCCGCTGAGAAATGCTTTCAACCCCTGTCGCTGACAAATTTCGCGGGCGATCTCTTTCGTCACGCGCTCATCCGGCGAACGATTCATGAAGCGCAGCGTTTCGCGCACGCGCTGGTCCGAAAAGATGTTCAGGAACGGCGACTGTTCCAGCTGCGCCGCCAACGCCTGTTTCAGCGTGCCATCGAAAACCGGATCGCCGGTCGAGTTGGCGAAGTCGGCCAGCACGATCGTGTCCCGTTCAGTCAGCGGCGCACTCGTCGTCCGCTTGAAATACCAAACGATGCCGAGCACCACGGCCAAGACAACGACGCCGGCTACAATTGCGATGGCGCGTTTGTGAGTCCTGAGCTGCTGTGCGAACTCCCATCCGTTTGCAGATGCAGCCGTCCGCGGCGTAGCCGGAAGTGCAGTCTTGACGGTCGCAGGGATTTCACGAGTCGCCTGAGCAGCTGGTTCATGCCGCGCGCTGCGCTTGAGTTCAGCATCCACGTCGAGCCGCTTTTTCAAATACCGCAGATCGATTGCCAGTTCTTTCGCTGACTGATAACGCTCTTCACGTTCTTTCGCCAGCGCCTTTTCCACAATCCTTTCCAGTTCTGGCGGCGCTTCAGGTGCGTAACGAGCGATCGGCAGAGGCTCTTTGTTGCTCAAGATCGAAGCCAAAATCTCAATCATGTCTGACCCTTTGAAGGGCAGACACTGCGCGACCATTTCGTACAGCATCACGCCAAGGCTGAATATGTCCGTGCGCGCGTCAACGGGAACGCCCCGCGCCTGCTCGGGCGACATGTAGACCGCGGTGCCGATGACTGATCCAGGTTCAGACCTGAGCGGAATCGAAGTCACTGCTTCGGTGTCAACGAACTCTGGCAGACGCTCCGCGAGCTTGGCGAGGCCAAAATCCAGCACCTTCACGATCCCGTCGCGCCTGATCATGATGTTA
>DATNEI010000143.1:0-3525 GCA_035606795.1 Pyrinomonadaceae bacterium
GCTAACACTGAAGGCTATCCAAAGTACAAACGAGAAAATGCTGGTGAGTCAACTATGTAATTGCCGTTTAAACGGTTTCCTTTGTTTTTCACCTATCACGGTCACCGGGCTAAAGCCGCGGTGTTAATGAAAGGAATACTCTAACTCTCCGGTTCTGCCAGGATGTGACGAAGTGCCGTTTCCAATTGAGAATACCTAAACTCAAATCCTTCGACTGCCAAGCGTTCTGGTGCGACGCGTTGACCACCCAGCAACAAGGCTTCTCCCATCTCTCCAAACATCAACTTGATCGCGAATGCCGGTATCGGGAAGATAGTCGGACGCGAAAGCACCTTACCCAGCGTCTTTGTAAACTCGGCATTAGTTACAGGATTTGGCGCTACGAAATTAACCGGCCCGCGTAGCGATGTGTTCGTCAGCGCGAACTCGATCCCACCAACAACATCATCAAGTGCAATCCAACTCATCCATTGCTTGCCGCTCCCAATCCTGCCGCCAACCCCCATGCGAAAAGGCGGCAGCATCTTTTTTAGTGCGCCGCCATTCGTATCAAGGATGATCCCGAACCGGGCGTTCACGACGCGAATTCCCTTCTCCATCGCCAGCGCGGTGGCCTCTTCCCACTCAGCGCAAACCTTAGAAAGAAAACCATCCCCGGGCGCGCTCGCCTCCGTCAACAGTTCGTCGCCGCGATTCCCGTAGTAGCCGATGGCGGAAGCGCAAACAAAAGTTTTCGGCGGCACCGTTAGGTTAGCCAAAGCATCGCCGAGCAGCTTGGTGCCTTTCACGCGGCTCTCACGGATGCGGCGCTTCTTATCGTCAGTCCAACGTCCCTCGGCGATGCTTTCGCCGGCGAGATTCACTACGGCGTCGAAACCTTCAATACGAGCCAGCGCGATGCTGTAACGATCAGGACTCCACTCAACTTCCGTTTTTGAGGCAGGGGCGTGACGCACGAGACGAAAGATCTCATGGCCTTGCGCTTCCAACGATTTGATTAGGGCTGTCCCGACCACGCCATGCGACCCACCGATCAAAATCTTCATCAACTGAGCTCCTGTATGCGACTTACAATTCCACCACTCATGCAACTGTTCTTGCAAAGGACGCGGATTGGCTTCCCGAGCGCTGGGGTTGTCTTTCTTTGAGACAACGATAGAATCCGTGCTCGCGGATTCAACTTCGAAGTGCAACTGATGCAGAACCGCGAGCGGTAGCGAGCGGATGCAAGCACTCAATGTTGAATCCGCATGGACGTCCTAATTGCTTGTTGACCGTAGCATACGCTCGCTACCGCTCGCGGCTCTGCATTGGGCGCGCTCCCGACTGCTCTCGGAAATGCGAGCATGTCCTTTATCGATATTTTCGTCCGGCTTTTATTCTAACAGACCTGCCGCTGATCATTTCCGGGAAGACCCAACCCTGGGGTTGATCCCAGTCTAACGGACCGCCTATCCGCTTAAACTCCCGCTCGAATCGAGTTGTGTTTCTCGAATGCATCAACGTCGATACAGCAGGTTCATCTGCGTGTTCCTCGCGGCGGCAGCAGTTGGCGCAAGTGTATGGCAGAGCGCGCGCATGCAGTCTCCGCTGCGTCGCATCACCAACACGCGTGAGACTGGGATCAGCATCAATCCGTCGCTCAGCGGCGATGGGCACATAGTCGCGTTTGAATCCACTGAAGATATCGCGGGCACGGGTGGTGCGGAAGGCTTTCGTGCGATTCGGGCCAACGTCGGTGTCGATCCGCCAACTTTCGGCCAATTTGGCGTAACACGCGCACCCGCGCCGGCAATCTCCCAGGACGGATCGCGCATCGCCTTTGCCTCGAAAGATAATCCGCTCGGAACTAACAGCGATGCGAACTCCGAAATATTTCTTTACGAGGGCGCGCGACTTATCCAGGTTACTGATACCTCCCCACGCGACATTTCAACTCGGGCGGTCGACGGAAACTTCCAGCCTTCGATTACCGACGACGGCCGCTTCATCGCCTTCTCTTCAAATCGGGACCTCGCAAACCAGAACGCCGATGGTAACCTTGAGATTTTTGTTTACGACTCAATAAACCTCAGCTTCACTCAGCTTTCGAATTCAACGGGAATCGTGGGCGCCAGCGACGCGAAGCTCAGCGGCAACGGCGCGAACGTGGCCTACATCCGTGATGCCGGAGTCGCCGCCGCCAGCGCGAATCGTGATCTGCTGCTTCAGAACCGCGCCGGCGTGCCGTCAGTTCGAACGCTTGCAGCCAATGCGCCATTGCTAGCCCTGGCCTATGGCCGTGCGATTAGCGATGACGGCACTCGCGTGGTCTGGTCCGCGCAGACTGCTACAAACACCAGCCAAGTGTTTCTCTATGACGGACGGAACGACAATACGACTCGCCAGATTACGAGCTTGGCGTCGCGCGCTGTTGACGTACCGTTGCACCCGAGTATCAGCGGCGACGGAACTAAAATCTCCTTCGCTACGCGACGGACCGTAACTGGCCAGGGCAATAACTCGGATGCAAGCGTTGAACTTTATATCTTCGATATTCCTTCGGGAACCTTTGGACGCGTCACGAACGTGAACGCATCCGGTGCGACTGCGGAAGTCGTCTCTTCAATGAACGACAATGGCTCGGTCGTCGCGTTCAACTTCCCGCGTTTGCTTTCCGGCCCTGTTTCACAAGAGATTTTTGAGAACAACTCGGAAATTTACTTAAGCGAAACGCCGCCGCGGCCCGCTTCGGGAAACATAACTGTTCTTAACCGCGCCTCGCTCGGTCACGAACCATCAACGGCTAAGGCCGTTGCGCCGGACAGTATTGCCGTAGCCCTCGGAGGATCGTTGGCATTCACTACGCAGCAGGCTCAGCCGCAAACTGATGGAGCCTTTCCGACAACGCTTGGCGGAACGAGTGTCACCGTCAACGGCCTGCCGGTAGAGATATTTTTCGTGTCTCCAAATGAAGTGCATTTCCACGTGCCGCCTGCGACTGCGCTCGGACTCGCCGAAGTTGTCGTCACAAATTCAGATGGCTTCCAAAGTCGAGGGAACGTAACCACACTGAAGGCCGCACCAGGTATCTTCACGAAAACCGGCGACGGCTTAGGGGAAGGCACACTTCTGAATGCCGACACATTACAAGCCGGACCTTTCGATCCCACGGGCGGCAGCCTGCGCTTGATCGTATTCGCGACTGGCGTGCGCAACGGGACGAATGTTTCGCTGGCTGCGGGTGGCCGCACGTTAACTTTGGAGTCGATCGTCCCGACGTCCAACCTACCGGGCATGGACGAGATTCACGTATTAGTTCCCGCGGATTTGCGCGGCGCCGGAACAGTTGACGTGGTAGTTAGAGCTGATGGCCGCGATAGTAATTCCGCAGCTCTAGATTTCAGCGGAGACGCCCTTCGCGACCTTTTGATAAATGAATTCCTGGCTGATCCGCCCGACGGGCCAGCGGGTGACGCTAATCGCGACGGCGTGCGCGACTCGGCCGACGACGAATTCGTCGAATTAGTAAACACGACCACTCAC
>DATNEI010000156.1:0-17447 GCA_035606795.1 Pyrinomonadaceae bacterium
CGTCCCGGGGTTCGAGGAATGTCGCCCGAACCTGGCGCCAGCCTCTTGATGATTGGATCGAGATGCTTGACTACCTGGTCCTCGCCGCCAATCATCATGCAGTAGCCGCGCTCCAGTCCCCACACACCGCCGCTAGTGCCGACATCGACGTAATTGATCCCGTTTTCCCGCAGCCCTTTGGCGCGCCGGACGTCGTCTTTGAAATATGAATTGCCGCCATCGATGATGATGTCGCCCGCTTCAAGATGCGCGCCGAGATCATTGACGGTTTTTTCCGTGGCTTCGCCGGCGGGAACCATGATCCAGACGACGCGCGGCTTGTTGAGCTTCCCGATCAGATCCTCAAGCGAGGCCGCGCCGGTCGCGCCTTCGCCGGCGAGTTCCTGAACGCTGGCGGCATTCATGTCCCAAACGACTCCTTCATGGCCGCCGCGCAGCAGGCGGCGCACCATGTTGGCGCCCATCCGTCCCAGACCAATCATTCCAAGTTGCATATTCTTCGCTCGGTGTCAGAACCCGGAGCGGTAGCGATGGGATCTAAACGCGAGTTTGTTTTTGATCCGGTCGCTACCGCTCGCGGTTCTGACACTGTTACTCCAAGGCTCGCTTAATATGGTCACTCAATTCTTGCAGTGCCGCTGCCACATCCGACCCAAGGTGAATTCGCAAAGCTCGTCGGCCGCGTTCAGCGAGCACTTCGAAATCGCCACGGGCTTGTGCAGCCTTTACCACTCCGAAACTATACTTCTGTTCGGGTACCGGCAAATCCTGCGCGTCGTCACAGGTTACCTGTAAGAACACTCCGCTGTTCGGGCCACCTTTATACGCCTGTCCCGTCGAATGCAGAAAGCGTGGACCGAATCCCAGACAGGTTGCTACCCGCTTTCGATCGCGAACCGCATAACGCGTTGTTTGCAGAAGTTGCTCGTGCTCATCATTCATCTCGACGTACGCTAGCAGCGCAAAGTAGTCATCCGGCTGCAATCGATCCAGATGCGCTTTCAGATACCCGCGCATTGAGGCTTCGGTCGCAGCTACTTTCAAGTCTGCCGTATTGGGTTCGTCAGCAAACAGCTTAACGCCATCGCCTTCGAAGAAAGGAGTTTCGTCAGGCAACGAACCGGTGCGTTCAAATTCTTCAGTCAGCTTCCGAGTTTCTACCTTGCTTGCCTCAACATCCGGCTGGTCGAAGGGATTGATGCCGATGATCGATCCGGCGACGGCGGTCGCGAATTCCCAACGGAATAATTCCTCGCCGAGGCCGTAAACATCATCCATTGCAATTGTTATTAGCGGCTGCCCGGATTGTGCGAGCGCCTGAGTGGCGGCATCTTGATGGCTGTCAGGAGCATTAGTCAGACGGAGGTAAGCGAACACCCGATCATCGCCGTAAACATCGGGCGGGCCGAGCCGTTCACAATCGACGGGGATGATCCCGCGGCCGTTTTTCCCCGTTGACTCGGCAATCAACTGTTCGAGCCACGCTCCTAAATCATAAATTCCCGGCGAAGCAACTATCGTGATTTTATCGCGGCCGTGGTTGTGCGCTGTGCCGAGAATTGCGCCGAGGATTACACCCGGGTTCTCTCTCGCAACGGCATTAATGGCGCATGCCATCATCATGGTGTGAGCGCGATCCAAGAATGAACTGACATCCAGTCCCATCGCCGCTGCCGGCGCCATGCCAAAGTCCGACAACGCTGAGTAGCGCCCTCCGATAGTGGGCACGCCAAGAAATATTTTTCGAAAACCGTCGCGTTCCGCTTCCTCTCGAAGCTTCGATCCGGGATCGGTGATCGCGATGAAATGATTTCCGGCCTTGTCTGGGCCGACCGCTTCTTTCGTTCGTTCAAAAAAATACTGCTTGAAGATGTTCGGTTCGAGCGTCGTCCCCGATTTACTCGAGACAAAGAAAAGCGTTTTGGCGATATCGATCTTATTTTCGAATGTTTTGATCTGCTGCGGATCGGTCGAATCCAAAACATGAAGTTTAGGAAATCCGCTTACCTGTCCGAATGACTTCCGCAGGACTTCCGGACACAGACTCGATCCGCCCATCCCGAGCAGCAGAATATGGGCCAAGCCGGCATCCTTCACTTCCGCGGCGAAGTTATGGAAACGGCGAATGGTCTTTCGCTGCTCATCGATGATGCTCAACCAACCGAGCCACTTGTCCTCATCTTTGCCAGTCCACAACGAAGCATCACGTGCCCAGAGCCGCGCTACCTTGCGTTGCTCATCCCAATCGTCAAGCGCAGCTTCGACGGCCCTGGTCAAATCCGGCGGCAACGACAGCTTTAGTTGATTGATATTTGAATTGATGTCGCAGCCTCCTGAGTTAGGGCGCGCTGGCGGAATGCGCGTGGGTCAAAGTGCGGAGGCTTTCAGTGTAGGGAGCGCGAGCTACGCCGCGATCCGTGACGATTGCGGCAATCAATTCGTTAGGGGTTACGTCGAAAGCAAAGTTGTGGACGTCGACCCCTTCCGGGGTGAGTCGATGCTCGCGCACGTGGGTCACTTCTTTCGGGTCGCGTTCTTCGATAGGAATGTCTTCACCGGTGGTGGTGTTGAGATCGACTGTCGAAAACGGAGCCGCGACGTAGAACGGAATGTTGTGCTGCTTCGCCAGCACCGCGACCATGTACGTGCCGATCTTGTTGGCGGCGTCACCGTTTGCCGCGATGCGATCGGCTCCGACGACGACGCAATCGACTTTACCCTGCTTCATGACGTGACCGGCCATGTTGTCGGTAATCACGGTGACCGGAATGTTGTCCTTCGCTAATTCCCACGCAGTCAGCCGGGCGCCCTGGAGAAAAGGCCGCGTTTCGTCTGCGATTACCGCCACGCGTTTCCCGGCATCAATGGCGCCACGAATAACTCCCAACGCAGTGCCGTAATCACCGGCAGTCGCCAGCGCGCCGGCGTTGCAATGCGTCAACACAGTCGCGCCGTCATTAATTAATTCCGCGCCGTAACTGCCAATCGCGCGATTCGAATCAATGTCTTCCTGATAAATCGCCAGCGCTTCATCGACAAGACGCTGTTTGATCACGTCGATGTCGCGGATGCCTTCACCTTTTGCTTTCTGAAACACACCGCGCATGCGCTCGATCGCCCAAAACAAATTCACGGCGGTGGGACGAGTCGCACCCATCACTTCGCACATGTACTTGAAATCGAATTCGAGATCGGGAAGAGAAGTGCTGACCGACTGATTTGCGCCGAGCGCGAGAGCCATCGCCGCCGCGACTCCGATCGCGGGCGCCCCCCGCACAACCATTTTCTTGATGGCATCAGCGACTTCTTCGTACGAGTAAAGCATGAGGTACTTCTCTTCGTTCGGCAGCAGGCGCTGATCGAGCATGCTGATACCTTCTTTGGTCCACTCGACGGTTTTGATCATGATTAATTTGGCAGCAAGCGAATGTTACTTGAGGCAAGCGATGCACGCAAAGCGGGAGTTTTACCTGCGTGCCGTACTTTGCGGTTCTTGGCGACTTCGCGCCTTAGCGTGAAACAGCTCAGTTGGAAAAAAGCGATTTCACGCAAAGACGCAAAGGCGCAAAGGATCGCAAAGACTCAGAAGACTTCTGCGAATTGACATCATACAAACGCCAGTGCTATTGTCCGCCGCGTTCGAGTGATTTTTGATAATGCGTTCAGGTGCCTCGCATCAAAGCGAGGAGAATAGGGAAGCGGGTGTGAATCCCGCGCGGTCGCGCCACTGTGAAGCATCGCCAGTCTGAAGCGATGCGAAGCCAGGAGACCTGCCTGAACGTTTGCAGCTTGTTTGAACGCCCGCGAAAGGTGTTCAGGCCGCGCCGGGAATTTTCCAGAGATCCCGTTGCCACCTGTCGTCTTCACGCGGCAGAAGGTGACGGGATTTTGAGTTTTAGGAGAGACAAAAGGCGCACTCGGCTGATGTCTTCGCCGAGTCCGCGCAGCGGACGATCGAAGATAGCCCAGCGATTTATCGCTGGGTATGGGCGATTAGTTGGACGACAAGTCCGCGCAGCGGACGGCAGACCGTTCGCGAACGCGGCACCGGATTCTCTGTCGCCCGTTTCACGGGCTCGGAATCAAACGCAACGCTCAAGTCCCAGTACTCAAAGTGCTGGGCTATTCTCGTTCGTCCGCTTTGCGGACTCAGTTCGAGTTTCTCTGCTGGTCATCGGTGTTCTGTTGGCTCCGCTGACCATCTCATGTAGTCATCACAACATCGGCTCTTCTTCAGGTGAAACGCACCAGGTCACGGACGAAGCCGGTCGTCGCGTCACCCTTCCGACCAAAATCGATCGCATCATTTCACTTGCGCCGAATCTGACCGAGATAGTCTACGCTGTCGGTGCGGGCGATCGTCTTGTCGGTCGCACCAGTTACTGTGATTATCCGCCAGAAGCGAAAAGCGTCACCGAAATTGGCGACACACTTCATCCCAGCGTGGAACGGATCATTGCGCTGAAGCCCCAGATTGTTCTCGTCTCTACGGCTTCACAGTTAGAAAACTTCACCCGACAACTGGATGAGCAGAAGATTGCGGTCTACGTCACCAATCCGCAAAGCCTCGATCAAGTTTTCAGGTCAATCGAAAAGCTGGGCGGGTTGTTTGGAACCAGTGACGTCGCAACGAAGCTCGTCAATGATTTGCGGCGGCGTGATCAAAGCATTCAAATTGCGACTGCACCGTTGAAACAGGTCCGAGTCTTTTATCAGGTATCTGACGAACCGCTCTATACCATCGGTCGCGAAGCGTACCTGACCGATTTGATCGCGCGTGCTGGTGGCGTTTCCGTTACGGCTGACATCCCTACTGCGTTTCCACGATTTAGTGACGAGGCGGCGCTGGCGTCGAAACCCGACGCGATCATTTTACCGAGCGGCGGTTCGATGGGAAACGCGAACTCGAAGCCAGCGGCGGCACTGAAGACTTCACCAGCAGTTCTCAACAATCGCGTTTACAAAATCAATGACGATCTGCTCTCGCGTCCGGGACCGCGGCTGGTCGACGGACTGGAGCAATTGGCGCGCGCGCTGCATCCGGAGGCGTTCAAATGAAGCGGCGTCGCGGTTTCTCGCCGGTAAGGCGGAGCCTTACCGCACTGTGTGGCGGCAGAGCCGCACGAATGATCCAGTGAAGCAACTTTCAAATACTGGACGAGTGACGTTGGCGCGAACGCTTGTGGTTTGCGGGGGCTTGCTTGGTCTGCTGGCTATTGCGTTCCTGGTTTCGTCAATACTTGGCGCGCAGAGACTCTCCTTCAGCGGCGTAATGTGCGCGCTTACCGGCAGTTCAAACTGCAGTCTATCAGGTGCAGAGCGTGCGATCCTTTTTGATATTCGCTTGCCGCGCATCTTCCTCGCGGCCGCAGTGGGAACATGCCTCGCTGCTGCCGGCGCGGCTTATCAAGCTTTGCTGAGAAATCCTCTCGCTGAGCCCTATTTGCTGGGCGTTTCGAATGGGGCGGCGGTCGGCACGATGGCCGCGCTGGTGTTCTTTGGCGCGCACGAATGGAGCCGGCCAGTCATGGCATTCGCCGGCGCGATCGGCGCGACGTTTGTCGTCTATCGGCTGGCGCGCGGGCGAGCGGGTGCGTCGCCTGAGCGTTTGATTCTGGCCGGCGTCATTGTCACGACATTTCTTTCTTCCGCAATTGTTTTCATTACGACGGTGATGGACGCGACGCGGATTCGCTCGTTCACTTTTTGGCTGCTCGGCGATCTTTCGGGCACGACCTCAAGCTTGTTGGCGGTCGCGTTTGTCGCGGCGGCCATCGGCGTCGCCGCGCTGGTGATGAATGCTCGCGCTTTGAATCTGATGATGCTCGGCGAGCGCGACGCGTTCGATCTTGGCGTCGAGGTGGGACGCGTGCGGCTAATCGTATTTGCCGCCGCGAGCCTTTTGGTGGGGGCTTCAGTCGCGTCGAGCGGCTCAGTCGGATACGTGGGATTGGTGGTGCCGCACCTCGTGCGTTTGTCGTTTGGCAGCGACAACCGACTCGTGATCCCGGCCGCAGCCATTGCCGGCGCAACGTTCGTGATTGTCGCGGACACTTTGGCGCGCACGGTGATCGCGCCGCGTGAACTTCCGGTCGGCGCCATCACCGCTCTGATTGGTGCGCCGCTGTTTGTTTATTTGTTGAGACGAGGTTGACTCCCTCTCCCTCTGGGAGAGGGCCGGGGTGAGGGAACTAGCGGCAATAGCTAAGGCATCAATCTGTTTTTCGTGGCCGCGACAGTGACAAATAAAGATTTTGGGGTGTACGTCGCTAGGACCCTCACCCTAACCCTCTCCCAAAGGGAGAGGGGATGAACCAAATGCTGGAAGCGAAGAACATCACCGTCACTTACGACTCACGCGCTGCGGTGCGAGACGTTTCGCTGCGGGTGGAGCCGGGCAGGGTCATTTCGATCATCGGTCCGAACGGGGCTGGGAAATCTACGTTGTTGCGCGTACTCAACGGAACCGGAAAGGCAGTGGCAGGCGAAGTTCTACTCAATCAAAGACGAATCGATGACTATGCGCGTCGCGTGGTGGCTCAACGCATCGCCGTCGTGGCGCAGGAAGCGGACGTGCGATTCCCAGTGACAGTGTTCGAGTTCGTGCTGGGCGGACGCTATGCGTGGGCGAATGTGACGGCGTGGGGCTGGGAAAGTGATCGCGACATCGAACTTGCGCAGCAGGCAATTCACGAAACAGAAATGCGCGGCTTCGAAGCCCGTTTGATGAACGAGCTGTCGGGCGGAGAACGCCAGCGGGCCGTACTGGCGCGCGCACTCGCAACCGAAGCGAAGATCTTTCTGCTGGATGAACCGACTGCGAATCTCGATCTCGCCCACCAGGCGACGATGCTGCGTCTGATTCGCTCACGTTGCGACGCAAGTGACAGCGCTGCAGTGGTCGTGACGCATGATGTGAATCTCGCCGCCGAGTTCTCAGACGAAGTGATGCTCTTAAAAGACGGAAGAAATGTCGCGTTCGGATCTCCGCGCGAGGTGCTTACCGAAAGACTGCTGAAGGACGTTTTTGATTTGCGCGTACTGGTGGATGCCCATCCAGTCTCCGGAGCGCCTCGCGTCACGCCGGTCCACGAAACCTGCAAGTTATGAAGGATGAGGGATGAAGGATGAAAAAATATCTGGCGATTGTTTTTCTGTTTGCGAGTGTGACAACGGGCTATAGCCAAACTGCGTCTGAAATTCGCGGCCACGTTACCGATCAGCGCAACGCGAACGTTGCCGGCGCCGAGGTTCGGCTGATCCCAAGAACAGGTGCGACGATCGTGGCTGCGACAAATGCCGGCGGCGATTTCACGTTCACCAACGTGTTGCCGGGTGATTACGTCCTCGAAATAAAAGCAGCTGGATTTGCGTCCGTCGCGTTGCCAATCACTCTCGCGCGCGGCCAGGCGTTTACGAAAGATGTGACGCTGTCAGTTGAGGCAGTGAACGAAACAGTTACTGTCACCGCGAGTGGAACGACGCAAACGGTCGATGAAACTTCGAAGGCGATTACCGTCCTGGATAATCAAGCAATCGAAACAAAGCGCGAGATCGGCGTCAGTGAGAGTTTGCGCGGAGTCCCGGGGGTGCGCGTTCAGCAGCAAGGTTCGCCTGGCGCTTTGACCACCGTGCGAATCCGCGGGCAGGAAAAGTTTGATACGGCCATCTTGCTCGATGGTTTGCGCGTGCGGGACGCTTCTGACATCAATGGCGCGGCCGTGCCGTTCCTTCCTGATTTATTGCCGTCGAATCTCGATCGCGTAGAAGTCTTACGCGGCTCGGGCTCCTCAATCTACGGCACGAACGCGGTTGGTGGCGTGATCAATCTTGTACCAGAGACGGGATCGGGTCGTCCGCATTTTGAATTCGGGTTTGACGGCGGCAACCTCGCGTTCTTTCGCGAGCGAATCAAGGCATCGGGCGGCATCGGCCGCCATTCTGGTTTCAGTCTTGGTTTGACGCGCGTTGATGTCCGCCGCGGCGTCGATGGAAACGACGAATATGGAAATACAGGCGCGACCGCGCGATGGCAATTCGAGGTCCGTCCGGGCGTTGTGCTCATCGCCAACTTCTACGGTACGAGCTCAAACGCACGAGTCAATGACAGTCCGTTCGCGTTGCCCAATGCGTTCAGCGGTGCACTGCATCCGCCCGCGGTTGCCGGCACTACCTTCCAGCCGGATTTCAATAACCCCGATCAGGGGAGGCGAAATAGGTTGCTGGTGGGGTCAATCAAGCTGGTTCAACAAGTCAATTCCCGAGTCTCTTACTCAGTTGCTTACCAGCACGTCGGCACCCGACGCCAAAACTACAACGGGCCGGCAATCGATCCTCAGTTCGCGCAATTTTATCCTTTTGGTGATTTTGAGTTTGTCGCGGTGAATAACGGGGCGACGGACACGCTTGATGCCCGTGGCAACTTTCAAATCGGCCGTCGCAATTTGGTGACGGCGGGTTTTGAATACGAGGGGGAGTCTATCTTCCAATCGAATACGCCCTCATTCAGCGCTTTCAACAACACGACTGACCGGCAGCGCACGGTCGCGTTCTTCGGACAGGATCAGATTTTTACGCTTGCTGATCGTTTGCAGATTTCGCTCGGAGTCCGCGGACAGTGGTTTACTGTGCGCGCCGCGGATCGCCCCGGTTTTCTCAATACGATTAATCCGGAAAATTCTGTGACAGGCGATGGATCGATCGCGTACTTCATCCGCTCTTCAGGGACGAAGCTGCGCGCACACATTGGCAACGGGTTTCGCGCGGCCGCCTTGTTCGAGCGTTTCGGCGCCGGCACTTTTGCGCAAGTCGGCTTTGTACGTTTTGGCGATCCGACTCTGCGACCCGAAGAGTCGATCAGTGTCGACGGCGGATTCGATCAACGCGTCGCGCACGATCGCGCGCGTTTGGGGGCGACGTATTTCTACACGCACCTGCGACGCGTGATTGCTTTCAACTCTTTCTTTGTTACCGATCCGCTGGGCGTGGGAAGGTTCAGCGGATATGAAAACCGCCCGGGTGGTCTCTCACGCGGTGTGGAAACCTATGTGGAAGCTGCGCCTTTTCGCGGCGCCGATTGGCGAGCATCGTACACCTTCACTAACAGCGATCGATTTGTCGTGGGACGCGGGCTGCAACCGGAGTACGTCATCCCAAAGCACTTGTTCGGCCTGACCATGAGTCAGCGTTATCGTTCAGTGCTGTTCAGCTTTGATCTCAATCACACCGGCGCATATATCGCGCCGATCTTCGAGAATGACTTCCCATTTCGCACCGCAGAGCTTACGTTCCCGGGTTACACGAAGGCTGATTTGTTCGCGAGTTACGACCGGCGCGCTTCAGAGCGTGTGACACTGACGTTTTTCGGCGGCGCGGACAATCTATTCGCCGTGAAATATTTCGAGAACGGGTTTCGCGCACCCGGATTGATGGCGCGCGGCGGCGTGAACGTCAAGTTTTAATTTGAATGAGAGTACGCCTTGCCGCAGCAGCAGCCTTGGAGCTTGCTGCTGCGGGGGCGATGTGAATTCTTGCAGTTTCGGACTAGGTCTAGGCGTCTTTGCCGCCCAGCAATCCGCCGATCAGGAAAACCACGCCGAGGGCGATGTGGATGATGTGATCCATCTTCCCGAGCATCAACAGACTTCCGACATTGAACATGTGCATTTCGCCGGTTCCTAAGAACCATCCAGCCACGCCGAGCAGAAGGTAAACGATACCGAAGATGAGACAGAAGCCTTTCGCCGCGCCTGGCGTTCCGGCGAAGCCAAAGTAGAGAGCGATCGCGCCGGACACAATGTGTACGAGGTTATGAACCGGCGTCAGGTGCGCACCCAGAAGTGTCGGCGCGACGAAGCCGCAAATACCGACCAGAACGAATACGACACCGAGGATCTTGCAAACAGTCTTTGCCATGATCTTTGTTGTTCCTCCTGTAAACTGATGAATCGTTAGCGATGTCGGTCTATTCGACCGATCGCCGTGCTGTAAGAGTGGTACCTTCCCTGGATCGCGGCGGATTGTACACCCAAAGCCATTGCCCCAACGAAAGATTTTTGGAGGCGCACATAGTTTTCATCGTTTTGTTTGATCTTGGCATCTAATTCGAGAGTATAATCCGCGCCTATTAAAAAAACGGTCAAGGGGGGAAGCGACATGAAGCCCTTCGTCGCTGGTTTTCTCGTCCTCGCCACGTTCACTTCCGGGTCTTTTGCCCAGTCTCGGACGCAGAACAAAACCGCAACTCAAAGAGTGCGTTCGGAGACGATCCGAATTTGCCAGGGTGTGCCCATCCCCGATGGCTATGTCATCGTGGGTTACCTGACGTCGTCGGCGTGTCCGCATGGCGCATACCTGGTGAAGAAGCAACAGTCGTATGACAGCGACTTAGCGACGGAGCGCACCAACCAGCCGGCGAACCCTGCGAACTCAACGACCGGCAACAACGCGACGAAGGGTGGCCGCACGCGAACTCCGCAAACTTCGCCGAACTCTAATCGGGCGCAGACTGCTTCAGCGCCTGCGGCTCGCCGCTCGCAAAGGTCGCAAGACTCGGCGAGCAATGCGAGCGGAAGCGCCGCTGCTTCCTCTACACGGCCGCGAAGGGTCACGGCGGAAGAGGAAGTGGAGCCAACTGGGCCGCCGAAACTGATCGGAGCGGAAACTGCAAAAGCTTCCGGTCCACCGCAGTTGATCAATCCGCGAGCGCAGTCTGATGCGGCGAATACCGGCGACACAGCTCAGCCGAACGCTCAGCCTACTCCCGAAGAAGTCGATGAGAACGACGTTGTGCGCGTCGATACGACCCTGGTCACTGTGCCCGTCAGCGTGCTCGATCACAACGGCCGGTTTGTGCCCGGTCTGAAACGCGAGGATTTCACCCTTTTCGATAATAATCAGGAGCAATCAATCGCCTATTTCGAACCGGCAGAGAAGCCATTCACGGTTGCTTTGTTACTCGACACGTCGGCATCAACCCACTTTCATCTCGATGAAATCAAAGAGGCAGCGATTGCTTTTGCGAAACAGTTGCGGCCGCAGGATCGCGTGCTGATTGTGAGCTTCAATAGCGAAGTGCTGCTGCTGACCGAACCCACGAACAATATGGGCTTGATTCAGGACGTAATAGAAGTCAACGCCTTCACCGGAACTTCAACACGCTTGTACGATGCGGTTGATCTGACAATCCAGGAGCGACTCAATCAGATCAAAGGGCGCAAGGCGATTGTGCTGTTCACTGATGGCGTGGATACGGCGAGCCAGCAAGCAACTTACGAAAGCACGCTGGGCGAAGTAGACGAACTCGACGCGCTCATCTATCCAATTCAGTACGACACAACGGATTACCTGCGCGCGATGCAAAACGCCGGCAACGGCTCGATCACGGTCACGACAACTACACGAGGTATCTTCGGCACGCACACTTCGCAGCAAACTTACAATCAGCCCGGCAGCGGCGGGGCGCTCGTGGGAGCGACGAAGGCTGATTACGATCGCGCCGATCATTATTTGCACGCGCTCGCGGACAAAACCGGAGGCCGGCTTTACGAAGCGAACGACACGAAGCAACTGTCTGCGGCTTTCACACAAATCGCGGAAGAGTTGCGCCGCCAGTACACGCTCGGTTATTACCCCAAGTCATCAACCGGCCTGGCGGATGGAGAGCGGCGGCAGATTCGCGTGCGCGTCCGGCAGTCGAACCTGGCCGTCAAAGCGCGAAACAGTTATGTGAAGTCAAACTCGGGAAGTCAGAACAAGTAAGCACGTTTCGTTATTTTTGCTACTGGTGCGGCAGTCGCCGAAAGACGAAACCAGGAGGGAAGTTCGATGTTGAAGACGTTTTCATCTAATCATCAATCCTTTTTGCGCCGGCTGATTCTGCGCTCAGCAGTGTCAGCGACGTTGCTGCTCGTATTCGCCGTCACGACTGCCGCATACACGATCGTCTTCCGTAGCGGCGAAAGGCTGGACATTCCCGACGATTTCACTTTGACGCGCACCACGCTCACTTTTGAACTGGCGCCCGGCTTCAACAAGACGCTGCTGGTGACCTTAATCGACGTGGCCGCGACGGAGCGCGCGAATCGCGAAACGCCGGGAAGTTTTTTCAGGCATATCGGACAAACCCAAAGCAGCAGTACGAGTAACAGTAGCGCCCAGCCGGATCCCGATCCGGTTACGCCGCAGCCGCGCGCAGTGCGCACACTGACAAACAGCGACCTCGCGGCTTATCGCGAGCGCCGAGTTGAAGCGGAAAAGGCTTACGAAAAGCGGCGTCAGGAATTGGGCTTGCCCACAGTGGCCGAGTCGCGCCGGCGGCGGGATGAAGAATCAGACGAGTTCCTCAACGAGGTGCGCGCTAAGTCGGCCGCTAATGCCGATGACGAAAGATACTGGCGCGGCCGCGCGCGCGAGCTGCGCACCGAGATTTCCGCACTCGATAACCAGATCAACTACGTGCAAGCGCGCCTGACTGAAGTGAACAATTCCTCAACGCAGAGCGGTCCGGTCATAACCGAGGTCTACCCGATTTATCCCAACAACCAGCCGTGGGGGCTGGGACGCAGAGGACGTTGGGGTAACAATCCGAACGGTACATATGGACCTCCACGACCATTGCCGGGCTGGGGATCGCAACGGCCAAATGGATTTCCCGATTCGACGTACGGATATCCCGGGCCGTATGGGTATCCCGGCACCTACGGCTATCCGGGGACCTATGGAAACCGGGGCACGTATGGATATCCCGGGACGTATGGTTATCCCGGAACGTACGGCTATCCCGGCACCTATGGATATCCCGGCACGTATGGTTATCCGCCTCTCGGATCAAACAACGACGCCAACTTGCAAGACGCAGCCGCGCTCCGAAGCCGGCTCGACGACTTGCTGATGAAGCGCGCGGGCTTAATGGCGGAATGGCAAGCGTTCGAAGACGAAGCGCGTGACGCTCGCGTTCCGCAGATTTGGCTGGAACCGTAAAGACAAGTTTCGAGTTTCGAGTTTCTGGTTTCGAGTTGTACATTCCAAGTGGCTGCGGTCCACAGGGCTGGCGCCACTTGATTTCTTAACTCGAAACTTTAAACTCGAAACTCGAAACTCGAAACTATGGAAAATTGGGAAACCATCATTGGGCTGGAAGTCCACGCCCAACTCAGCACTGAATCCAAAATTTTCTGTGGATGCTCGACGCGCTTTGGCGATCAGCCGAACGCGAATACCTGTCCCGTGTGCCTGGGCCTGCCCGGCGCGCTGCCCGTTCTCAACCGGCGCGCGATAGAGCTGGGGGCGCGCGCGGCGTTGGCCCTGGGCCTGCATATCAACGAACGTTCGATCTTCGCGCGCAAGAATTACTTCTATCCCGACCTGCCGAAGGGTTATCAGATCTCGCAATACGATCAGCCGTTTTCCGCTAATGGAATTTTGGAAATCATGACGGCTGAGCGCGACGCAGCCGGTCACGCGCGCGATTGGAAGCCGATGACTGTGCGAATCACGCGGCTGCATCTGGAAGAAGACGCCGGCAAGAACGTGCATGAAGGTCTGCCCGATGTCGATCGTTATTCCTATATCGATCTGAATCGCGCGGGCACTCCGCTCGCCGAGATTGTGACTGAACCAGACTTTCGCACTTCATGGCAGGCGTACGACTACGTGAATCACGTGCGGCGCGCGCTGCAGTGGGTCGGCGCGTCAGAAGCCGACATGGAAAAAGGGAATCTTCGCTGCGAAGCGAATGTTTCGGTCCGGCGCAAAGGCGAAGACAAGTTCGGCACAAAAGTCGAACTGAAGAATTTGAACTCAGTTCGTTTCATGCAAAAGGCTATTGAGTTTGAAGTTGAGCGCCACATCAAAACTCTGGAAGAGGGTGGCCGACTAGTTCAGGAGACGCGTTTGTGGGACGAGCGCTTGAGTGAAACTCGCGCGATGCGTTCGAAAGAAGAAGCGCATGACTATCGCTACTTCCCGGAACCGGACCTGCCGCCGCTGGTGGTGACGAAAGACTTCGTCGATGGCATCAGCTCTGCGCTGCCTGAACTGCCGGGTCCGCGCGCCCAGCGCTTCACTGAACAGTACGGATTATCTTACACAGACGCATCGCAACTGACTGGCGATCGCGCGCTGGCTGATTATTATGAAGCCGCAGTGGCAGCCAGTGGCGGCAATGCGCGGGCGACCACGAACTGGATTCGCTCGGAGTTGTTGCGCGAATTGGAAACGGCCGGAGTCACCGCCGAGAAATCGCCGATTGCAGCGACCGAACTCGGCGCGCTGGTGAAACTGATCGACGAAGGAACAATCAGCGGCAAGCAAGGCAAAGATGTTCTGGTCGAGATGTTCGCCACGGGCAAACCTGCGGCGGCAATCGTCGCAGAAAAAGGTTTGGTGCAAGTGAGCGACACAGGCGAAATCGATCGCGTGATCGATGAAGTCATGGCCGCAAATCCAAATCAACTCGAGCAATATCGCGGCGGCAAAGAAGGGCTGTTGGGATTCTTCGTGGGCCAGGTGATGAAGGCTTCGAAAGGGAAAGCGAATCCCAAGATCGTGAATGAGCGACTCAGAGAGAAACTGAAAGGATAATGCTGGGAGCGCGGACGTCCTCGTCCGCAAGCCGTGCAAAGGACGCTGAACACTTCTTCGCGCTTCGCGCTCATGCGGACGAGGACGTCCGCGCTCCCAGCGAGAAAATGAATCTCAAAAACAAAACAGCCATCGTTACCGGTGGCACGAAAGGCATCGGCCGCGGCATTGCGGAAGCTTTGAGTCGAGAAGGCTTTAACGTCTGCATCAGCGCTCGTCACAAATCGGAAATCGATGAAGTCGTCAGAGAAGTGAGTGACTCGTCCAAATCGCGGGTCGTTGGTTTTGTCTGCGATGTTCGCAATTACGAACATGTCAAAGGCCTGATCGGTTACACAGTCAAAGAATTCGGCGGACTCGATATTCTCATCAACAACGCCGGCATCGGCACATTTCATACTACCGTCGATGAAACCTCGCCGGAAGATTTTCGCGCGGTGTTGGAAACGAATCTGTTCGGCGTCTTTTATTGCTGCCACGAAGCGATTCCGCAGATGAAGCAGCGCGGTGGCGGCTACATCATCAACATCTCTTCGCTCGCGGGAGCAAATCCGCATGCGCGGATGGCCGCTTACAACGCTTCGAAATTTGGACTCAACGGTTTCAGCGAAGCCTTGATGCAGGAAGTCCGTCACGACAACATCAAGGTGAGCTACATCATGCCCGGCTCAGTGAACACCGAATTCGGCGACGACTCGCCCGGCGATGAGAAGAGTTGGCAACTACAACCGGCGGATATCGCTCAGGTCGTAATCGATCTCCTACATCACGATGCTCGTGCACTGCCGAGTCGGATCGAAATCAGGCCAAGCAAACCACCAAAAAGGTGAATCTATGCTTAGGGCGCGACCAATACTAATCGTTCTTCTGCTGTGCTTTGCTGTGAAAGCGGTAGCCGCGCAAGCGTCAAAAGGCAGCGAGGCGCAGCTTACTGAGGCGCGCGAGCTCAATGCAAAAGTGGCGCAGCTCTACAACGAACGCAAATACGAAGAGGCTTTGCCGCTGGCGCAGCATGTCATCGAGTTAGTGACGACATCTTTTGGGCCAACCGATTCTCATTTGATCGCGCCGCTAATCAATCTTGGAGATTTGTATGTCGCGATGTCGCGCTTCGATAACGCCAAGTCCTCTTTCGAGCGCGCGCTCGAGATCGCGGAAAAGAATCTCGGCCCGCAGGATATCGCGCTCACTCGTCCGCTCGATGAATTAGGCCAATTAGCGCTCAGAGCCGCGGAGTACCAGAAGTCCATAGATTACTTTGTTCGCTCGCTCGCCATTAAGCAGAAACTTCTGAAACCGACCGATTTGGAAATTGCGCGGACAGCTTTTTGGGCCGCAGAGTCCTATCGTCTCAACCGCGCACCTTCTGATGCTGAACCGTTCTATGAGCAGGCGATCAATGTGTACGATGCGGCGGGCAAGAAAGACAAAGACCTTGTTGAAGTGCTCAGGAAATACCTGATCGTTCTCACACTCGAAAAAAGCACGGATAAGGCGGCGCTAATTCAACAACGCCTGGCCGATTTATCCGCGGTTGGCGGCATCATCGAGGGTGGCGTCTTAAACGGCAAAGCCGTGAAACTGGTCCAACCGGAATATCCTGTGATCGCGCGGGGGGCCCACGCGTCGGGTCAAGTCAGGGTGCAAGTCCTAATCGATGAAACCGGCAAGGTTATTTCGGCTACCGCGGTGAGCGGCCATCCGCTTCTGCAAAGTGCTGCCATTGCTGCCGCCAGAGAATCAAAATTCACCCCGACACTACTGTCAGGGGCTCCCATCAAAGTCAGCGGTGTAATCATTTACAATTTCGTCGCTTATTAACTAATGCGAGCCGTCGTCCAGCGCGTCACGCGCGCCTCAGTCACAGTCGATAACGAAGTGATCGGCGAGATCGGCAACGGTCTCGTCGTTCTGGTTGGAATCGCGCGCGACGATACGAAAGTCGAGGCGGCCTACCTGGTCGATAAGATTTCGAATCTGCGGATATTTGACGACGAAGAAGGGAAGATGAATCTCTCGGTGAAGGACGTTGACGGCGGATTGCTCATCGTTTCGCAGTTCACGTTGTACGGAGACGTGCGACGCGGCCTGAGGCCGTCGTGGATCGATGCCGCGCCGCCTGAGGTTGCGGAACCTTTGTACGATTTCTTTGTGCGACAGGCGGGTTCAGTTACTGGTGAAGTGGCAACCGGAAAGTTTCAGGCTATGATGCAGGTCGAACTGGTGAACGACGGGCCGGTAACAATCTTGCTCGATAGCAATAAACTGTTTTGACCTGGGAGCGCGGCCATCCTGCCGGCTTTTGATTGGGAGGACTCTTAATTGAAACGAACTCTGCTTATTCTGATTATCGCCATTCTTTCTTTTACCGCCTGTAATCAAATCAATTCAAACAACGCAGCGGGCACGAACTCCAACGGCAAACCGTCTGCGGCGGCGAACGTCAAAACCGGCGTCAAGCCTGTCGCTGATGCGCAGGTCGCGGTTATCGAGACGGCTGATTACGGCCGCATCGTGCTCGAGCTTTATCCCAACATCGCGCCGCAACACGTTGAGCGATTCAAGAAGCTCATCAACGAACACTTTTTTGACGGCACGGCGATTCATCGCGTCGACCCGAATCTCGGAATCATTCAGGGCGGCGATCCTTTGACTAAGGGAACTAATCAGTCAGCGTGGGGCTCGGGCAATTCGCCTTATCCGAATGTGCCCGCGGAATTCAGCGATATTCCCTACGAACGCGGAACGCTCGGCGCGGCGCGTACACAGGATGTTAACGGCGCGAACTGTCAGTGGTTCATCACGCTGAAGAAGCAGCCGGCATTCGACAAGCAGTACACGGTGTTTGGAAAAGTGATCGAGGG
>DATNEI010000180.1:0-32107 GCA_035606795.1 Pyrinomonadaceae bacterium
CATTCTGCTCGCCTGCGAACCGTGAATGATTACGGTTTCTCCAACCCGCGCATAACCGGTCGGTATTACAACCGGCTTGCCTTCAGCGACGAAACCTACGTGGCAGATAAACGCTTCGTCGAGAATGGCGTTGACGACCTCGCGATCGAAACTGCCACGCTTGGGCAGTCGTTTTAGAGTTGTTCGTTCGGTTTGGGGAATCTCGTTCATGCCGCGCAGTGTCGGCCAAAAGGGTGAGAGACATCAAGTCGGGAAAAGAAAACGCCGCTGCTTTCGCAACGGCGCTTTGATGCTGGGGTGACTGGGCGCGAATCGCGTAATTCTCGTTCGTGGGTAGAGTCCGCGCCCAGGGACACGACAACTCGGTAGTTATCCAATTGAAATTTGGTTGTCGATTGACTTCACGCCTTTCACCGATCGTACAGCTCTTTCAACCTGGGCTTTCAATGCGGTCGTCTTCACCATTCCCATGAGCGTGACCTTGCCGTCCATAACCGTCGCGGTAATACCCAGGCTCGACAGAGTGGTGTCGTCGCTTAGTTTCTTGTCGACCGCGGTCTGCACGGTCGCATCATCGTTCGCGCTCGTCGCGCCCGACGCTCCTGCCGGCGCGGGATTGTTAATTATCACCGGCGGCTGCGTAGTGGTCGTCGTAGCCGGCTGTTGCACAATCACCGGCGGTTGTTGCTGTGCTGGTTGTTGCACGATGGTCGTACTCGGTTGTTGAGCCGCCAGATTGTCATTCGTCGCCTGCTGCTGATTCATCATGAACAGAATCAGTATCGCAGCGAGAGCAATCACACCCACTACAATAGCGGCTAATGCCGCGCCCGACACTCCATTGCCCGAGTGTCGCACCGCTTCCGTATGTTCGACCTCACGACGCTCCCCAGGTGTTTCAACAACTATTCGTCTATGTTCTGCTTCTCGTTCAGCCATAATCGTTCTCCAATCTTGAACCAAAAATTCAGATCGCAGGGTGAGAACCACGCTTCGCCATCTTCACGGAGCAATCATCATTCCATCGCGACAGAATCAACTTGGATTGCAAGAATCAAGCAACAAAGACGCAGGGATTCTCAGGAATGGGTCATCAAGCAAGGAACTCCACACGTTTTTCTCACTATTGATGACGGACGACTTCAAGTCTGTTTGAATTGAGTTTTTGCATTAGAAACAGACGGTCAATTGACCCGATTCTTGACTGATGTATTCGAATCAAGTAGTTTCCGCTGACCGTTCCCGACATCGAGACAGAGGAGGCAAAGGTGAATGACCCCCGAAGAGAGACAACAACTAATTGCCCAGTACAAAGCTGGTTTTGACGAAGTTTCGAGGAATTTAGCGGGTTTTCCGCCAAATTCGCTGACCGCCCATCCCATCGCGGGAAAATGGAGCGCCGCTGAAATCGTTCATCACCTGGCTGACAGCGAGACGATTAGTGGCCAGCGTTTGCGCCGTCTGCTTGTCGAAGATCATCCGCTGATCCAAGGCTACGATCAGGATCAGTTCGCGACGAGGCTTCGCTACAATGAACGGGACATCGCTCCGGCACTCGAAGCGTTTCGCGCCGCGCGTGCGACAACAGGGCAACTAATCGATCTAATGACTGAAGAGGATTGGCATCGCGAGGGCACGCATTCGGAAAGTGGTTCATACAGCGCTGAAGATTGGTTGAAGATCTACGCCGCGCACGCGCACAATCATGCTGCGCAAATTGCAAGACTACGTGAAGCTCTGACGAGTAGCGCGGCTGCCAATGCCTAGCACAAGCCACAGACAAACACAGATCGACACAGATACAATCCTCCTCTTGAAATCGCGCATGTTTTTTATCTGAAAATCCGTGTCCATCTGTGGCTGAATTCTTACTTTCCGATCGATCATCACATCACATCATGATCGATCGGTTTTATTTTCCTCGCTTGCTTGACACCGTGAGTGCGAATGAGCAAGATCGCGTCGCCTCAAAACTTTGAAATTAAATTACAAACGATGATTGCAGTGGCCCCTGTAGTTGAAACTACTTTTTCCGATCTCTCATTACTCAAACGCGGCAAGGTTCGAGACGTCTATCAAGTTGACGAGGATCGTTTACTAATCGTCGCCACCGATAGAGTCTCGGCATTCGATTGCGTAATTCCAACCCCAATCGAGCGTAAAGGTGAAGTGCTCACGGCGCTCTCGCAGTTTTGGTTTACTAAGCTCGCGGACATCGTCGCAGATCACCTGATTACAACCCGTATCGAAGACATGCCGTCCGCCGTCCAGAACCACGCTACAGAATTGCGCGGCCGATCGATGTTAGTTCGCAAGACGGATGTATTTCCGGTCGAATGTGTTGTGCGCGGCTACATAACGGGTTCGGGTTGGAAGGATTATCAGAAGACGGGCGAAGTATGTGGCCACAAACTACCCGAAGGATTGCGCGAGTCCGCGCAGTTGGCCGAACCAATTTTCACCCCAGCAACAAAGGCCGAAACCGGCCACGACGAAAACATCAGCGAAGAAACCATGGCCGGAATTATCGGGTCTGAAGACACCGCGCGGTTACGTGATATTTCGCTGAAGCTTTACACCGAAGCCGCGGCTTACGCGCGTGACCGCGGCATTATCATTGCCGACACGAAGTTTGAATTTGGGCGCGACAGAGACGGCCAGGTTCTATTAATTGATGAAGTTTTGACGCCTGATTCCTCACGTTTCTGGCCGGCAGACGATTACGAGGTTGGTCGCGGCCAGGCGTCTTTTGATAAGCAGTACGTGCGCGACTATCTGGAGACGCTGGATTGGAACAAGCAGCCGCCCGCGCCGGAATTACCGCCGGAAGTTGCGAAAGCAACTACTGCCCGATATTTGGAAGCTTACGAACTCCTCACCGGAGAAAAGTTGTAGTTTACTGGCCTAACGCGATCGCGCGGGGCAGAAAAAATAAAAAGTATTTCATTGGCCGCTTTAGCGGCGCGACAGGACATCGATGCAGATACGCCCCCGCTTAGAAGCCTTAATCGAAGACATGCTCGACGGCCACATTCTTCTGGATGAAGCGCTCGACGAGTTTGAAAAGCTTTATATTCAGAAGGCCTTCGTTCGGAACAAGAAGCGCATCTCAAATACCGCTGAAGCGCTTGGCATCCACCGCAACACCATTTCCAAACGCGTTAATTCTTATCGGGCGGCGGAACGAAAGCATCAACTCGCCTTCTCTAACGGACGAAAACGCACGAAGCATCATTAACTTCTTCAAGCCGTCCCCCTTGCCGTCACAGAAAATTCACAGATTTGTCCGTTGACAGCGATACGTTGTCCCTAAATTCGGTTCCCACCCCCTCGTAACTGGATCGTTCATTTAGGAGGAGTAATAACCGATGAAGAAATTATTCATAGTGCTGGCTCTGACGCTGACTGCCGTATTTGGTGGGTTGATTATGGAGCGAACCGCGGCAGCCCAGAACTCAAACAGCTCGACGACGATGGAGAGAGGCGACAGGCACATGAACAACCGTCGACACATGAGGCGACGCTGGCGCCGTCATCGCCGTCATTATCGACGTCGTCACGAGATGCACAACAAGAACGCAAACCAGTAACCTCCGATCGAAAACCAACCGTAAGATCGGCTGGCAATAGACAAGCGAAAGAGCCTTGCGCGAGTGAGGCTCTTTCTTTGTCTGTGATTGAGAACGGACGTTGAGCCTCAGTGAGCCAGGTTGGCGGGGCGAACTTCCAATTTAAGTCCGCAAGTTTGGGCACGCGCTTGTTGTCCAACGACTGCGTGAGCGCCGTAGCCATCCAACAACCCCCCCCTGCTCCGATTGACAACCCGAGGCCTGATTCTTATATTGCTCTTTAGCACTCATCTTTCAACTTTGCCAAATAAGGCAGGTCAGAAGTACTAAACAACCGAGTACGGTTGTGCCAAAACTGAAACAGCAAAAAGGAGAATTTCTGAAAAATGGCAGTAAATATTAAGCCTCTTCATGACCGCGTCATCGTGCGGCGTATCGAAGAGGGCGAGCAAATGCGCGGGGGAATCATCATTCCCGATACCGCAAAGGAAAAACCGCAGGAAGGCGAAGTCGTCGCCGTAGGCGAGGGCAAGTATCGCGATGATGGCACGCGTCAGACTTTGGACGTCCGGGCGGGCGACCGCGTGCTCTTCGGCAAATACAGCGGTTCCGAGATCAAGGTCGATGGCGAAGAGCTTTTGATCATGCGCGAGGACGAAATCCTCGGAATCATTCAGCGCGCCGCCGCAGGGAAAAAGGGCGGAAAATAGCAGAAGGCAGGCGGCAGTAGGTAGGCGGCAGGAATGACAGCGACGTTGTTTGACTTCAACTTGAATTCTGAACCCGCTCGCTACTGCTCGCGGTTCTGTAACAAACATTAGGAGACGAAAAAGAAATGGCTAAGCAAGTAGTTCATGGCGAGGATTCGCGCGCGGCAATTCTGCGCGGAATCAATCAACTCGCTGACGCAGTAAAGATCACCCTCGGCCCGAAAGGCCGCAACGTCGTGATCGAAAAGAAATTCGGATCGCCGACCATCACCAAAGACGGCGTCACCGTTGCCAAAGAGATTGAGCTGAAGGATTCGCTCGAGAACATGGGCGCGCAGATGGTGCGCGAAGTCGCTTCCAAGACTTCCGATGTTGCCGGCGACGGGACCACCACCGCAACCGTGCTGGCGCAGGCGATTTATCGCGAGGGCGTCAAGACCGTCGCGGCCGGCGCCAATCCGATGGCCCTCAAGCGTGGCATCGACAAAGCGGTCGAGACAGCCGTCGCCGAGATTCAGCGCATGTCGAAACCGGTCAAGGGCGACATGATCGCCCAGGTCGGCACGGTTTCGGCGAACGGCGATTCAACTATCGGCACGATTATCGCCGAGGCGATGGATCAGGTCGGCAAAGACGGCGTAATTACCGTCGAAGAATCCAAGACAATGGAAACGGCTTTGGAAGTTGTCGAAGGAATGCAGTTCGACCGCGGCTACCTAAGCCCGTACTTCGTGACGGACCCCGAACGCATGGAAGCCAGCTTGGAAAACGCGCTGATTCTGATTAATGAAAAGAAGATCAGCTCGATGAAGGACCTGCTTCCCTTGCTCGAACAGGTCGCCAAATTGGGCAAGCCCATGCTGATCATCGCCGAAGACGTTGAAGGCGAAGCGCTGGCTACTTTGGTCGTGAACAAGCTTCGGGGAACCTTGAATGTCGCGGCAGTGAAAGCCCCGGGCTTTGGTGATCGCCGCAAGGCTATGCTCGAAGACATCGCGATTCTCACGGGCGGTAAGGTAATCAGCGAAGACCTCGGCATCAAGCTCGAGGGTGTTCAGCTTGCCGACCTCGGCCGCGCCAAGAAAATCACGATCGACAAAGACAACACCACGATCGTTGAAGGCGCGGGCAAACAGGGGGACCTCGAAGGTCGCGTTAAAACGATTCGGGCTCAGATCGAAGAGACTTCTTCCGATTATGATCGCGAGAAGTTGCAGGAGCGTTTGGCGAAATTGGTCGGCGGCGTTGCCGTGATCAAAGTCGGCGCGGCGACTGAGACCGAAATGAAGGAAAAGAAAGCTCGCGTCGAGGACGCTATGCACGCAACGCGCGCAGCGGTTGAAGAAGGCATCGTTGCGGGTGGGGGTGTAACTTTGGTTCGTGCTGCGAAGGCGCTTGAAGATCGCAAAGGAGTAGTTGGGAAAGGTTCCGACCCTGACGAGCAGATTGGCGTGGGCATCGTAAAGCGCGCGCTCGAGGAGCCGCTGCGTCAAATTGTCCAAAACGCGGGACGTGAAGGCGCGGTAGTTGTCGAACGCATCCGCGGCGACAAGAACGACCACTTCGGCTTCAACGCGGCTACCGAAGAATTCGAAGACCTGGTGAAAGCCGGCGTCATCGATCCCGCAAAAGTCACTCGCACAGCCTTGCAAAATGCTGCTTCAATCGCCGGCCTGATGCTGACAACCGAAGCAATGGTGTCTGAGATTCCTGAAGAGGAAGGCAAGACGCCAATGCCCGGTGGCATGGGCGGAATGAGCGGTATGGGGATGTAAGAGCTGGGACAGAGGCCCGACCGTGAGGGAGGGCGCAAAAACGAAAGCGGCTTCGAGCTGATAACTCGAAGCCGCTTTTTTACCATAATGACGCGTGCCAACTCGAAGGTAGCGATCACGGGGGGCGCGATTCGGCGGCCGAGCTGGCACTGGCAGGTACTGACGATGTTCAAGCGTCGGACAGCTCTTGCAACCGGTTGGACTTTGGGGGCCAACCCATCCGACGTAAAAAATTTATACCCGCGGCTCGAATCCGTCAACGAAATTTTCTGAACGCAGAAAATCCTTCGGTAGTTTGACACTCATGACACCGATTCCTATACTGCCGTTTCCTCAATCACGCCACGGCCAGGTAGCTCAGTTGGTAGAGCGCGGCCCTGAAAAGGCCGGCGTCGGCGGTTCGATTCCGTCCCTGGCCACCAGTATCCCTGCCAAGAGCAAAGCGGTAAGGCAAAGAGCTAAGTGCAAAGTGCTGATTCAAAGGGTTCGTCCTGTCGTTAGCTCTTAGCTCTTAGCTCTTAGCTCTTAGCTCTTAGCTCTTAGCTCTTAGCTCTTAGCTCTTAGCTCTTAGCTCTTAGCTCTTAGCTCTTAGCTCTTAGCTCTTAGCCGTCTCACCGCGGCCAGAGATTCTTGATTCGATCTTCCAGGAAATGGAACGGAACATAATCGGCGTGGCGCCCGGCGCGTCGTAGCTCTTCAACCATGCGCATCGCGCCGTCGGCGTTGAAGCTATGAACCATGATGGTGGCTGAACGCTGAAGTTGAGGATGTGCGGCCAGAAAATGCGCAATCGCGAAGCCCGTATGCTCGTCGTCATTTTCGGTCGAACCGTAGTGCTCAGGCTTCAAATCATGATCGAGAAAAATTGAATCGTAGCTGCGCGTCTTGAGCAGTTCCTTCGCTTCCGGAACTTCGCAGACGATGTCCAGATGATCACGCTTGAATCGCTTCGTGAACCAGTCACAGCGCCGCTCATCATCCTCGAGCAAAAAGACTCGCACCGGATTTCGTTCACCATGACTTTTTGCCAGGCCCAGCTTAGTAGCCAGGCGTGTTAAGAATCCCATATAAAAGTTATTGTGCGTATCTCAGCAGCAATCCATCGCTGCCAACTGCCCAACCGTCCTTCTTATTCATAAATAGAGCATAGAGATTTTGACGCGGAGTGTTTTCCTGCTCAACCCAGGTACGACCGCCATCACCGGAGCGCAAAATCACGCCGCTGCGGCCAACAATCCAGGCTGCGTCTTCACTGGCGAATTGCACACTCAACAAAGTCGCGCGCGCAGGAGAAGTGACCTTGCTCCAGGTTCGACCGGCATCCTGAGTGAAGAGAATTGTGCCCCGCTCGCCGACGGCGATTCCCTGCTTGCTATTGCGAAAATCGACGTGATAAAGCGTTACGGTGACGCCGGATTCCTGGCGGGTCCATGTTTCGCCGGCGTCTTCCGTGTGCAGGATGGCGCCGCCGGCTCCTACGATCCAGCCGCGCTCATCGTCAATAAAATCGATGTGAATCAGTTCCTGCCGCGTGCCCGCTTCCAACATTTGCCACGTTGTGCCGCTATCACGAGTGATGGCCAGTACGCTGCCGACAACGTTGTCGCCGCGGGCCAGTGAGCCCACGACCCAGCCTTTTTTCTTGCCGTTGAAACGCAGACTGTAAAGCTCGGCAGTAGCGCCGCTGACCGCTGTCTGGGAAATCCTGTACGACTCTTGCCACGAGTGACCACCATCGCCGCTACGAAATATCATGTCGCCTGCCAGCGCAAATCCCACTTCCTTGTTGGCAAAGTAAACGTCATTGACCGCGTGTCTTTTGGCGTCTATACGTTGCTCAATCCACGAGGCGCCGCCGTCTTCAGTGTGCGTCAGGAAGCCTTCGTCGCCACCAATCCATCCCCGTTTCGAATCGACAAAGTAGATGGTATTGAGATCGCGACCGCTCGAGGTGACTCGCATCGCCGTCCATCCACTCTGAGCTGTACCTATAGGTGCGGCAAAAATAGCGAGGCCGAGGCAAAGCAAAGGGGCAAATGTCCGGGCAAGTAATCTCACGACCACGAGTGTTGCATAAAACTGGCTGGCGCAAAAGTGAGGTCTCATAGTTCGCGCAGACGCGGACTTCGCCACGTAACGATCACTACAAAAATCGTTATGATGATCCCTCCGGCAGCAAGAGTGTGCGGCGCGCCAAAGCGATGTGATGCGGCGCCGGCGATTAAGTTGCCGATCGGCATCGCGCCAATAAACGAGAGCATGAACATGCTCATCACGCGGCCACGCATTTCGTCGGTGACCAGCTTCTGCAAAAGCGTGTTCGTCACCGCAACCGAACAGACGATGCCAAAGCCAAGGGCGAACAGAAACACGATCGAAAGGCCGATGTGTTGCGAAAGCGAAAATCCGATCAGGCATAAGGCAAAACCTAAATCGCCACCCAGCACAAACCATCCTTTGTGGCGAAAGTCGCCCAGATAAGCCAGAAAGAGCGCACCAAAAAGCGCGCCCGCGCCGGCCATTCCCATTAAGAGTGCGAGCCCGGTTTCTCCCAAATGCAGAACGTCTCGCGCAAACACGGGAGCCATCGCGATATAGGGCGCGCCGAACAGACTCGTCATTGCGCAAATCAGAAGCAGCATCGAGACGCGACGCCGGCTCGCCACGTAGCGAAAGCCTTCTTTGAGATTCTCGAAGAACTTACCGCGTGATGAGTCTTCAGAGTTTTTAGGATTCAAGGTTTCGTCGTAGCGAACCATCGCCAAGCTGACGACCACTGCCACGAATGAAACTCCGTTCGCGAAGAAACATCCCGCCAGGCCAAAGACTTTGAAACCGACGCCCGCAGCTACCGGGCCAAGCACGCGGGCCAACTGAAACTGCGTCGAGTTCAAGGCAATCGCATTCGCGAGGTCTTCCCTGCCCACCAGATCGAAAACTAATGCCAAATAAGATGGGCCGGCTACGGTCATGCAGCATCCGGTGATGAACGACAGCCCAAGAATCATCCAGACCTTCACGACGCCGGTCACAACCAGAGTGCCCAGGACGAGCGCTGTGATGCCCGCAACAATCTGTGTGTAAATTAGTAGCTTGCGCCTATCGATCAGATCAGCGAACACACCGCCAATCAGCGTGAACACCAATCCCGGCGCAGTAGACATGAATGCATCTACACCCAGCCAGAAGGGCGAATTGGACAGTTGCAGAACAAGCCAGCCCTGGGCGACGGCTTGCATCCACGTGCCGGTGTTTGAGAGAAACGCGCCCGACCAAAACAGGCGAAAATTCCGATGGCGCAACGCGCGGAACATCTCTGCGAGGCCGCGCGGCCGTTCTCTCTGAATTTCGAGTCGGGCAGACATGAACAGTTTAATAACATGCGGACCCACTCGCGCAAAACTCAGGTGATGCCTGACGACGATTTTGTTGTGCCAATACAGTCATGCTTTAATCACGGAACTTCATTACCTGAATAGGAGCGGAGAAATGACGAACGTCAGAGGTGTTTACAAGGGTGCTTTGGCTTTGGTGTTTGCTTTCAGTGCCGGCTTAATCGTGAGCGCGCAAGCCCAAACTGTGCCGCGAGCAGCGCCTCCTCCTCCGCCACCCGCAGCATCGTTGCCGCCGGCTTCCGCGCCAAGCGCACTGCCACCGGCTGCGCCAACACAAACGCCGGCAGCCGCGCCGCAAGCGCCGGCCGCAGACCCAAAGGATGTCGCCACCATGGACTCAATCGTGGCTGCCGTTTATGACGTGATCTCCGGACCTGCGGGTCAAAAGAGAAACTGGGACCGATTTCGTTCGCTTTTCGTTCCGGGTGCTCGTCTGATTCCCACCGGTCGTAATCCACAAACTGGCGAAGTCGCGTCGCGGGTGCGTACTCCCGAGGAATACATCGCACGTTCGAGTCCGCTGCTGGAACAGAACGGTTTTTTTGAGCGTGAGATTTCCCGCCGCACCGAAAAATACGGCAACATCGCGCATCTCTTCAGCACGTACGAGTCGCGCCATAAAGCTGACGACGAGAAACCGTTCGCGCGCGGCATCAACAGCATTCAGTTAATGAACGACGGTAAGCGTTGGTGGATTGTAACGATCTTCTGGCAGGGTGAGGACGACAAGACGCCTTTGCCGGCAGAGTATTTGAGAACCAGAAATTAGCCTCGTCGCCAGGTCGACAGCGGCATGCCGGTTCCCCCGCGTCGCTCTGCAACGATCTCCGCCAGAATAGCCAAGGCAACTTCTTCCGGCGAGACCGCGCCGATGTCCAGCCCAATCGGCGCGCGAACCCTCTTCAACTTGTTTTCGTCCGTCCCTTCATCACGAAGTCTCTGAAGCACGATATTCGTGCGGCGCTTGCTGCCAATCATGCCGACATAGTCAGGCTCTGCGTTGACTGTGGCGCGCAAACATTCCTCGTCCTGCTTGTGACCCCGCGTCACGATCGCAATCGACACGCCGCGGCCGTTTGCCACGGCATCGCGCATCGCTTGTTCCCAGTCTTTAGCCACTACCAGATCAATCGATTGTTCCCGTGGCGACGCGAACAGCTCGCGCTCGAGAAATTCGGCGCGCTCGTCGATCAGGGTTACGCTAAAGCCGGCGAAGGCTGCCAACCGGGCGAGTGACGCACCGACGTGGCCGGCCCCGGCTATCACGAGTCGCGGTTCAGCTTCAATCCTCTCGAACAGAATCTTCATGTCCGGTAAGGCGCCTGCTGCGGCAGCCCTCCCCACCATTCGCAGCACTTTCGTTTCGTCGCGCGATTCCAGAAATACCGTGGACTCACGAGCAACATAGTCGTCCAATGCTGCGTCGCCGAAGGAATTCACGCGCTCGCCATTTTCCAGGAAGATGATTTTGGAGCCGACCATGATTTGGCCGGCCGGGCACGCAATGATTGTGGCCAACACAGCAATCGAGCCCTCTTTAAGAATCTCGCTTATGTGATTGGCAATTTCCGTATTGTTGGACATTGACGCGAGCAGGAACCGTACGCGGAAGAGTCTATTTGGATGTGGAAGTTTTGAGAAGGCCAACAGCTTCACCCGCCCGGCGAATCAGCCACCACGGACCGATTAAGAAGTAAATCGGATTTTGGAAGAACGCGGGTTGATTTCCCTCGATTGCGTGCCCAACGAATTGCAGTAGCCAACCGCCGATGAATAGTGCCAACGCGACGCGCCAGTTGAAAAAGAAAAGTGGCCACGAAATCGTAATCATCGGGATGCCAAACGCGTGACAAAGTTTATTCAGCGGGTGCTGATGTTTGGCCTTATAGTTTTCGACGAACGTATCCATGAGCTAGTAAATCGTAAATAGTAAATCGTAAATAGACTTATCGTCACCGACCCACCGACATCGCTCAATCACTCGACGATCTATTCACCATTACGATTTACTACTCACTTCTGTTCCCACACATCGATGAAGATATCCATGGTGCCGCCGCATACCATGCCCTCTTCGCTGGCGTCGTCCGCGGTCAGGGTGAAGTGATGCAAGGCTGACTCTCCATTGCGCAAGGCGGCGCGCGCTTCGGCCCAGACTTCGGCTTCAACACATCCGCCACCCACTGTGCCCGCGGTTTGCCCGCTTTCGAAGAACAGCATTTTGGCGCCGCGACGTTGCGGCGTTGAGCCACGCGTCTCGGCGACAGTAGCCACGACCACACGCTCGCCGCGCGCATCCGCTTCGCTAATCAATCGGTAGAGATCTTGTGGTGCGATGGTGCCCATATCGTGGCACAGACTTTGGTCTGTGAGTTTTCTTGTTCGTATTTCTTGCCGAAATTGAAACACAGACCGAAGTCTGTTTCACTAAAACGGAGTCGGGGTCGGCGTCGGGGCCGGTGCGGCGCCTTCAGACTGTGTCGCAGTTTTGGAATTCTCCAGCGCGGCCTGATCGGCAGCATCCAGACGCTTGTGTAAACGCTCAATGTCCGCATCAGCGCTCGCAATCGCAGTTTCCAATCGCACATGATTAGCCGCGAGCTGATCAAGTTGCTTTTGAGTCCGCAGCTTCTCGTTCTCGAGCGATTTTCTGCGCTGTTCTCGCAACTCCTCCGGATGCATCGACCCAAATCCGGCTACCGCGCGGTCGATGTTCTCCGGTCTGAGGTTATAGTCAATCTCTTCGATGCGCGCCTGGAGATCGGACTGCTGTGCTTCGACGTCACGCAACTGTTTCCACAGGTCCGCTGAACGCTGCTCGGCACGCGACAACCGCTCGAGATCGACGAGCGTGCGCTGCGATTGCTCCATGGAATTTATTTTGTCGGTGAGCTGATTGACCTGAGATGACAAGTCCCGAATCCTTTTCGCCTGGGGATCTTCATTCGAATTGTCTGTCGTCGCGGTAGATTCAGAAGAAGAGTTAGAGTTGACGTTGGCGTTGTCATTCGCCGGCGGTTCGTAAATTGCCGGATTAGTAATGCGTGGTGTTGACGGCCGCCGCGCGCGCGTCTTTTTACGTCGTTTCTGCGCGCTTGAGTCAACCATGACGAACCCAATCAAACAAACTGCGATTATTACTACAACCAGACGACGAATTAGTTTTGACGACATAACTTCCCCCCAAAAACAATGATGCGATGCGCGGTAATCGCGATGCTTGTGTCCAAAGTCCGCGCGTAAGCAAGGGTGCCATCCCGGCAAGCTTGCCCTCGCTGACGGGACCGGCTTCTGACTCTATCCTCCCTGAATCTGAAAACTGATGTCCATCGCACGCACCGACTGAGTCAAAGAATCAACCCGGATTAGGTCCGCTCCGGCCTCTGCCAATGCTCGCGCATTTTCGGTCGTGACCGCTCCGGAAATTACGATCGAGGCGGTAGTCGAACTCTCGCGAACCTTCGCAATCAATCCGGCAACGCGCTCTACCTCGGTTAACTCAATTGACAGCGCATCCGCGCCATTCTCCAGCGCCTCTTTTATCTCACGTTCGCTGCTTACTTCGACCTCAACCTTGTGCAAGTGGCCAATCTTTTCACGCGTTGATTTGACTGCGGTTCCAACTCCGCCGGCTAGGGCGGCATGGTTCGTCTTTATGAATACTCCGTCGTCCAATCCATAACGGCCGTTGACACCCCCGCCGAGCAGCACAGCGTACTTTTCCAGCATGCGCAAGCCGGGCGTGGTCTTGCGAGTGTCGGTAATCTTCGCGCTGGTGCCGTCAACGGCCTTTACGAATTCGCGCGTGCGGGTCGCCACCGCCGACAAATGCTGCATTAGGTTGAGCGCGACGCGCTCTCCGGCGAGCAGAACGTCTGCGAACCCGCTGGTGCGCGCGATTACTTTGCCCGCTTCGACTTCTTCGCCATCGGCGATAAACGCTTCAAGCTGTTGCTGCGGATCGAGCGTGATGAAAACCTCTTCCGCAGCTTCCAGTCCGGCCACTACCATTTTTTCGCCGGCGACGAATCTCCCTTTCGCGCGCACGTTGCGCGACAACACGGTCTGCGTGGTGATGTCGCCGCGACCCAGATCCTCGCGCAGAAATAGCCCGATGCTCGAGTACAAAGCGCCTTCATCAAGCCAGTTCACGAAACTGCCTCCCTGGGAGCACGGGCATCCTGCCCGCAATTCCTCAATGACATGAGCCGCGTCAGGAAAGTGCCTCCAACATTTGATCCAACGCCGCGTTCCGTTGCGCTATATCAGTAACCCGCGCACGCAACTCTTCGACTTTTTCGGCCGGCGCGCGCTGCACAAAGTCAGCATTGCCGAGCTGCGTCTCGAGCTTTGTCGCCTCTTTCTCCAACTTTTCTTTCTCGCGGGAAAGCCGCAAACGCTCTTGTGCGAAATCGATCAGGCCTTCGAGTGGTACCGCTACTTCAGCACCGCCGGCAAGCACCGCACGGGCCGCCGCTTTCGGCATTTCAGAAGTGCCGTCAATCGAGATGTCTTTCGCACGCGTGAGCCGCGCGATTTGATCGGTGCTGTCGGAAAAGACCGATTTCAAGTTCGCTTTCGCGGCGATTATCAAGTCAATTCGATCACTCGGCTTAATATTCATCTCGGAACGAATGTTTCGCACACGGGAAATTAGATCGATGACGGCCTTCATCTCTGCTTCGGCGCTGTCGTCAATTAGAGAGCTGTCCGCTCGTAGGAACGACGCTAACATGATCGTCGGTTCGGCGCCGGCGTAGGCAGCATCCAGGTATTGTTCATGCGCGATCGGCAGCTTCAGCCACAGCTCTTCCGTGAGATAAGGCATGAACGGATGCAGCAGCCGCAGAGCCTGTTCGAGAATTGAAATCAAACGCGCGCGGGCAATGTCGCGCTCCGGGGACGCCGACTCAGCGGTGACTGTCGATTTCGAAAGTTCAATATACCAGTCACAAAAATCATCCCAGAAAAAGTGATAGAGCTCCTGAACTGCCGCGTGAAAATCGTAGGCGTCGATTTGCTGATTAACTGCGTCCGCCGTCTTGTTTAGTCGCGAAAGGATCCAGCGATCATGCAGCGGCAGGGTTTGTCGATCGTTTACTTCAAAAGGATCGCCCGACCCCGTCGCTACCGCTCCCGGTACTGACATCTCTCCATTTATCAGACAGAACCGCGCGGCGTTCCAAATCTTGTTCGCGAAGTTGCGGTATGACTCAACCTGCTTTTCATTCCAACGGGTGTCGGTTGAACCAACCTGCGCCAGCGTCAGACGCGTCGCGTCCACGCCGTACTTGTCGAAGACCTCCAACGGATCGACGCCGTTTCCTTTCGTCTTCGACATGCGCTGGCCATGCTTGTCCAGGATGGTACCGGTGACATAGACATCGTGGAATGCTTCTTGGCCGATGAACTTCAGTCCCGTTATCATCATGCGCGACACCCAAAGGAAAATGATGTCGCGCGCGGTGACCAGCACCGACGTCGGATAAAAAGTCTTGAGATCTTCTGTCTCGTCGGGCCAGCCCAACGTCGAGAACGGCCAGAGCGCTGAAGAAAACCATGTGTCGAGCACGTCTTCGTCCTGCGTTAGTTCACTGGTACCGGCTTTTGCTTCAGCCTCTGCGCGCGTGCGCGCCACAATCACTTCGCCCTTGGTCGTGTACCAAGCCGGAATTTGATGACCCCACCAAAGCTGCCGCGAGATCGTCCAGTCGCGCAGGTTCTCCAGCCAATCCCCATAAACTTTCTCGTAGGGTACCTGCGGTACAAACTGGGGCTTTCGATCTTCGCGCAGCTTCGCCAGCGCCAGATCCCTTAACTCATCCATGCGGCAAAACCACTGCATGGAAATCAACGGCTCAATCACGGTCTTGCAACGCTCGCACTTGGAAATCGAGAATTCGTAGTCGCTGACTTTTTCGAGGAGTTCGGCGGCTTCGAGTTTTTCGAGGACAAGTTCGCGCGCCTTGTACCGATCGAGTCCGGCGAATTCCGCGCCGGCTTCTTCGGTCATCCTGGCGAAGCGGTCGATGACATTCACCTGCTCGAGGTTGTGGCGCATGCCCATTTCGTAATCGTTCGGATCGTGGGCTGGAGTTACTTTGACAGCGCCGGTACCGAATTCGGATTCGACAAACTCGTCGGCGATTACCGGGATTTCACGGTTAACGATCGGGAGAATCACGGTCTGGCCAATCAACGAGGCATAGCGTTCATCATTCGGATTCACGGCCACTGCCGTGTCACCCAGCATTGTTTCAGGACGCGTGGTGGCGACGGTGATTGCACCATCGCGGTTCTTGAACGGATAACGCAGATAGTACAGCTTTCCCTGGTTCGGCTCGCGCAGAACTTCGAGGTCTGACAGCACCGTCTGATCATTCGGACACCAATTGACGATCCGATTGCCGCGGTAAATCAAACCTTCATCGTACAAGCGGACAAACTCTTCGCGCACGGCCCGCGACAGGTCTTCGTCCATGGTGAACTTGAATCGCGACCAATCGACCGAGCAGCCTTCCCGTCGCAGTTGATTCAGGATCTGCCCGCCGTACTCTTCTTTCCATTTCCAAACCCGCTCGACAAACTTCTCGCGCCCCAGGTCGTGCCGCGTCAAACCTTCTTTTTTCAGTTGGCGCGTGACCATCAACTGCGTCGAGATGCCCGCGTGATCCATGCCCGGTAACCAAAGCGCGCGATATCCAAGCATGCGCTTGTGGCGCGTCATGATATCCATCATGGTGTGCTGGAGCGCGTGACCCATGTGCAAAGAACCGGTCACGTTCGGCGGCGGGATCACGATACAGAAGGCCGGCGCGTTCGGATCCTTGTTGATTTCGGGAGCGAAATACCCGCGCCCTTCCCAACGAGCGTAGTGATGCCTTTCGGCTTCTTTCGGGTCGTAAGTTTTGGGGATATCGATCATCTCAAAATTGAACGGACTGACTGGAGCGCAAGCGTCTCGCTTGCGTGCGGCCTTTATGGCAAGCGGGGACGCTTGCGCTCCAGTCAGAGACTCGATTGTAAATCAGCCGGCGCAGCTTTCCGAACCGCGGTATCAGAAGCCCGACCGTCAGGGAGGGCGCGATCGGCAGCGGCGCGCTTGCTAACGCGCGTGCTTCTGACAATCTCAAAAAGCAAAAAGGCGGGCCATGCCCGCCTTCTGCACCACTCAGTTGGTCACTGTTACCTTTGATCCAGCCGTTTCTTGATCAGCAGCTCTGACAGTTCGGGCACCACTTCCCAGGCTATTTCGCGCACAACCTTGTCTGAGAGTTGTTCGACGACGCGGCGCGAAATCGCTTCGATCGCGGCCGGCGAAAGATCGCCCTTACTGGATTCAGGCAGATGAACATTCTCACCTGCCGTCGATGAGGAAGCGAAAACCGTCTCTGCACCTTCGTTCGCACTCTCTATGTCTTGCACGTGAACGGCTGTCATCGGCAGAGGTTCATCAACTGTTGTCATTCTGCTTGAGAGCTGCGGCGTCGCCACGTCCACGTCGAGTTCGAAATCGTCTGCGACATCGGCGCTTGCGAAGTTATCGACATCTCCCAAGTCCAGAACGCCCTCATCATCGAAAGCCGGCGCGGCTTCCATTTCCTCGCTCACCAGTTGGTCAGGTTGAAATTCGCCGACCGTGACTACGTCTCCGCGTTCGGCGGCGTCCGCGCTTTGCTCTTCCGGCACAACTTCGACGTCAACGGTTTCCGAGTCCTCTTCATCAACGAGGATAACAGGCTCTAACTGTTGGGTGTCCGCCGTTTGCAGTTCGATGTCGGGCGGACAAGTATGCTCGGGCTCGGCGGTTTCGGGGGTGGGCATCACAGCCGCTTCCACAAAAACTTTAACTGGGGCTTGATCTATTTCTTGCGCTTCACTCACGTTGACCCTTTCATAATCTACCGCGGATGTCACTTGATGTTCTTCAACCATCTCTTCGGGGCTCGGAGTCGCCGGCGCGAACGTAGCGCCGGCGTCGGCAGGCTCTGCATTCGCAGTGGGTTGGCTGCGGCTTACGAGCGAACCAACGCGGCTCACCAAGTCACGTATCGATTGGAATGGCTTTGTCACAACGTCATCCGCTCCAGCGCGTTTCGCTTCGCCTTCATCAAACGGTTCGAACGAGCCGACCAAAAGCATGACCGGCACGCCGCGAAATTGCTCGCTTTGCTTGATGAATCTGCACAGCTCGTAACCATCGACTCCCGGCATGTAAATATCGGCGAGGACCACATCGGGTTTGGATAGATTCAGTTTTTCGAGTGCATCCTGGCCGTCGCCGGCCGTGATGACCTGCATGCCTTCGTCCGTGAACGTGAGGTCGATGACTTTTTGCACGGCGACGGAGTCGTCGGCGAGCAGTAGCGTACGTCCAGGAATCACGAGTGGCACTCCGATTCGGCGAATCGATTAGGCGGCGGGGTAGACCGCTGATTTGAACCTAGCATCCGCGCGAAAACTGCGTCAAGGGTTTTGTTAAAAACAGGCTGAATTCCTTTGGTCGAGCGCTTTAGCCACGCGGGCCAGTCACGGTGATATCGTCCCCGGTTGTCGGCTTCCCGTCCGGGCCGGCAGACCGCAAAACATACGAATTTCGCGTGCCTTCGTACACATACGGCTGGTGCCAGGGATCGATGCGGATAACCCGGGGCATGTAACGGGGACTGAGAACGTCAATCAGTGCGCCTTCGCTTTTGGATTCAATGTAGCCGCCGTGCTCCCGCCGATAGGATTCCAGGGCGCCGGCAATCAGTTCCAGTTCCGCTCTGACGCGCGAGGTTTTCTCTGTATTGAGCGCGCGCACGAGCGAGTCCACGTCTTCCCAGGTGCGGTCGCCGGTGCGGATCTCGGCCACGCGCCACTTGCCATTCTCGTTGACGAACCGAAACGCGGTCTCGACCTGAGCGACGACTACTGCGGAATTAGTAAGACCAGAGACGCTCTTGATGCGCACCGCATCTGAAGGAAGCTGGATGCCCGCCATGCGAGCGATAAGCTTTCGTGCTTCCTTTGGCGAAAGGTCACCGGCGGCTTGGGTCCGCGTGACAATTAAAGAAACAGCCGTCATCCATAGCAGCGACAGAGCAATCACAAGATTTCGTTTCTTCGACATGAGTGGCCTCCTGAAAACAAAAGCGGGCCACAGCCCGCCGCAAAAATAAGTCTACCCTCGTGCGTTCATTTATTTGACAGCCTTGCTGACGAGCATCCGCAGCATCGTATGCAGTTGCGTCGTGGTGAAAGGCTTCGGCAAGAACACGACTGCGCCGGCCGCGAAACTGTCGGAAGAAAGCTTAGGATCCTGTTCGGCAGTCATCATCATCACCGGAATTTTCATGAATCTTTTTTCCGTGCGCATGTGCCGGACGAGTTCCGGCCCGGTGATGTGTGGCATCACCACGTCCAAAACTGCCGCCGTGAAATCCGAATCTGATTGCAGCGTTTTGTAGGCTTCGCGACCGTCGCGCGCGGTGACAACTGAAAACCCTTCTTTCTCAAGGATCGTGCTGACCAAGCGCAAGATAGCCGGATCGTCATCCGCCACTAGAATGCGGCCTTTCGTTTCTTTGTCGGCTGTGTTTGTCATGATTCGAAAAGTAGGGTTGCCTCTCGGCTTACGGTTACGCCGCTTCGACTGCTCGACTTGATTCGTCTGATTTCAACGAGAGCTCGGCCGCGAGTTTGATTGCCGCCACCATGCTCGAATGCTCAGCCAAACCCTTGCCTGCGATGTCGAACGCGGTGCCGTGATCCACCGAAGTTCGAATGAAGGGCAGCCCGAGAGTTACATTTACAGCTTCACCGAATGAAAGGCACTTCACCGGAATCATCGCTTGATCATGATAGCACGCGATGACCGCGTCGAACTCGCCTCGCGACGCGCGCAGGTAAACAGTGTCGGCAGAGAACGGACCGCGAACGTTGATGCCATCCGTCACCCGGCACGCTTCGATCGCGGGCGTCATTTCGGCCACTTCTTCAATCCCGAATAGACCGCCTTCCGCGCCGTGTGGATTGAGCGCGGCCATCGCAATGCGTGGCCGTTCGATTCCCCACCGATGCAGTTCGCGCTCAGCCAGACGAACGGTCTTTTCGATCCGATCTTTTGTCACCATGCGAATCGCCTGAGCCAGCGGCACGTGCGTAGACAAAAGCACGACGCGCAGGTTCTCCGCGATGAAACCCATCGCGAAATCTTCAGTAGCCGTCAAAGTCGCTAAAAACTCTGTGTGACCGGGGAAGCTATAACCGCCGAGGAACAGCGCGCGTTTGTTGATAGGCGCGGTGGCAATCGCATCGATCGAACCAGCACCACAAAGATTCACCGCGGCTTCGATGTAGCTGGCCGCCGCTTTTCCGGCGGCGCCGGATTCGATGCCGGGCTCAACAAAGCCGTTGAGATTGTCCAGGTGAAAAATGATTGGGCCGTCGAGGTCGGACGGAAGTGGCTCGCCTTGCCTAACGATCGGATAACCACACTGCAAATCCAAAGTCCGCGCGTTGTGAGCGAGAACTTCGGCATTTCCGATGATGATGGGAGTGCAGAGACTGCGAACTTCTTCTTCGGCAACGGCCTTGAGTACAACTTCCGGGCCGATCCCCGCGGGATCGCCCATAGTTATACCAATGCGAGGCTTCGATTTGGCGGAGGAGACGTTGTGTGATTGCGCCCGCGAAGTTCCCATCGGCCAGAGTGTTTGCGTGCCCCGCTAGTTTTCGAAAGCGGGCTCAGAAGTTTCGTCTGAGTGCGTCGCGGCTCGATCGTCCGAATCGACCTTCCCCACCCGGTCTTCTACTTTATACATGTACTTGATGTTCCGTTTGAGGACGAGCAAATTCGGCGCCGACCGGCGATTGATTTTTAACGCGCCACGATCGTACCACTCGATTGTGCCTTCGATCTCTTCACCATCCTGCAGCACCAGCACCATCGGGGTGTGCGCATCGATCTGTTTTTTGTAGTAGTAAATTTCCGCGTGAGTTTCGGTTGGCGGTGGCTGCCGCTTGCGCATCTGCATCGACTGCTGGCCCGGTCGCTGCGGCGGCATTCCGGCGGGCCGCGGTCCACCCTGATCCGGCCTGCGGTCATGTTGCGGAATTACATCTCGCCGCGCTTTGACGTCCGCCAAAGTTGTTCGAATAAGTTTGCGATTCACAATACGCCTCCAAATGATTACGTGAGCGCGATCAGCGCCCGGAATAAAAATGCGATTCCGCCAGAAGCGTGGCGTGTCCGGAGCCCACAGTCGCAGGCTGCGGCCTTCCAGGGAGAATGCGCATTGACCCGTACGGAATTTCGTTAGGGATTGCGCGCCACTCTACACGACCGCAGGGGAAAACGCAAAATGCACTGATAGTGCGGATGCTTTATGGGCGAGCTGAGGTTGGCTCTTGACTGTTGCTTTCCTGCGAACCTTAGTCCGCTTTCTTGCGAATGAATGTCGGAACGTCCAAATCCTCCGACCTTCTTCCACTCGATGAGTTAACGCCAAAGTCAGGGGTTGGCGGTTCGTATCGAGGAGCCGTGGTCACCGGCATTGTCGCGCCCGCTCCGATTGCGGCGGTCATCGGCTGCCGGTTGAAGCCCGTCGCGATTACCGTAATCTTCATTGCATCGGCCATCGTTTCATCCACCACATGACCGAAAATAATGTTAGCGTCGTCGTCAGCTTCCTGACGCACGATTGTCGCCGCTTCGTTGACTTCGAATAGCGTCAGATCAGGGCCACCCGTGATATTGATCAGCACGCCCTTGGCGCCTTTGATCGATGCCTCTTCAAGTAACGGCGACGAGATCGCTTCCTGGGTAGCCTCAATCGCACGGTTCTCACCGCGGGCGTAGCCAGTGCCCATCAGCGCCATGCCCATCCCTTGCATGATTGTGCGCACATCTGCGAAATCGAGATTGATGAAACCCGGCACCGTAATCAAATCGCTAATGCCCTGAACGGCTTGTCGCAGGACGTCATCGGCTGCTTTGAAGGCCTCGCCAATCGAAGCTGTCTGCGAAACAGCCGCGAAGAGTCTTTCGTTCGGGATCGTGATGACGGTATCCACCGACTCGTGTAATTCACGAAGGCCCTGCTCAGCCTGTTCGAGGCGTCGCCGTCCTTCAAAAAGAAAAGGCTTCGTGACGACAGCGACGGTCAGCGCGCCCAGCTCCGTCGCCAACGACGCGACAATGGGCGCACCGCCTGTGCCCGTCCCGCCGCCGAGACCCGTCGTCACGAATACCATGTCGGACCCTTCTAACACTTCGATGATCTTGTCCGTGTCTTCCAACGCAGCCTGCCGGCCAACTTCCGGATCAGCTCCCGCGCCCAGACCTTTCGTCAGGCGCCCACCCAACTGAATTTTCACCTGCGCATTTGAACGCTTCAGCGCTTGCAAATCAGTATTAGCCACGACGAACTCGATGCCTTCGATGCCCGCATCGATCATTCGATTGACGGCATTTCCGCCACCGCCGCCCACCCCGATCACTTTAATCCGCGCCCCGGTAATCGGGGGCTCGTCATCAATGAAGATATTAATGCTGCGGCCGGACGGCGAAGTCGAATTGTGAGTTTGATTTACCTCAGGTGTCATGCTGGCTTCCTCTCTTCCAAACCGGGAAGGCTTCCACTGCCTCTTTCGTCTATTTTGGGTTGGCTGCGCCACTAGGCTCAAAATATTGCGGACAATATCTTGTGTTGACGGGGACGCAGCATACAATACTTAGTCAGAAATTACTACTACTAAATCGATCGCGAAACTTGGAAACGAAGTGCGTCAGGCGACCCGACCCGCCTCGTTTCGCGGCCATCGCGCGTTGCTCGACTACATGAGCGCGCTGCGACACGAGCGCCAAGCCCGCGGCTGCTGCCCACGCCGGACTACGAATGTCCTCAACCAAACCTCCAAACCGATCGCGCTCCGGATAACCGATACGCACCGGCGCGTCGAACACTTGTTCGGCAACTTCAACCATGCCGTCGAGCAAAGCGCCGCCGCCGGTTAGCACCACGCCGCTCGATAATTGCCGGCTCCAACCGGAGTCTTTGATTTCATCAGCGACGTGCATCAGTACCTCTTCAGCGCGCGGTTGCAGAATGTCGCAGAGAATCTGTCGCGAAAGTTGTCGCGGCGCGCGTCCGCCCACGGAAGGTACGTCAACCATTTCGCCGCGCATCGCGTCGCTCAGCGATGCGCTTGAAGCGCAACCGAATACGCGTTTTATCTTCTCTGCTTCAGGAATTGGCGTGCGCAGGCCGAAGGCGATGTCATTGGTAAAGTGCGAGCCACCGAGCGGAAACACCGCGGTGTGCTGCACGGCGCCGCGCTGATAAACACACAGGCCGGTTGTCTCAGCACCGATATCGACGAGGGCCGCGCCGTATTCCTTGTCGTCGTCTGTCAAGCTCGCCTCAGCAGCGGCAAGTTGCTCCAGAACCATGTCGGCGACGATCAGGCCGGCACGGTTTACCGCATTGATAGCGTTCTGACGAGCGGTCACCGGGCTGGTCACGATGTGCACCTTCACAGCCAGCCGGGCGCCGGTCATGCCAATCGGATCGTTGATGCCATCCTGATCGTCAACAATGAATTCCTGTGGCAGCCGATCGACGATCTCGCGTCCCGCAGGCAGTTGAATGGCGCAGGCTGAATCGATCGCGCGGCGCACGTCATCACCGGTGATTTCGTGTTCGCGACTGGCGACAGCCACAATCGCCTGCCCGTTGAAACCCATGATGTGCGAGCCGGCGAGATTGATGGTTACTTCCTGTGCTTGCAAACCGCTCATCCGCTCCGCTTCTTCAACCGCGCGCCGGATCGATTCGACCGCAGCCTCGGGATTGACGATGACGCCTTTGCGCAACCCGCGTGATTCTGATTCACCAGTGCCGACGACCGACAACAGTCCATCTTCACCGGGAGCCGCGACGATGCACGTCACGCGACTGGTGCCAATGTCGAGTCCAGTTGTGTGTGTCGTTCGTTTGGGCATCTTTGTCGAGTTGATCAGTGAATGCCGGGACGGTTCGCGTGCGCTGTTTCTTTATCTCGCGCGTTCGGCGGACGTTTCTTGTCCGCACCGGGTTTCGCATCAGTCTTCTTCTTCGCGGCAACTGCGGCTGCTTTATCAGAATCCGTCGTTGCTTGAGTCGATTGATCCGGCGCCGCATTAGTGTTGTTCGTCTCAGCGGCCACATTGTCACCGGAGCTGAACCCCACCACCACACCGTCTCTTTGATAGTCTATGTACGTGATCGAATTGCCATGGGGCGTCTGCTTGTACCGATCCAATTGTTCCAGCGCCGCTTTCAAACGCGCGCCCAGGTCGTGTGATCCTACCCGGACTTCGATCTGCGAGTCTTTGCCCGCCAGTTGCGCTCGGACATCGCGAACGTCGAAGAGGTTGACTTCGCTGACCCGATCCACCAGGCCCACGGCCTGCCACTCGCGCAGCGCTTCCTGATACTTCTTCACGCGCTCAGCATTGTCCTCACGCGCTGTGTCGGTGCCGTCTTCGTTCCAGCCAAGAATAAAAAACGGCGGCATTTGATCGGTTGTTTTCATTTGGCTCAGCGAGACTCCTTCGTCGTCAACCCAAACAAAATGGCCGGACGAAGTGCGCACGACAGCCAGCGGCACTCTTTCGGTGATGCGGACACGCAAGCCATCAGGCAACACGCGCGTAACGACTGCGCGGCGCACGCCGGGAAGCCGGCTCAGCTCGGCACTCAGTCCCGACAAGTCCGCCCGCCAGACGCCGGTGCGCGACACGCTGCGCCGCACCAGCCCTGCGACCTCTTCCGCCGAAGTACGTGAAGTTCCCACTACGTCAACCGCGCGCACCTGAAACAAAGATGCCGATGACGCGGCGCGATAGCCGATCGCCAGGCCGATTAAGGCGAGCATGCCAAACGCAACTTTCAACGCCGTCGGTACGTAGGCGGCCAATGATCGCAGAGACAACCGCGACGATTCGGCTTTCCCGTCGCGGCGTGCCGGCCGTTGGGCCATTCCTTTGGCGCTGGCTGCACTACGCCGGGGTGCACGTGATGCGATGACTTGTTCTTTCATGATTCTTTGTCTGCCTGCGGCTCCTTCGATCCGGTCGGTATCGTTCCGCGTTCTGATACGGAACTCCAAAGTTCGACTTCGTATTCCAAATCGATTCCATGTTCGCGTTTCACGCGCTCGCGAATTTCTTCCGCCAGGGCCAGCGCGTCGGCGGCTTTCGCTTCTTCGCCTTCAGTAACGATGAAGTTCGCGTGCTTTTCTGAGACGACTGCGCCACCGCGACGCGTGCCCTTCATTCCCAGGTCGTCGATCATCTTGCCGGTGCCGATGGGACTCGCCGGTGCGTTTTTGAAAAAGCATCCGGCCGAGCGCGTGCCGTGTGGCTGCGTTGCCATGCGCTGACCCTTGGCCTTTTCCATGCGCGCGCGAATCTCCCTGGCATCGCCACGTTGCAAACGCAACGTCGCGCCCAACAGCACTTCGCCTTCGCGAAAAGACGTGTGCCGGTAATTCCACTGGACTTCGCTCCCGGGAATCTCAGTCACCCGGCCGTCACGGGCTACCCGCACGGTTTCCACGACCGTGCCAATTTCCTGGCCGTACGCGCCCGCATTCATCCACAGCGCGCCGCCGACTGTTCCGGGAATTCCGTTGAGTCCTTCAATTCCCGACAACTCGTGTCGCGCAGCATCAACGCACAAACGCGGCAGTGAATACCCGGCACTTACGGAAACGCGTTCGCCGTCGAATACCGGGTCACTCTTCAGCTCTTTCAAACTCAAGATCACGTAATGATGTTGACCATCGTCCGCCAAAACGTTGCTGCCGGATCCAAGCGGACGCCACGCAATATCATTTTTCTTAAGTTCTGCAACCAAGGCCGCTGCTTGTTCCTCGGAAGTTGGCGACATCACCCAATCGACAGCGCCGCCGACGTGCAAGCTGGTAAGTTCGGCAAAGCGCCGGCCGCGTTCGGCGCGCACGCCGAGCCTCTGGGCGATCTCCTCGATCGTCTGGTCACGCGTGGTGATGTCTTCCGTTAGGACCATTGTCTAACTCTTCGCCGCAGAGCCGGTTTCGCCGCGGAGCAACTCAAGCAACTGATCACCGACGCGATTGACTGAGCCGGCGCCGAGCGTGATTACCAAATCTCCATCACGAACAGCTTCGGCCAACGCCGCCGGCGCCCCTTCGATCGCGCCGATATATTCGGCGTTCTTGTGGCCGTAACTCTTGATGCGACGCGTCAGAATTTCAGCATCGACGCCGTCAATCGGCGGCTCGCTCGCTGCATAAATATCCGTCACAAACAGCACATCGGCGTTATTGAAGGCGCTGGCGAACTCGTCCATCAAATCGTTCGTGCGCGTGTAACGATGTGGTTGAAAAAGCACGACGATGCGACGGCTCGGCGCGCCAATTCGCGCCGCGCTCAGCGTCGCTTTGATTTCCGTGGGATGATGTCCGTAGTCATCAACCACGGTGACGCCTTGCTCATCTCCCTTGAATTGAAAACGTCGCTCGGCGCCGCTGAACTCGCCCAGCGCGTGCGCGATTGTGTCGAACGGAACGTCGAGTTCCAGTCCCGTGGCGATCGCCGCCAGAGAGTTGTAAACGTTATGTTTGCCGGGCACGCGCAAAGAAACTCGGCCGAGCGCTTCGATCCCGCTCAGGACCGTGAAGGTCGAGCCGAACGATTGATCGTAGCTGATGTCATGCGCTGAGATGTCGGCCTGGGCGCTCATGCCGTAGGTGATGCGCCGCCGTTCGACTTTCGGAATCACCGCCTGCACGTGCGGATCGTCGAGGCAGAGGATCGCCGCGCCATAGAATGGCACCTTGTTCACAAAATCGGCGAAACACTTCCGCACGTCTTCCATGTCGTGGTAGTAGTCCATGTGTTCGCGATCGATGTTCGTCACGACCGCAATCATCGGCGTGAGCATGAGGAACGAGCGATCGCTTTCATCGGCCTCGACTACCATCAACTCACTCTTGCCCAACCGCGCGTTTGAGCGGTAGGAACGGACGATGCCGCCGACTACAAAAGTTGGATCTAACCCGGCAGTTCCCAGCACCGTCGCCACCATTGAGGTCGTCGTCGTCTTGCCGTGCGATCCCGCGCAGGCCACGGTGTAAGGTTTCATTCGCATCAACTCTGCCAGCATCTCGGCGCGTGGAATTACGGGAATCGAGCGGCGGCGGGCTTCGATGATTTCGGGATTGTCTTCACGCACCGCGGTCGATCGAACTACGACGTGTGCGTCGCCCACAGCCTCAGCGCCGTGACCTTCTGTCACCTCCACACCCAAAGCTTCGAGCCGTGCGGTGACTTCGGATTTCTTCTGATCCGAACCGGTCACGCGAAAGCCAAGGTTCGCCAACACTTCGGCGATGCCCGACATGCCAATGCCGCCGATGCCGATAAAGTGAATGTGCTGAAAAGGCCTGAACATTCGAATTAGTTGGCAGTGAGCAGTGCGCAGCAAAAGCACCGACACGGAGACTGAGAGACGCGGCGACGCGGAGACAACCGCGAGAGATTCTCATCCTTTTTCAGTTCTCCGCGTCTCCCCATCTCCGTGTCTCCGTGTCTCATGATTTTCTGCTTACTGCTTACTGCTTACTGCTTTCTGCTTACCAGCTTCTCAATCAAATCCACGGCTGTTTCCGCTGCGTCTCGTCGCGCCATCTTCCGGGCGGCGTCTTCCATCCGCGTGATTTCATCCGGCGCTACCACGAGATCGAGAATGTCTTTCGCCAAACGCTCGCCCGTCAGTTCATCTTGCCCAATCAGGCGAGCCGCGCCCGCGTTCTTCAGCGCTTCGGCGTTGCGGGTCTGTTCCAATTGCCCGGGCAAAGGAATCATGATCGCCGCTTTCCCCGCCGCCATGAGCTCGGCGCTCGTAGTTGCTCCCGCGCGTGAAATTATCAAGTCGTTGGAGGCGAATGCGCTCATCATGTCATCGATGTACTCGCGCACATCCGCATCGTTCCAATCCGCCTCGTGATATGTCGCCCGCACCTTGTCAAAGCCCGCCGGACCCGTTTGATGTGTCACTCGCAAACGCCCGCGTTCTGCTTTTAAGTACGGCACCGCAGCAATCATCGCTTCATTAATCGCGCGCGAACCTTGTGAACCCCCAAACAAGAGCAGCGAGACCTTTTCCGGATCGCGCTGCTTCGGATTGATCTCAAAGAACTCGCGTCGCACCGGATTTCCCGTGACGACGCCTTTGCCGGGAAAGTATGGCAGCGTCGCCTCGAACGAGAGGGCTGCCGCATCGACGTAACGAGCCAAACGCCGATTCGTGAATCCCGGCACCGCGTTTGGCTCTACCAGGAGCGTCGGCAGACGCATCAGCGAAGCGGTCAGCAGGACCGGACCGCTCACGTAGCCGCCGACGCCGACGACCACATCGGGCGCAAATGATTTAATGATGCGCCGCGCGGCCAGAAAACTCTTTGGCAGGATCAATAAGCCACGGAGTCTTTGCCTCAGCCCCATGTTCACCAGTCCGGCGCTTTCAATGAGCGAAAGTTCAAATCCCGCTTGCGGCACTAAGCGATTTTCCAAACCGCGCGCGGTGCCTACAAATCTGACCGCTGAGGACGAGTCGCGCCGCATGATCTCTTTCGCGACGGCAATGCCCGGATAAATGTGCCCCCCGGTCCCGCCGGCAGCAATCAACACGCGCATCGCTTATCTTGCGCGAGCCATCGCGCGCTGTCGGACTGGCCGTCGCGTTTTGGCGCGGCGCGGCGGCTGCCAGTCTTCCTCGTAATCGTCTTCGTCATAAACGTTGCGACGACCGGCGCTCGCGAACTGCGAGATGTTCAAGAGAATCCCTACTCCGGCCAGTGTCGGAACCAGCGAGGATCCACCATACGAAATAAACGGCAGCGGAATTCCCTTCGTCGGCAGCAGCGCCAGCACGACGCTCATGTTGAGCAGCGCCTGGGCAACGATTCCGACGACGATGCCGATGCCGAGCAACATCCCGAATCGATCCGGCGCGCGCAACGCGGCGCGCATGCCGCGCCACAGAAAAACTGCGAACACAAGAATTACGATCAGCGCGCCAATCAATCCCAACTCTTCGCCGATAACTGCGAAGATAAAATCCGAATGCGCGAACGGAAGAAACAGAAGCTTCTGTCTGCCTTGCGCAAAGCCAAGTCCATGCTGCCCGCCTGAGCCGACGGCGATCAGAGATTGCACAACCTGATAGCCAGTGCCCTGCGCGTCAGCCCAGGGGTTGATGAAAGCCACTAGACGGCGCATCCGAAACGGCGTGAAGATCAACATCTTGCCGACGAATAAAAGTGCCGGCACCGTCGCCAGCCCCAAATATCTCGGCCGCACGCCGCCGGCGAAGCACATGGTGAAGGCGATGATCGCCAGCATCAAAGCAGTTCCCAAATCAGGCTCTTTGGCAACCAGTCCTGCGAAGATGGCCAGGGCAAACATGCAGGGAAGAAAAGTCTTCCAAAACGACTGTTCGTCTCCTGCGTGTCGTTCGATGACGTAAGCGACGAACAGGGCGAGCGAGAGTTTCGCCAACTCCGACGGCTGCGCCGAAAAGCCGCTTAACTTGATCCAGCGCCGCGCGCCGTTCACCGGCGCAAACGCGAACACCGCCAGGAGAAGCAGAATCGTTAGCAGCAACATTCCGTAAATGATCCAGCCGCGATTCAAGCGCTGATAATCAAAACGCATCATCGCGAACATCGCGCCAAAACCGATCAGCGTCCACACGCCCTGTTTCAGCACATAGTGAAACTGCGTGTGGTTCTCCTGCATCGCGATGACCGCGGAAGCGCTATAGACCATCACCACGCCAAACAGCGCCAGTCCCACCGTCGCCGAGAAGAGCCATTTGTCGACTTGTAGTTTCTGCGTCATTCGTAAACCCGGTTTCAAGTTTCAAGTTTCAAGTTGGTTTGGCAAACTTGAAACTTGAAACCTTAAACTTGAAACTGCGTCTTTAAATACCCGCCCCCGGTGTTCATAACTTTCGAACATGTCGAAGCTCGCGCAAGCTGGAGCGAGCAAGACGATGTCGCCCGTTTCCGCCGCCGCAAATCCACGCTCCACCGCATCGGCCATCGTGGTCGCGCGTTCGAACGGCGCGGCGCCACCCAACTCGTTTTCGATCGCGGGAGCGTCCTCACCGATTAAGATCATCTTTCGCACGCGTTGCTTCACCAGTTGCTCGAGCGGCGAGTACGGCGCTTTCTTCCCCAGCCCGCCGAGAATCAAAACGATCTTGCCGGCGTCGTCCGCGAACGCCTCCAGTGCTTTGATCGTCGCATCGACACTCGTGGCTTTCGAGTCGTTATAGAACCTGACACCTTTAATCTCGGCCACGTTTTCCAGGCGATGCTCAACCGGATTAAAGTTGCGCACCGTTTCGCGCAAAGATTCCGGCGCGACTCCGCACGCCAATCCGGCGGCGGCAGCGGCGAGCACGTTTTCGACATTGTGCAAGCCCTGCAGGCGCAAATCATCTCGCGTCATCAACACGCGCTCGTGGGTTTGCGCATTCACGAAGGGAGCTTGCCCCCGCGAGATTAGGTCGCGCCCGCGCAGGAACATTCCCTCGTTGAGCTCGCGCTGCACGCTGAACTGCACCACGTGCGCGCGCAACCCATTCGCCCAGGACGAAACAATTTCGTCGTCAGCATTCAGAATCGCCACGTCGCCTGCGGTTTGATTCATGAAGATTCGATGTTTGGCCGCGGCGTAATCCATCAGCGATTCGTAGCGATCCATATGATTCGGCGTGACGTTCAGCACGGCTGCGACTGTCGGGTGAAAATCAACGATCGTTTCCAGTTGAAAGCTGGAAACCTCCACCACGGTCCAACCATCTTCCCTGGATGACTCAACCATTGAGATCAAGGCCGTGCCAATGTTGCCGCCCACCTGCACGTTCAGTCCGCCGTCTTTCAACATTTGCCCAATCAAAGTCGTCGTAGTGGTCTTTCCGTTCGTTCCGGTTATCGCGACGATCCGTCCGCGCAAGAATCGCGACGCCAGTTCTATCTCGCCAATCACCTCGACGCCGCGTCGCTCGGCGTAGCGAATCGGAATGGCTTTTGTCGGGACGCCCGGGCTGACAATCAACAAGTCGATCTGATCGAGCAGCCAGGACGGCGGATCGCCTTCGACGAGGCCCACGCCTTCAGTTTTCAAGTCGAGCGCCGGCTGCGACCAGTCGGTCAATGCCTTGCGATCATTCAGCGCGACCGTCGCGCCCCGCTGCGCCAGAAATCGCGCGCTCGCAATGCCGCTGCGCGCGGCGCCAATGACTAATGCTTTCCGTCCCTCAAGTTTCAAGTTCCAAGTTTCAAGTCTCAAGTTCCGGGTTCCAACTTGAAACTTGGAACTTGAAACTTGAAACTACCTCAGCTTCAGCGTCGACAGACTCAACAGCGCAAACAGAATCGCCAGAATCAAGAAGCGAAAGACGATCTTTGATTCTTTCCACCCAACCATCTCGAAGTGATGATGCAAAGGCGTCATCTTGAAGATGCGCCGGCCGACGCCGCTGGTACGTTTCGTCATTTTGAAGACGCCCACTTGCAACATCACTGAAAGCGCCTCCATCACAAAGACGCCCCCGACCATCACCAGCATGAATTCCTGCTTGGTCAGCACCGCGATGGTGCCGATGGCTCCGCCAATCGCCAGACTGCCGACATCGCCCATAAACACTTCCGCGGGTGGCGCGTTGAACCAGAGAAACCCGAGGCTCGCCCCCGCCATGGCTCCACAAAAAACCGTCAGCTCCGCTGCTTCCGGTCGATGCGTCAGGTCCAGGTAGCTCGCCCAGCGCGCGTCGCTGCTCAAATACGTGAACGCGGTTAACGCCGTCGTGGCGATGAACGTTATGCTGATCGCCAATCCATCCAGTCCGTCGGTCAGATTTACGGCATTGGTCCAGCCCAGCAGCACGATTACGATCAGAACCAGGTACACAAAAGACGGAATCGTGCTGATGCCGTTTGGCACCGCGGTTTCTTTCAGGAAGGGAATGCTGACGTTCCATGAATACTTCGTTTGCAAGTATCGTGTGGAAATGAAGAGCGCTGTCCAAACTGCGCACGCGATAATGAACTGGAAGATTAGTTTTTGGCGCCCCGTCAGTCCCAGGCTGCGTCGCTTTACCAGCTTCAGATAATCGTCGGCGAAACCCACTGCGCCAAATCCGAGCGTCGCCACAACCGTAATCCAAACGTAAAGACTCGAAAGTCGCGCCCAGAGCAATGTCGAGATAATTACGGAACATCCAATTAACAGTCCGCCCATCGTGGGCGTGTCGCGCTTGGCCATGTGCGCCTGCGGACCTTCTTCCCGTATCTGCTGACCGATGTTCCAACTTCTCAGCCCTTCGATCATTCTGCGGCCAAACACCAGCGAGATGATCAGAGACGTCATCGCTGCATACGCCGTGCGAAACGTAACGTACTGAAAAACGTTGAGAGCTTTTACGACCGACCAGCGATCTTTGAAGTGCGTAAAAATCAGCTCGTAAAAGATGTAATAGATCATTCGTGTAGGGGCAGCCCTCGTGGCTGCCCGCCCTCAGGCACGGGCAGGGACAAGCCTTGCCCCTACAATTCTCCGTCGCCGACCAATGGAA
>DATNEI010000181.1:0-7008 GCA_035606795.1 Pyrinomonadaceae bacterium
ATGCCAATATTTTCATCACGGGTCTCCTTTATGTTTTGGTCTATGAGCCATCCCTCGCGGGTAAGCTCGTTAGTTGGCTTAGCACCAACATTTTAGACCACTCATGGAGACCCGACTTTCATAGTTTCTTCAGCCAGGTGAAGACAGCAGCGCTCTGAAGTGAAACCGTTTAAACGGTTTCCAATTTTTGAATTTCGCGACACCCGGCTGAAGCCAGGTGTGAATGAAATAAGAGACGGACGCATCCTTTTGAAGCAGCGGTCACGAAAGGAACTTAATGACGAAAATTTTTGCCGCCATGCTGGCAGCAGGGCTATTGTTCACGATCGCGCCGGCGCAGGAGCGAAAAATCACCCGCGCGCAATTGCCGCCTGAGGTTGAAAAGACTGTCGCCAGAGAAAGTGAAGGCGCCACGATCAAAGGGTTCGCGAGTGAAATCGAACATGGCCAGAAGTTCTACGAAGCTTCTTTAATGGTCGATGGCCACACCAAAGACATCCTGATCGACCGTCACGGCAACGTCGTCGAAGTCGAAGAACAGGTAACCATGGATGCGCTGCCCGCGACGGTGCAGGACTCGCTCAAGAAGAGGGCTGGCTCAGGCACGATAACTATTATTGAATCGCTCACGAAGAATGGGCAGCTCGTCGCTTACGAAGCTCAGGTAAAACATGGAAAGAAGCGTTCGGAAATCCAGGTCGGACCGAACGGCGAGAAGCTGAAACATCCGGAATAATTATCGATACGCTTACTTTAGACTGAAAGAAGGACGAAATCATGATGAACATTCATGGAGTGTTGCTGGCGACATCGCTGGTGTTCGCCGCCTTGCAAGGCGGCGGAGGATATCACCTGGAGACTCGTTACCCGGTGCCGGGCAACGGTGGGTGGGATTACGTAAACATTGATAGCGCCACGCGCCGTCTTTATTTGTCGCACGGAACTGAAGTGAACGTCGTCGATGCCGACAGCGGCAAGCTGATCGGCACAATTCCTGACACCCCCGGTGTTCATGGCGCCATCGCCGTGACAGAATTCAAACATGGCTTCACGAGTAACGGCCGTGAAAATAAGGTTTCAATGTTCGACACCGATACGCTCGCGTTGATCAAGAAGATTGATGTGGGCAAAGGGCCGGACGGCATCTATTACGACCCGGTTACGAAACGCGTCTTCACCAACAACCATGGCACGCACGACATCACGGCCATCGATGCAAAGACGGGCGATGTAGTCGGCACAGTTAAGGCGGCAGGCGACGGCGAGTCGGCCGTGGTCGCCGACGGAGTCGTTTACCTCAATCTGGAAGACACGAACGAAGTGATTGTCTTTGATCCGAAATCGTTTGAAGTGAAGAAACGCTTCCCGATTGGCGTCGCCAAAGGGCCCACGGGTTTGGCTTACGATGCGAAAACCAAACGACTTTTCATCGGCTGCAATAACGATGCAAAGATGGTCGTCATGGATGCAACTTCCGGCAAGGTGATCAATAGCTTTCCAATTGGGCGCGGCGTAGATTATGGTGGGTTTGACCCTCAGGCAAAGTTGATTTTCTTTTCGTGCCGCGAAGGTGTCTTGAGTGTCTTCCACGAAAAGTCGGCGGACGATTACGAAGATGTTGGGCCCGTGAAAACTCAAGCCGGCGCCCGAACAATGGCTTTCGATCCAAAGACGAAGAAGATATTCTTGCCGACAGCCGACGTGGTTGAAACACCGCCCGCGACTCCCGGGGGACGGCCGCAACGCACAGTAAAGCCCGGCTCGTTCGTCGTGCTCGTAGTCAGTAAATAATTCCCCGGCACGAAACCAAAAACTACAGGAGCAGTACCATGCGAAGTAACGAACTGTGGCTCTATCGCTTCGTCGTAATAACTCTTGCGCTCGCCTGCGCAACCACCATCACCAAAGCTCAAACGCCTCAACCTTCACCCACACCGTCGGCTTCACCGTCACTTGAGCGGCGATTCTTGAAGAACATTCTGCACGACCAAAAAGCAATTTGGAGTTCGCCATTCCATTTGGAGAAGAGCGACGCGCGTTGGCTCGTGCCGCTGGGAGCAGGGACGGCTGGATTGATCGCGACTGATGGCAGCACGGCGAAATGGGTGGCGCAGTTCGACGATCAATTGGACGCCAGCCGGATTGTTAGCTATGCGGGATCGACCTATGGCGCTGCGGGCGTAGGCGCCGTCTTCTATTTCGCCGGACGTGCTAGTCATAACCCGCGCGCTCGAGAGACCGGCCTACTCAGTTGGGAAGCATTGCTTAATAGTGAACTCGTCGTGCTTCCGCTCAAAGCGATCGCCGGACGGAAGAGGCCATTAGAGACGCATCGGGGTGACTTCTTTCGCGGCGGAACTTCTTTTCCCTCGGGCCACGCAATTCACGCCTGGTCAGTTGCGACGGTGATTGCGAATGAATATTCGGATCACCGGATCGTTCAAGTAACGGCTTACGGCGTGGCCGCTGCGGTGAGTCTCGCCCGCTTGACCGGCGAGAAGCATTTCGTCTCAGACATTTTCGTCGGCAGCGCGATGGGGTACGGAATCGGGCACTACGTCTATCACGCGCATCACCGCGCAGAATCAAACGCGGGCGGAGGCGAAGAGGAAGAGTCACGCGCGGATCATCGCTGGCCCGCAATTGCGCCAGTGTACGATCGTCACGCGCATGATTACGGTGTGGCGCTGGCGTGGAGCTTCTGATCGATGACAGCCAGAAAAGTAATACTCGCTTTCGTCGAGGCCATCAATGCGCACGATCTAACCGCGCTGGCTGAACTCATGACTGACGAACACGCCTTCATCGATGCACATGGCAACGGGATAACCGGCCGTCAGCAGATGCTCGCCGGTTGGCGCGGGTACTTTGAATGGTTTCCCGATTACTCGATTGAAGTCACTGATATCTTTGAGAACGAGAACGACTTCGCCCTGTGCGGATTCGCCGGCGGTTCATTCAAAGGAGCTGCTGACAAAAGTTGGCGTTTGCCTGTCGCCTGGAAAGCGACGGTAAATGACGGCCGCGTCGCGCTTTGGCAAGTCTTTGCCGACACGAAAATTCCCTTCGAAATTATTTCTGCCGGCTGAGAAATCCGGACGAACGCCGGCTCTCCAGCCCTCTGCGAACGCAATCTAATTGTAACCTCGGAACTCCGGCCAGATGCTATAGTCGCGGTCAATTCAGGATTGTCTCCGCCTGAAGCGGGATGCGGACAGCGGCTCACCTCAACGTCTCCGCACGTTGATAACTTACGCAAACAGACAACAGAAAGAGGGAATCCAGTGAGTGGCCAAGCAGTAGCGACAACCCGGGAGCGGGACCAGCGAAAAAATATCCCCAAGGACAATTGGCTCGGCTTTGTCGGCGATGTGGTGAAGTTCGCAGGCGAAGTCACTTTCAAATCGTCTCTGCGCATCGACGGGAACTTTTCCGGACAGGTTAGTTCACAAGACGGAACGCTGGTCGTCAGCACCGGCGCCAACATCAGTCATGCAGTCATTAATGTGGCCGTGGCGCGCATCAACGGAACCGTCGAGGGCGAAGTGAACGCCGCCGAACTCGTGCTCGGTCGTACGGCAAAGGTGATTGGAAACGTTTCAGCGCAAAGCTTAATCGTTGAAGAAGGAGCGCTGTTCGACGGCTGCTGCCACAAGGTTGCCGCGACCAACGCGATGAAAGGTAATGGCCGCTCTATTTGATCGGCGTTACTTGATCGCCCCTCAGCAGTCTCTGCGGAATCTGCTTGAACTTGTAATTGCCTGAGCGCCGGTCCAGGTCAAAGACCCAAATCATATCGAAGCGATCCTCTGGCCAGGCCTGCGGGACGCCCTTTTTGGTGCCGAGAATATAGTTCGCGAGGTCCGGAATATATTCGCGTTGCCAGCACATCAACACCACCCCGCTACAGGAGAAGACTTCCTCGAGCACGCTTTCAACCTCTGACCTTTGGTAGTGCCAGTTGACTGGAAGCGACAGTTTCTCGGCCAGCGGCATGATGGTTTGCAGCGGTCGCCGGCTGCCTTTGTGCCGCAACGGCTTCGACGCATAGAGGAATTGCGGCTGCGCGAGCGCCGCGTTTTGCATCGCGCCGTTGGTCGGGGCAAACAGGTTCGCGAGTGCACCTGCCCTTTGCCAACCGAGCGGCTGCAGAGATTCTTTATTGCGCTCGCCTTCCAGGGTCACGCCATGAGGAGCGCCGTCCTTGGCTGGCTTCTCAGCGTGGCGCATGATCATGATCTTCGTCGCTCGTTTGCTTCGCTTGCTCATAATTTTCTGTTTTCATTATCAGCGATGACTGACAACGATTTTTTATGTGAAGTTGTTTCGCTCAGCGAGCGCCCGGCATTTGATCCACGGTCACGATGATCTTTGATGTGCCATCAGCTGAAATCTTCCTGACGCGAGGCAACCACTCGCGACGCACGTCGCTGGCGGTGTGCAAAAATTCAACCACATAAACGTCGCTGCCGAACAGGGCCACTGCCGTGGGCGCCCACGGACTCTGGGTTTGAACCAGAGTGGTGATCTTTCCTTGAGGTGTAATCTTCAGCACGCGCGCGTCACCAGTATCAGCCACGTACATCACGCCATGTGGGTCCACCGCGAGCCCACGAAGATACGGATGTGTATCGGTTGCGGGAATTGAAGGCGCGCCTTGGGGTGCGGGAACCGTTACCACGGTCCCTATTAAACCGCGTGCAGTGATCCGGCGGATCGCTTTATCCTCTGTGTAATACAGCGAACCTGCCGGTCCGGGCGCCAGACCGCTCACATACGGAAGTGGCTGGCCTGCGTCGGTCTCGGGCAATGTCGCGAAAACTGAGGTAGCTCCGGACGGCAACGACCGCATGATTTTCAGGTTGCCGGGATGACCCGATTGGTAATATAGACTGCCGTCTTCACCCAAGGCGATGGGCCAATCGGTAGAGAGCAGCACCGCGGGATTGTCGTCAACTCTTGTGATGATCCAATCCAGACCCGTGCCCGCACTGGAAGGCAGCCGGCCTTTCGTCCATAAGTTGTTCTGGTCCAGTGCCAGCCAGTGATTCAGCAATCGCGACAGGTGAGTCAACCTGCCCTGTGTATCGATCCTCCACAGTCCCGATCCGGTGTCCAGGAAAAAAACCTGACCCCGCCGGTCGACCGCGATCCCCGATCCCGGATGTGCCGTGACCGAAGCGGGCAGGGTACTGACCAGGGTTACCGAAACAGCAATCAACAAGATTGAGAGGCGATTCTTTGCTGTCGTTTTCATTTCATTAGTCTCCGTCTGAGCGAGAACTGCGCCGAAGGGTACACCCAAGCCATCTTCGCCCTCAAACTTACCGGTTCACATCAAGTTCACGGCTTATTAAGATGGATGTAACACCCGCCGCTTAGATTTCCTACTTCAATTCACCGCCTGTTCCGGAGGAAAACCAACATGCCCCTCTCGAGTAAGTCACTACGCCTGTCGGCGTTTGTCTTTGTCTGTGCCGCGACAGTTTTCGCGCTCGCCTGTAACGGCGGCAAGAGTGGTGGAGGCGCAGTCAAATTGCAGGGCGCCGGCGCGACTTTCCCGAATCCGCTCTATCAAAAATGGATTCACGAATTCGGCAGCGCTAATGCGAATGTGCAGATCGATTACCAGCCGATTGGATCCGGTGGCGGCATCAAGCAAATGCAAGCGCAGACTGTTGACTTTGGCGCGTCCGACGCGCCGATGACGGATGACGAACTGAAGGCCAGTCCGGGTGCTGTGGTGCACATTCCGACGGTGCTGGGGGCGGTGGTGGTGACCTATAACCTGACGGGGGTATCGAGTGCGCTGCGATTCTCACCGGATGTTCTGGCGGACATCTTCCTCGGAAAGATTACGAAGTGGAACGACCCGCGCATCAAAGCCGACAACGCGGACGCAAACTTGCCGGCGGCGGACATCTCCACAGTACATCGTTCTGAAGCGAGCGGCACTTCATACGTTTTCACCGACTATCTTTCGAAGGTAAGCGCCGAATGGAAAGAGAAAGCCGGCGCGAACAAATCTCCAAAATGGATTGGCGGTATCGGCGGCAAAGGCAACGAAGGAGTCACCGGCCAGGTCAAGCAAACTCCGAACACCATCGGTTATGTCGAGCTCGCTTATGCCGTGCAGAACAAACTGCCGGTGGCGATGATTAAGAACAAGGCGGGCAACTTTGTCGAGCCTTCGGTTGATGCAGTCACGGCTGCGGCAGCCGGCACGCTCGCCACCACACCAGATGATCTGCGCGTCTCGATCACCAACGCTGACGGCGGCACGGCGTATCCCATCTCGAGTTACACGTATGTTCTGGCGTATCAGGATCAGAAGGACGCAGCCAAAGGAAAGGCGGTGGTGGATTTCCTTTGGTGGGGAATTCACGATGGACAGAAGTTCGCAAGGGATTTGCAGTACGCACCGCTGCCCGACGAGATGGTGAAACGCGCGGAAGCGAAAATCAATTCAATCGCGTCAGGAGGGAAGCCGCTACGCTAACCAATATTTGGCCGAGTTTATATGCGGGACTTGTCCCGCGCCTGCCCGGGAAGTGGCGGACAAGTCCGCCATCTAAACTTTGAATCTTGAAGGCGTCTGAATTCAATTTGCGCCGTCTACTATCGCCCACAGGCAATGCCGGCGACGCAGTCTTCCGCTTGCTGATGTTTGCCGCCGCCTTGCTCGTGCTGCTGATTGTCGTCGGTATGATTCTGGCGCTCGCATCGCACGCGGTGCCATCGCTGCGCGGATTCGGTTTCAGCTTCCTCACCAGTCGCGAATGGGACCCGTCAAAAAATCAATTCGGCGCCTTGCCATTTATCTATGGAACGCTCGCGTCGTCTTTGATCGCACTTGTCATCAGCGTGCCGCTGTCGCTCGGCATCGCGATCTTTCTCGTGGAACAAGCGCCACCGGTGCTGGCACGACCGGTGACTTTTTTAGTTGAGTTGCTGGCCGCGATTCCGTCGGTGGTCTACGGCCTTTGGGGGATCTTTGTCCTGGCGCCA
>DATNEI010000183.1:0-16490 GCA_035606795.1 Pyrinomonadaceae bacterium
AAAACAAAGCCAGCCAGATTCGCGCGTTAGGGCGCATGAGAGAGAACATCGAGGGTTGCGGCCTATGTGATGATAAGGGTTTTCGCGAGGTGTTCAGTGACCAATATCCAAATGGTGCTATGAGACAGTGTACTCACGATCCAAGAATCGAAACGCAATTCAGCACTTCGTCAGACGCTCTAAAATCGCCACCACGCGACGATTTTGACTCAAATGAAAACAAGCCCGCAGAATCTTCTGCGAGCCTGTAGAAGGCCAAATTTTGCGTCTGGCGAGAAATTGAAGCGGGTACTCCGCTCCTGTTATCCTCCTCAAACCTTTCGACCGTAGTGTGACCGTGCTTTTTTTTTTAGCAGCGCAGCGTCAGCACGGCGGGCAGGCAGAGGTAACTCTTGAATTTTGATCGCTCAAATCTTCCATGATGTGTAAGCGTCAAACTGTATTATGCCGTTTATACAATCTCGTCAACTGGCCTCCATCCCGAAAAGTGCTTGCTGAAAATAGATATTGACTTTTGCAAGCAGTCGCACTACTTTTCGCGCATCAAGGTGGCTGACACCTAATTGCTAATCTTCTCCGAGCGTCTGCGGTTCCTCCGCATACTCGCGGGTTAGCTTGACCCTAAACCTTTCAGCATAGGAGCGTTCCCGATGAAACGCGCTCGTCTTAGCTCTTCCCATGCTCGTCGAGTTCTCAGTATTTTTCTCTGCATCGCTCTGTTCACTTGCGCTCTGGTTATTGCGCCGCTGACGACTGGTAGAACTTCTCGGTTTCGTAACACCGTGCCGCAAAGTGACAATGGTCGAGGCCACGGTCAGGAGCGGCGAATCGCGCCCCTGCCTCCGAAACCTGGCCCACCAGACGCGAAATTGCCGAATCTCGATGAGCTTCGGCTGCGAGTTCCCACAATTCCACAAGCTCCGTCTCCGATACCATCCCACGGTCGCAGGCCCACTCAAATTCCTCGACATCGAGTGCGCGTTGATACCCTCGAGCGAACGTTTCTGGCGCGGAATTTCGCACGCGATCGGTTGTCGCCGCTCAGTTTTCTGAATTCGAATAGTGACGGCCACCTTCCGATTTCAGATTCCGAGCCTCCGCTTTTCGTGCCTCCGACTGACCCATCGACTCTGCCGATGGCGTGGATCGATCCACAGAACCGCACTGGAACAGGCGGCGTCGATCTGCTCTCCAACAATCTCAATTTCGATTTACCGCTGATTGGTTTGTCAGGTCGTGGCCTTAATCTCAATTTATCGTTGTCTTACAACTCGCGGATTTGGACCCGCGCGGGTGGCTATGTCGAATTCGACGCCGGCAATGATTCGTTGTCTCCCGGATTTCGTTTCAATGTTCCAGGGCTGCAAGGTCCTTACTGGAACGATCAAACCAACACATACTTTTATCTCTTTATTACGCCTTCGGGTAGCAAAGTGGAGCTGCGTTACACGGGCAGCGGCAACACGTACGAATCGAAAGATTCGAGCTACATACAGTTAATTGACAGCGGCACAAGCTGGCTAGTGCGGACGAGTGACGGCACACAACTGAGTTTCACAACTACTAACGGCTTCGTGCGCTGCACCCAGATTAAGGATCGGAACGGCAACTATCTGACTCTGACCTACACAGGCGGTGACATCAGCACCATCACCGATACGCTGAACCGAGTTCTTACTTTCAATTACAATCAGCCGATGCCTAACGAGCCGTACGGCGATTTGATTTCGATTACGCAATCGTGGGGCAGCGTCACGCATACTTGGGCCACATTCGGCTGGACTTGGAAAGCAATCGGTTTTCCGCCGGATGATGGCATTGGCATGGACGTCCTATCGCAGGTTGGCTTGCCCGATGGTACGCGTTACACCTTCGATTACAACAACAGTACTTACGGCCAGGTCACGGCGATTCATTATTACGCCGCCGACAACCACCAGCGAAACTACGCACGTTATGTCTACGCTAATAGCGGTACGGATTGTCCGCGCGTCTCTGAGCAGCATGAATGGGCCGAGAATTGGAATGGCGATTACGACGACGTGCCGACGACAAGTGAAGAAGCCGTCACATCATTCAGCCATGACACAGACGGCGCCTGCCGTATGACTGCGCCAGATGGCACGATTTACAAAGAATACTACGGGCCGAGCTGGAAGAGTGGCTTGACGACGGGAAGCGAAATTTGGTCCGGCGGCGTGAAGCAAAAATGGACCGATATCGTCTACGAGCAGGACAATACTTCGGTAACTTACCAGACGAATCCCCGCGTGATCGAAACGAACATCTGGGATGCCAGTTACAATCATCGTCGCACAACGGTATCTTACACTTCTTACAATTTACCGAATCCCACCGCTTTGCCCAGTGAGGTAAAAGAATATGCGGCGAACGCTGTAACGGTTCTCAGGCGCACCACCAAAGCCTACGTAACGGGACAAGCCTACATCGACCGCCACGTGCTAGGCCTGCTGAGAGAAGTAATCGTCTACGACCAGAACAATCAGGCAGCGTCGAAAGTTTGGTACGACTATGACTGGAGCAATGACTATTGGGAGGCGACATCACAACCGGCCACGCAGCACGATTCGAGCAGTGACCCATTGGGCCGCGGCAATCTCTGCTGGATTGGACGATGGGACGTTTCAGACATTAATAACTTCGACAAGTCCACGCGCAGCTATATCAAGTACAACCGCGCGGGCTTGGTTATTCGCGCCGAAGATCACTACGGGCACGGCAATACGATCAGTTATGCGGATTCCTTTTCCGACAACACTAATCGCAATACGTTTGCCTATCCCACCACAGTCACAGACGCGGATGGCTTTAGTTCGTCTGTGAAGTACAACTATTATTTTGGTGCAAAGACGCGCGTCGAAGGCCCGCCGCCACAAGGACAGTCTCAAGGCGCGATCCAGACGATGCAGTATGACGATGCGGCTCGCATTACGCGCGTCACGACTGAAAACACTGGCGCGTACACGCGCTGGGACTATGCGCCCTACAGCTACGTATCGCGCTTCGACACGATTCAGGAAGGACAGGGCGAGAGCTACACCATCACGGTGTGGGACGGTGGTGGGCGCGTGCGCGCCGTCGGCGGCAGCAATCCGGGTAGCGGCGGCGGCTACTGGGGACAATTCACGATCTATGATGTGATGGGACGTGCGCTTCAGCAGACTAATCCAGCTGAGATGAATGGCGGCTGGGCGCCGGTGGGCGATGATGCGGCCGGCTGGGTCTTCGGCAATCCGACTGAATACGATTGGAAAGGGCGTCCAAAGAAAGTCTATAACCAGGACAACACTTACAAGACATTTGAGTACTCCGGGTGTGGCTGCGCCGGCGGTGAAGTCGTCACGTTCACAGATGAAATGAATCGTCAGCAAAAGGTTTATTCCGATGTGTTAGGACGTGCTTGGAAAACTGAAGTGTGGACGTGGCCTAATCCTAACAACAATAATCTGCGCAGTATCGATTCAACTATAGTCAGCGTTTATAACGCGCGCGACCAAGTTCAGATGGCCAACCAATACGCCGGAACCGCTCCTAGCGAGGCTTCGTCAACCAACGCCGAAGTCTCTTGTCCCACCGGGACGTGTCAGAAAACTGCGATGACGTTCGATGGTCTTGGCCGATTGAAAACGAAGCATGTTCCAGAGCAACAGGCTGATCCGAATCTTCCGGGATCAACTGACCACACGACCTGGAACTACAATTCAGACGACACGATTGCTTCGGCTACCGATGCGCGCGGCGCGACCGCAAATTACTCTTACAACAACCGCCATCTCGTCACCGGCATCACATACGCAGTGCCTCAAGGCTCCAACATTCCCGCCTCCCCAAATGTAACGTTCGCTTACGACGCGGCAGAAAACAGAACTTCTATGACCGATAGTCTCGGCAGCCAAAGTTATAGCTACGATTCTCTTTCCAGATTGACCTCAGAAGTCCGGTATTTCAGTCAACTCGGTCGCTCCTATGAACTTGACTACGGATACAATCTTGGAAATCAGTTGGCAACAGTCGCGATGCCATCGTGGGGACAACAGCTTAGCTATAACCATGATGCTCTTGGTCGACTAAACTCAGTTACCGCAACTGGTTATTCGAGTGGATACATCAATGGCAATTGGCCAAACTGGAGCTGGTACAACCAACCTGTTGAAACTTTTGTCTCGGGAATAACTTACCGCGCCTGGGGTGCGGTCAAGCAAATGACCTATGGCAATGGCGTTCAGTTGGGGATGAGCTACAACACACGGGAGCAAATCACACACTCAGAAGCCAGCAACTTTTACAATCAACCAAATGCCGGAGCGTCATACGACTATCATGCTGACGGGAAAATCCACGACGTTAGCAGGATAGAGGGTCATGTTTTCGATCGCGCTTATACTTACGACCATGCCGGAAGAGTCCAGGACGCATTGACAGGAACCGAAGCCAGTGGTGGCGGCACCGCCGATGGTCCTTATCGCGAGAACTTCGGATACGATCCATTTGGCAACACGGTCAGCCAGACAACACGTCTTTGGAGCGCAAATCCAACAACGAATGCAACTTCAGTTGTAAACAATCGGCGAGGAGATTCCTCTTACGATGCGAATGGCTTTGTCACTGCGAACTATGACGGAACGCTCAACTATCTCCATCAATACGATGCTTCCGGAAAGCGGAGCAAGTTAATTCCTGAAGTAGCGTGGTTCAACGGACAACCTGCGGTCGAGTTCAACGATAGTTTCGACGGCAATGGTCTCCCCGACAAACGCGTAGACATTCGTCGCGAAACAGACCCCGAATTCGGCGGCGTTTATGTAACTTCGAATAAGACTACCTACTATCTCCGGTCAACCGCCCTCGACAATCAGGTGATAGCTGACTTGGACTCACAGGGCAATAAGGCGGCGCAACACATCTACATGAACGGAATGCAGTTCGCGAATGAATCTCCGTACAATGTTGTGGGCCAGCACACGCTGATTTCCTGGTCGTTAAACGATCCGGTTACTGGTACTCGCGCCGAAACTGAGATTCATCGGTATTACACTTTGGTGCAGGAGCTTGACCCGTTGGGATCAGACGTGACAACCCCGCCACCCGATCCCGATCCGTTAACTTATCAACCACCGATTTATTCAGTACCCGAAATGCCGATTGCGAAACTGCTGACATTCGACGATGCCGAGGCGGGAATTGATTTGTGGTACTTGAACGAAGTTAACAAAAGGCAAGATGCGCACATGGCCGCATTGTTCGCCAGCCATGGGTTCATAGACAAGGCACAGGAGATCCTCAACCGCAATCCAAATGTCGGGATTAGGATCATTGAAGGAACATCGGGCGACAGTCATCATGCTCGGCACAGCGTGACCCTTTGGGGTGCGGCTGCTGCAGTTGCTTTAGGTGTAATCAGTCGGCAAGATTCAGACTATCTTCCTCTTCCAAACCTGCGGGTCGGTATTCAGGCATTGTTGAGCAAGCCTGATTGCGCCAACTTTGTGCAGTCATTAATCAATAAAGTGGCCAGCAAAACTCAAAACCCTTTCGTCGCGGACTACGCCGTAGATTTATTCGATCAAATTAATCAGGAGGGTGGCGTCCGATTACAGGTGGTGGATCCAAATGACCCTGACATCGGTGGAACGGTTAGTGGAACAATTTGGAAGGAGAGCAAGGGGAAATGGGTCCCCGGAGGGGCAACTATCACTATCACACCACAACCCTACGATCCTCAGGGCTGGACTAGCGCTAAGAATCTCACACCCGAGGGGCGACGAAGTTATATTTATGGTTATGTGATTGCCGCGTTACATGAAACGATCCATCTTGCCGGTTTGAATGGCCGCTACAGAGATCGCCAGTTGGCAGAGGCTGCACACGAACTCGATTCGAACGCTTTTTTACCCAACAATCCTAACGATAGAAATGCAAACAGCCTTGCGTGGAACGGCGAACTGAAAAAGCATTGTCCACAACCTTGAGGTAATACAAATGTCGAATTCCTCGAATATCGCATCAATCGCTTTGTTGGCCTTTATGATCGGCAACGTCCCACGAGATCATTCTGGGTGGCGCGGTCTCGTACCTTTACATTCTAAACGTGTGGATGTTGAGCGATTACTGGGACCGGCATTGGGAAGTTGCCACTGCGAGTACAAGTTTGGTGGCGATAATGTCTCCGTTCAATATTCAGAAGAGCCTTGCGCGGGTGAGCCAGCGTGGAACGTGCCTCGGGATACAGTAATAAACATTTCGGTTTATCCGCATGACAAACCGAAGGTCTCAGAGTTAGACCTTGATTTCAATAAATACGTAAAAGTGCCCGACAAAGAGATTATAGGCGCGTACGATTATGTTAACGATAAAGATGGAGTTACCTTGTCGGTTGATGGCGGGTTCGTGAACGGATTCTATTACACGCCTAAGAAACGAGATCAACGTATGCGGTGTCAGTCGAAGAGGTGACTATGTGAAATGCTAAGTCTTGAATCTCCAAAAACATTAGTTGTAGCGAGTGTTCAATGTGGTGGCGCATCCGATCATTCGTTCAAGAGCCGTCTTGAGAAGTTCCTATGACCCTACCTCCACGACAGGGGTCGCGACATTGCTCCGCAAAAAGGTAACGCTGGGATCGATTCGAGTTTTTAACAAATGTTTGGAGTGATAGCATCCCACAATAAAAATAATACTCGTAGAAGAGGTTCTACGAGTATTATCGCTTTCCATTCGACTACTTATCAGTCGTTATCCTCCTCAAATCTTGTGACGGTATTGTGACGGGAATTTATATAACAGCATCGATAGCACGTGATGCTGCATATAGAAGCGTAAAGAACCTGCTGAAAAATCGCCGTAGCTGCAACCTTTGAAGTTGTTATTGTTAACGACAAAGCAGGGAAGGGATTCATAACCCCAAGGTCGGCGGTTCGATCCCGCCCCCCGCTACCAACCTTCTCCCATTTTTCAGACTTACAATTCGCAAGCGTCGCTGTCCCGGAGCCCAAGGGACAGACCGCGGCAGCTTCTGCCCGAGGTTGTCCGGGCTACGCAAGTAAAAATTCTGATCTAAACCGAATTCGTTGATAAGCGGCGTTGGCGTAGTTCCATTCCTATACGAATGCCTTCCTCGATCGCCGGCACCCATTCGGGATTGCGACGCGCTCGCAGATAAGCATACTCAGCCGAATAACCGTGCTTCGCCAGGTTCGCCGCATGGTCGCGCGCGACCGCCAAGCGGTTTGCCCCGCTCGATCGGCCGTCGTGCTGGCGAATGAAAACCAGATACTCAGGCACGTGCGCGAAAGTGGTTAGTTTCAGTAGTTGAAAGAATAAATCATAGTCGTGATCGTGCTCGGTTTCTTCGTCATGCAGTTCGGTTTGCATAACGAGCGCACGCCGCGCCAGCCAAGTGTCACCACGCAGGTTGCAAGTGCGTAACCAAGCGTCCATGTCCCACGGATGAACCGCCGGCTGCCGGCACAGCTCGCGCCCTGACGCGTCAACCAGGATATCGTCCGTGTAAACCAGACCTGCGTCGGGAGTGTTTTCGAGCGCCTTCACGCACGCTTCCACAAAGCTGGGAGCAAGGAAGTCGTCGCTGTCCAGGATGCCGACGTATTTGGCTTTAGCGGAGGTCATTTGCAGCGCCCGGTTCTTGGAATACGCCATCCCGCGGTTCTGCTCGTTGAAGGCAATGCGAATTGCCGAGCCGTAACTTTCCAGCACGCGCTGTGTGTCATCAGTCGAACCGTCGTCGATTACCACGAGTTCGACGTGTGGGTAAGTTTGTCTAAGAACGGAATCAATGCTGTGGCGGACGAGTTCGGCGCGATTGAAAGTAGTGATGCAGATGCTGACGAGGGGATTTGAGTCAGGGGTGACTTCAACCAAATCTCTCGCGACTGTAACAAGAGCTTCCTCGGACACGTGTTCCGGCTGGAACTTCTCGGCCACTATCATCGCGAGATATTCGTTGGCGGGAGCTGCGCGAATGACTTTGAAATGTTCCGAGACGCGGGTGCGCAGGCTTTCGGCCGAAAAATGATTCATGTGAATCGGATTTGGATCGTCATAGCACTCCTGCAAATACAGACGACCGCCCGGCTTCAACACGCGCGCAGCTTCGGCGAGCGCACAATCCACGTCAAAGAGATGAATCAATACGGCGTAGAAAACTACTGAATCAAAAAAATTGTCCGGGAAGGGAAGGTTCTCGGCGGGCGCCGCCACAAAAGGAAAGCTTGGCGGGAGCTGCTGGATGACCGGGTCGCAACCGTAGTATTCAATTGTGCCGGGCAGATAGTTCTTCAGTTCTCCCAGCCAGCAACCTATGTCCAGGAGACGTCCGGCCTGAGGGCTGAAATACTCGACCGCTCGCACGCGGCAATCGTGATAGTAACTCTGACGCTCGGGCGTGTATGAAGCGCGCTGCTGTTCGAGTTCAACCAGCTTTCGATTCCAATCCTCGCGCCGGCCTTCCGCAAAGACTTGTTCGAGTCGCCGGGCGTTCGCCTTAATATCGCAGAGCGATGTGACGCAGTCGCGCGCTGCATTACCGAGACGGATGCGTAGTTCGCGGTCGCTCAACAATCTTTCAAGCGCAGCGGCTAGTCCCTTCGAATCTTTCGGAGGCACCAGCAGCCCGTTCCGTTGGTCGGTTACATAATGCGGCAGCGAAAGGATGTTCGTGCAAACGACAGGCAGCTCAAACGCCATCGCCTCGAGAATGGTGGTCGGGATTCCGTCAGCATCGCCTGAATCAGTGCGCACACAGGGCAGGCAAAAGATGTCGGCGTCGCGATACAGCTGGAGCGTGTCGGTTTCAGAAACTGCGCCAAGGAATTTGATTCGTTCGTGGCCGGCCGCCAACGCGCGCAGATTGCTTTCTTCAGGTCCGTATCCGGCCAGCCATAGCTCCGCCTGCGAATGCCGCGGCGCGATGTCGTGAAAGGCTTCGATCAGAAAGCGCAGTCCTTTCTTTGGCACGAATCGCGCGATCGACAGAATCGTCGTATTGGCTTTTGGTTGTCGCGGTTCAGCCAAATGATATGAATCGAGATCGAAAGAATTCGGGATTACAGTCAACTTCGCCTGAGGAACTCGAAATTCATGCGACATCCAATCGAGCATGAATTGATCTTCGACAATGAGTCTGACGCAAAGTTCATCGGTCGCGGCGTCCAAATAAAGGGCAGGGTCCTGACGCGTGAAGATGTCAATGCCACTGTAAATTCGCAGCGTGAACTTCGTTTGCAACTCTCGCGCAACCCTCAGAGTAGCGCAGTGGGCAGCCGTCATCAGGCTGCCGTGCAAGTGATCGATGCCGTCATCAAAAGCGGCACGGGCTAATGTGCTCGGGTCATTGATGAAATGAACTTCGCGAATTGTTAGGTTGGGATGACGGGGAACGTAGGCCTGCGGTTCGTAATACAAACAATTGGCGTAGACGAAGACTCGTTGACCCAGACCGCATAGCGCCAACGCCTCACGGCGAATAAAGGTTTCCGAGAGCGGAGAAAAGTGGGTGACGACGAATCCGATTCTCATAAGGAGCTTCCATTTCCCAGGGAGTGATAGAACGAGACGTCGAGCGGCTCGATAATTTCATCGAGCCTGTGCTGCGCCGGTAGATATCGGAAGTGGTCGTCAACGGGGACGCCACTGCTCAATTTCATCCAGGTATTTCGGCCGTGGCGCACCAGCATGTAAAGTTCGGGCGCGCAGACACGAACGAGGCTCGGCGACACGTCCTCGATAAAAAAAGTGTCGACTCGGTCCGGCACGTCGCGAAACCCTTTACGCTGCCAGAGGCTGCGGTGAAAGCAAAGCGTGCCTCCGGTCGTCCAACCATGGCCGGAATGATGGAGCACCCGTTCGCCCGCGATGAGAACGTTGAAACAATCCCAAGTGACGACCGCGCGTTCATCGTGCGCGCTTTCGAGCGCCGCCACGGATCGCGCGAGGAATTCGGGCGCATAGAAATCGTCATCGTCCAGCTTCTGGATAATTGAGCCTGCCGCTTCTTCAATTCCGAGGTTTAACTTCCGGCCGAGCGTGGTCCGCTCATGCAAGCGTATGTGGCGCACGCGAAACAGACCGGCGCATAGGTCGGCTACTGATTCTTCGCCGTCATCCACCACGATTAATTCCGAGTCGTCGAGCGTTTGCCGCAGAAAACAGCGAATGGCCTGGCGCGTGAATCCGACGCGATTCCCAGTTGCCAGGATGCAGGAGACTTTTGGCGCGCGTACCCCGGCTGCGGTTGGCTCTGTTGCCACAGCCGCCGGCATCGCGTAGTCCCCGGACTCAGGCGCGGCGGTCAGAGCGTTGTTGATTGGCCTGAATAATCTTTGATAGAAATCAAAATCACCGGTGAGTAGCTCGCGGACGTTTGCATCCGACGCCGACCAGTAGCTGCCGTCGCAATTCTTAGGACTGGTGTTTTGTGAATGAATAATTGCGACATAGAACCGCGGGTCCGGAACCGTGACTGAACGGTCAAGATTCTGACTCCAGACAAAGGTTGTATCAGACGCAACCTGCACGTCGGGAAATGGCGCGCGCTGCCAAAACTCGCGCGTGTAAACCAACGATCCGCCCGCTAACCACAAACGCTCGCCTTCAGGATACGAGTAAAGCCAAAGCCTGTTTTGCGCGGGATCGTAAAAGAGCATGCGCCGCAGTCCGCAGACTTCGGCGCCGCTCGTCGCCAGGCATTCGATCTGCTGGGTGATGCGATTGGGCGCGAACCAATCGTCGTCATCCCAATGCATAATCAAGTCGCCGCGCGCCTCTTCGACGCAGGCGTTGCGCTTGGCGCCTAAGGTTCGCTGGCCGGGCAGATGAACGTGCCGAATCTGCGGATCGCTCGTGGGCAACAAATCGGCAATCGTGTCAGGACCATCGGTGACGATTAGCAGCTCTTTGTTCGCATACTCCTGTCGCTGAAAATATTTGATCGATTGACGAATGAAGTCACGACGCCGCGAAGTGGTGGGCATCACGCACGAGACTAGAGGCTGCGACTGAAACACGCGAGTACTCCCCCATCAAAACAATGCTGAACCTCAGAGGTTCGGCGGTAACTTCTTTAGCCTTTCCGAGATCCCGCCGAGTGTCGTTTGCGAATTCCGTAACCCGACTTGCAGTTCGTTGATTTGTTTGTCACGCGCGGCCAGCTCTTCCTTGTGTGTCTGCTGTTGGCGCGCCAGCTCTGCTCTAAGGCCACTGACCTGCTCGAGCAAGCCGGCCACGCCTGTCGCGGCGGTCTTCGCATCCGTGGCGGCTGTCACGGCGCCTTCCACACGCGTCTTGAGTTCGGCAATCTGCGGCGCAGACTTTTCGATCGCGACCCGGTTCGCATCGATGGAGGCGCTCAATGTTTCCAGCCGCGGCAGCGCCTGATCGATAGCCGCTTTGTTGGCGGCGCCCAATGCCGAGCTGGCGTCGAGCTTCGTTTGCAGGTCTTGCAACTGGGGCGACATCTTGTCTAAGACAGCCTTGTTGGCGAAAGCGTCCGCCTCGACGCGCGTCCGTAATTCGTCGAGCTGGGGCGAAAGCTTCTGTAGCGCCGTTTGATTTTCGACGACCGCCGTTTTGTTATTGGCCAGCTCAGTCCGCAAATTGTCGAGCGCGGGCAGCGCCTGATCCAGTGCTTTTCGATTCTGTTCGACGGTCGCGCGAGTCGCATCGAATTCCTCGCGCAGCTCGGCCGGCGTCGAAGGCTCTTCGGCCAGGGTATAGAACAAAACCTTATCGTTATCGGTAACCAGATTGACGCGCATTCCGGGCTGCAACTGGGGCGGGGCGCCGGCAAACTTGATCAGATTGTGGCCGGCTTTGTTCGGATCGTACGCTTCAACTCTGTCGACCGTGACGTTTGCCGCTTCCAATTTTTTCACGGCATCGCCGGAAGGCTGACTCACGATTTCTCCATGTTGGACTGCGCCGGGCTCGGCAACCAGTGCGCGGTTGGTGCTATTTTTGGCCGCATCGGCCAACAGCTTGGTGGCAGGGGCCATCGCGGTGAGGCTGCGACTGAAACCGCCGCGAAAATCAGCCTGCTGCGCATACGTGATGCCCTTGGTCAGGTGCTCGCTCTTCAGCTTGTTCTCGGCGGGCGCGCTCGCACTTTCCGCTTTTGGCGCCGGCGCCTGGAACTTGCTGAAGAAGCCTGGCAAGGCGGCACAACAGAACTTCTCTACGGCGGTTTTGATAAGTGGAATTATGGGAATGACAGACAACCAGTATTCTACCGTCGGGAAGCTGTGAACATACTTCCGCATTGAGAAGTTACAGACCTTGAAAACCTTGCCATTCTTAATTGTGATGCAAGCAAGATAAAGTTTGTCGTCCTCGTCGCACTCGGGGCAATTGACCAGGAAGTGATCACAGAAACAGTCCTTCAGATATTGGATCAATCCGCCGAGCAGATCGGCGAAAGCGTTTATCACGCCCGCGCGATAATCGACCAAGGGCTGAAGGGGAATCTGGTTTTTCGGGTCGAGGAAATCTGCCGGAATCGAATTGAGTGTATTGCTCACGTAGTTGAGCACGTAAACGCGTTTCTGATCGGGCACAAAGGCGATGGACTTCGGCGAAATTTGCACTGGGTGCCTGAATGGCGTGACGAGCTGATCTTTCGGATCCAACAGCCCAATCCGATAGCTGTCCTCGTAAGTAACCATGGTGTGTTTGGTTAACGAGTTATAAGCGAGACGGATGCCGGTCTTTTCACCCAGGTCTGTGACTGTACTCGGTGCCTGTGGTCCGTCGAGATTGAAGACCGCAGCGTGTTTGGTTGTTTTCCCGGGAGGCGGATTGAGCACCACATACAATTTAGTTTTATCGCCACCCAGCGCGATGTCGTCCTGACCGTTGAACGCGGTTCCGCCCGCATTCAAATTGTAGGTGACCTGCGGCGCGCCGGCGTTCGTCAGGTTGAAAGCAAGCACCTCGTTGTAAATATCGGTGGGCCCAGCCTGTGTGTTTGCGGTGGCAAATCCGAGAGACTTTTCGTTGGAGATGACCAGATGGCCCACCGCATTGAATGCATGAATCGGCTGCGGGGTGGCGTTCACGTTATCGGGATTGATTTCGTACAAGCCCTTATTTTTTCCCGCGGCGAAGACCGATTTGGAAGAATTCAGCGTGCCCAGGCTCAACAAGAGCACATCGCAAATCACCGTCGGCTTTCCCCACTTGTGCGCCACACCACTAACTTCAGCAACCGCGAACATGCTGTCTTTGTCTTTCAAAGTCGCGACGGCGTAGAGCTGCTTGCCGTTATTCGAAAAGGCCACGTCCTGCACAATTGCGCTGGTACCGCCGGGAAACTCGAGTTCCGCAATCATCTCGCCCTTTTGCAGATCGTAGACGTTGATGGTGTTGCCTGCGCCGACTGAATACGCGAGCTTCCCGCCGGGCGCGACCCGTAGACGTTTCTGATAGCCTTTACCGAAGACTGTCGTGATCTGCGTTCCGCTGTAGGGATACTCGGGGAAGGGCCGAGCGTTGTCGAACATCGCGCAGAAGGTATGACTCTGAAGCTTTTCGCGAAGCTTGGTGTAAAAGTTTCGCAGGATAGTGTCTTCGAAATTCGGATCTGACTTGCCTTTGTCGCCAGAGAGAAAAACGAAGCTGCCGTTCTGCTTGTTGACAAGTTGAATCAGCAAATTACCGAACGTGGTGATGCGTTTCTGCGTCGGCCCGACCGGAGTCTTTTCTTCGCCCGGCTGCACCGTGAACTCTTCCTTTACAAAGTCGATCAGACTCTGGATGCAGTCCTGCAGCACGTCCGCCAACAACGTTCCCGCCAGGATCGATTGCCAGTTCTTTTTCGGTGGCTTGTAGGGCTCGATGAGAAAAGGCCGATCGCTGCTGCCATGTCGATCAAGGACTAAGCACCACTCACCGTCCGTTGACGGCGAAGTCTGCGGACCAATCAGCGAGAAGAGATCAACCTTTCGCTCGCCCTTCAAAATAATATCGTTGCCATCACAATCAATTGCGTAGCCTCCATTGACCGTGACGAATCGGCCCAGCCGGCCCTGGTCATCCTTGCACGGTTCCCCCTCCTCATCTGTGCAGCAATAAACTTGGAGGCCGCAGACAATCCCCCACCCGTGCAGGTGTTTGTTGTGAAAGCGAAGGTCGTTCGCCGAGCATAAGAGGTCGAGCGCGTCCTGCACGGTTTCCGCGCCGGCGAAGTTGCATTTGTCGTTTTCGAAGCAGATATCTTCGGCGCAAATCGTTGTGAGCGAGGGAAACTTTTTGCGACAGTCTTCGACGTTCGTGATCGTCGTGCCATTTGAATTAATCAGCGCCAGCCGGCAGAAGTGATGACCGATTCCGCGCGGTGCCTGCGCGACCGGATTGACGTTGGGAATCTCATACGGTGGCCACTCGATTTCGCCCGTCGCGGTGCGCGCCGGAATCAACCAGTAATCGCCGGCGTGAAAATTGAGTTTGCCGACTGTGTCTGACGAGAATTGCACCTGGACGCCTCCTTCGAGATCGATCCAGATACTCGCCGGGCCATCTGGCGACGGCGGCGCGAGTGTGATGCTCACTCCGGCATCGGTTGCGCCCGTGCCGCTTTGGTCCCAGCGCCGCAGTTTCCGTCCTTTCCGGTCCTTAAATTGGTCGACGTTGGTCTTGAGGGTGATCTCGTTTGGTCCAGGACCAATCTTGTCGATTTGTGCTAAAGGATGTGGCGAGTTTTTCAGTGAGGCTTCGTCATCGACGATTTCGACCCATTGCCCGGCGGCAAAACTCAACACTTCATCTTTGCCGGTGTCTGCAACCGTTACCACTGCCCCGGCAATCTTCTTGATTGCGGTCTCGACTGAGCCGTTATCGCGCGACCATTTAAACGTCGCCTGATCCAATGGCCCACCGGTCTGAATCTCAACACGATAAAGCTGATTTTCGAGCCGGTTATAGCCGGCTGTCGGCGGCAGCAGACATGGATTGTCTCCAGGCGCGACCGGCTGCGTGCGCGCATTCAGCTTCCCAGTGCTGGGAGCGATCAGTTCGTCGAAATCGGCGAACGACGTTTTGCAGCTTGCCGGTGGACTGCTCGGCGGGCTCGACTCACCAATTTTCAAAAGCTTTACTTGCCATACAGTTTGTAAACGCGTAGTCGTGTCCGGTCCGCCCAGCGCTACTTCACGAATCAGTTTGTCATCAAGTGCGGTGATCTCACGCTGCCAGGCGTCGAGATAAGCAAGATAATTTCCGGCCGGCAGATTCAGTTGGTGTGAACCCGGCGGGCTCGAAGGCGGACTGGCCAATGCCGTGAAATCCGGATTCGTCAGGTAAGGTTGATTAGCGTAAGTGGCATTTCCGTCTTCCAGTTCACACAACAGGCCTTCAACATAAATGCGCCCCGCGCCGATCGCCAAATCATGACCGCCGGCAGCCTTCGTAATTTCAAAGCCATTATTTTCCTTCGGCACGCCAGACTGCCCGATGACGTCTTTCGCTTCCGTGTTCGTGCGATAGAGCTGAATCTCGAGCTGCTCGTTCCAATCGGCGTCGGTTTGCACTCGCCCCTGCTGTTCGAACACGCCGCTGTAGTTTTGTTTTTGCCTGAACGTCTGACGGCTGTAATCACCTGGCATGATGATCCTCCTGAGGATTAACTCGCGTAAAAAACACCGGCTTCTAATCCAAATCGTAGATACTCATCGAGCGCCGCGCGCAGATTGGCGGTACGTCGTGGTTGATAAAGATTGTGAAACGCGCCCATCTCTGAACCATCGTCGGCGCCGCGCGAGATTTCCGGCGGGCACGCTGTGCTCAACTGGCAATAACCGGCGTCGCCGTAACGAAGCGAAGTGAAACGCGGGCGCACGCGCGCTGCATCGGCAGATGTCGCCGGTTGGCAGCGATGACGCCGCGGGACTTGCGATCCTTCGGGAACAAACGAGAAGCGCACGCAACCTTGTTGCAGTCGCTCGGCGCGCACGGGCGCGGGCCATGAATCGCCGGCGCTTAACTCCGCAAAGAAAATTGTGTTCGACGCGTACTCAATTGTTTCGGCGAAGAGTTTCCCAATAAGGGTTGAGTTCTCAATGCGGACCGTCGCGCTTGCATCTTCCGTCGTCCCTTTCAGCGCGATCTGATCGCGTGCAGACGCATCGACAATGCTGTCATTGATATGCACCTTAGCTCCGCGGACAGCGCGAATCGGTCCGACGATGCACTTATCAATCTCGATCAGGACGTCGGGGATTTCGACTACCAGCCGAGGGGCCGGTGGCTGCGCCGCAATTTTGGGATTGTCGAAAGGCGCTATGGGTCCGGGAGCCAGCGTGCAATGGACCAAACGTAGTCGACGCAAGCCGTTTTTGTTTCCGTCGGCGTCAAGCGGCGGTACGCGCAAACGGCCGCCGGCAATCAACCAACCGTTCAAGGTCACTTCGCTGTTAGGCCCGCCGGTAATCATGAAATCACCGCCCGCGTTGCCCGGCAGAATG
>DATNEI010000187.1:0-11285 GCA_035606795.1 Pyrinomonadaceae bacterium
GCTTACTGCTTTCTGCCTACTGCCTACTGCTTTCTGCCTTCTGCTTACTGCCTACTGCTTTCTGCCTTCTGCTTACTGCCTTCTGCCTTCTGCTTGCTGACGTCTGGCTTCGGTTCCATTCCCAGGCAATACAGCTTCCCATTGAACGCCCCGATATAAATGCGGCCATCGAGAATTGCCGGTGTGGAATTGATGTTGTCGCCAATCTTCAGATCAGAAATCAGTTTGCCATCATCCGCGTCCAGCATATTGATCCATCCGGCTTTGTCACCAAACACCACCCGACCGGCAACTACCGGCGACGTTCCCCAAATCGGACCATGGGCTCTGTACTTCCAAACAACTTCGCCCTTATCAGCGGTCAAACAATAGAGGTAATAATTGCTTGCGCCGATATAAATTTTTCCGTTCGCCAGAATGGGACTCGCCCAGATTCCCCGGTGTTCATCTCCCGCGTATAAACGAGCGCCGTCGGTAACGAAGGTCCAGGCCAACTCGCCGGTGTCGGCCTTGTAACTGCGCACCACGCCATCTTCCGCCGCCGTGTAAACAAAACCATTTGCCACTGCCGGAGTTGAATCCGAATCCGCGCCGATGCGTGCCTTCCAAATAGTGCTGCCGTCGGCTGGGTTGATGCAGTAGAGATCGCCGCCTTCAGTGCTGAGATAGACGCGGCCGTCTTTCATGGTGATACTGCCTTCGACTGAGCCGACCGGAACTTTGTAAACCAGCGAGCCGTCCGAGAGATTCAAACAATAGAAGTTGTGATCTTCGCAGCCGAAGTAAATACGGCCATCCCGAACGATAGTCGAGCCGTCAATTTCGAATCCGGACTCGTAAGACCAAATCAGCGAGCCGTCCTTCGGATTGATGCAGTAGAGAATGTGATCGAGGCCGCTCGCGAGAATCTTGTCTTCCAGAATCACGGGCGTGGCCTTCATGCTGTCTTTGCCTTTGAACTTCCAAATGACCGTGCCGTCATTCTTATTCAAGCAATAAACATTTCCGTCAGCCGAAGGAAAATAGACGTGATTGTCTTTGAGCGAAGGCTGGCCTGGCCAGGAAGTGCCGCCCCACGGATCTTTGTGCAAACGGCCGCTCATGAATCCGGTTTCGACTTCCCAGACGACTTTCAGCTCGCCTTCTTCCCACGGACCGGTGCCAAAGAAATTGCGCTCGCCGTTCCCCAGCCACATCGGGACTGCGCTTGGAGGCTTGGGCTTTTCAATTCGCGGCTCGGCTTTCGTCTCTGAAACAGCCTTACCGCCACAGCCTGCCAGAGCCGCGCTTGCGGCTAGACACAAACCGACAATGCAAGATCGAAGGGACCAGAGGGGAAAGTTTTGGATTGGCAAGAGAGGGTCCTCGGAAAACTACACAATGAAAGGCTACTTTTGCGCTTCCAGCCAGGCGCCATTGTAAACCACTTCGGCGCGTCCCGTCAGCACGACCTCGCCATCTTCCCGCCATTCGATGGGAAGCAGGCCGCCGGGCGCATGAACGTTCACTACTCGGTCCGTCTTTCCCTTGATTACTGAAGCGACGGCGGCCGCGCAGGAACAAGTGCCGGAACTTTCGGTTTCGCCGACACCTCGTTCCCAAATGCGCTCCTCGATGTTCGCCCGGTCGCGCACCTGAATAAAGATGACGTTAGTCCGCTCGGGAAATTGCGGATGATTTTCGATCAAAGGCCCCAGCCGACGCCAATCAAGTTCGGCGAAATCAGTAACAAAGATGCAGCAATTCGGATTGCCCATCTGCATCGCCGTCACTTGCAGCGTTTGCTTGTCGACCACCAGTGGAAAGTCGATCACGCGTGCGAGCGGCTCGGGAGTGATCATCGGTACCGATGCCGAATCGAAACGTGGCTGGCCCAACTCGGATCGGAAAACAAACGTTCCGTGGTCGCGATTCAACAGGCGATACTGCTTCACGCCGTTACGAGTATCCAGGCGCAACTCTTCGTTCGTCCACAGACTATGGAAGGACAGATATGCGGCAGCGCAACGCGTGCCGTTGCCCGACATGCCGGCTTCGCTGCCATCAGGATTGAAAATGCGGACGCGAAAGTCTGCGTCGGCGTTTTCGGACGGGCGCAAGATCGCAATGCCGTCAGCACCGGCGCCGTAATGGCGATTGCAAATGCGCCGAGCGAAGGCACCTAAGTCAGTGACCTGCGAAAGTTGTTCAGCTTCGAAAACGATATAGTCGTTGCCGAAGCCCTGAAATTTGGTGAAGCGCATTTTTTGGGTGCGCCGATACAGAACCGCGAACCGTAGTGAGCGGGATCAAGCGCAACGTGTAAATCACATCCAGAGGACCGCCTTGTCCCGCTCGCTACCGCTCGCGGTTCTGTAACCGCGCTGCTCGTCGCCCTACGGAGGTGATTCGCCGAAGGCTTTCCGGAATCTTTGCGTCAACATCGGCTCAATTCCCAACAGTCGTTCGTAAACCGTGAGCTGGCCGCGATGATACATTTCGTGCGCAATCGCGAAAGACATGAAGGCCAGCTTCGTCATCTGCTTGCCGTCGAACCGTTTCATAGTGTTCTTCATCTCGTCGGCATGTTCCCGCAACTGGCTCTCGCATTCTTCCATCGCGGTTTCCAATAATTTTATGATGGCAATCTTATCAGTCGCGTCGCGGACATTCGGCGCGTAATCTTTGATGTTTTCGGCAAAGGACTTGCGCATCAGGTTTGTATCGGGCCGGCAAGCTTCACCAACCAGAAACTTCTGCGATTCGACCAGATGCTGAAGTAATTCAGCAACTGAACGCATTCCTTCGGCGGCCCGAAACGAAAACTGGTCATCGGGGATTTGCGAAGCTTCGTCAATCAGGCCGGCGCGAACTTCGCGCCAACTTCCAATGATGGCATCAACTGACATTGCGTTCTCCTGGGTACGCACGCCTGTGGCGTGCTTCGTTATGTGGGTATTCGTCTCTGGCGGGCTTCGTTATGTGTTAGACAAGCACGCGAGACGCGTGCCTACCTTACTGCGTCTTGCCATTAAATGAAGCCAGCAACACCGCAATCGCATCGATGGAATCGCGCCGCACCGCAGCCGCGTCAGGATAATTGTTTAGCATCATTGAAAAGACCAGATGTTCGCCGCCGGCGGTGGTGACATAACCAGACAAAGAAGCCACCGAACTGAACGAGCCGGTCTTCGCGCGAACGTTCCCTTCGGCGGGTGTGCCGCGCATGCGCGTGCGCAGAGTGCCGTCGACGCCGGCAATCGGCAACGCTTCCCGAAATTGCTCGAAGTACTTGTGCTTGGACATGAACGTGAGCAATTGCACGGTTGTGTTTGCCGAAATCAGATCGTTGCGCGATAAACCCGATCCATCATTCAACTCGACGTCGTTGTCGCCGATACCGGCCTGATGCAAAAAATTCCTGACCGCCTCGAGCCCGGAGTCTTCATCGTCGCGGGCACCGCGACTATCGCCGGACAAAGGTTTTGTTTCACCGGCGCTGTCCAAAACCTGCGGATTGCGGCCAAGAGTTCTCAGGATTAATTCGGTGTATTGATTCTGACTCGGCTTCAGAGTGTGCGCGGCGATTACCGAAAACGGCGGCGACTGGAGGCTGGTGATTTCCACGGGAAACTGCGCCATCGTTCCGCTGCCGAATCCACCCGTAACTCTGGCCAACACGCTTGCTCCCGAGCGTTCAGTGATGGTCCGCGCTCCTCCTTCGAACTTCACCCCGCGCTTCGCCAGCGCATCGCGCAGCATCGTTACAAACGCCAGCGCGGGATCGGGAATCGCCACACCACCAACGAATCCGGCATCGCCGAGAGGCAAACTGCCGGAAAGTTCGATTGTGTTAGCGCCGAGACCACGATAAATCCGCAAGTTACTTCGTGAACCCCGTGCCGAAGTCGTTGCATGATTGACGATCGTCACGAACGAAGCGGCCGGTGGACCAGTCGTAACCAAAACGGGTGCGCCGACTCGATCGCCTGCCTTAACATTTAGATCGAGCGCGTTATCGTTAATCGAAAGCGCACTGACCGGCGCGCCATAAGACCAGGTCAGGTCTTCCCATTCCCAACCGCTGCCGAGCGGCGCGCCGTTGAAATAGCTTTCATCGCCGACGAGATCGCCTTTCACCCGTTTCACGCCCGCGGCCACAATTCGATCAGCAAGATCGTTGATACCCTTAAAGTAGTCGCCGTTATTGAAGCGCGCGGCAATCGAGGGATCGCCACGACCGTAGACGATCAGATCGCCTTTTACTTTTCCGTCGTCCGGTTTCTGTTTCGCGTAGACCGAAGTGACAAAGTGAAAGTCAGGCGTCAATCGATCAAAGGCCGTCGCAACGGTGTACAGTTTCATATTCGACGCTGGGCGCACGAACTTGTTGGCGTTCTGCTCGAAAACCACCGCGCCCGTATCGAGCGAAACGATCTTCACGGCGAAGAAACCAGGATCGAGCGCCGGTTGTCGCACAATCTGTTCTATGCGCGACTGTAAGTCCGTGAGAGTTTGCGGCGCATCCGCTGTGCGCGTCGCTGATCCAGTCGCCGAAGTAGTTGCCGTTCGCGGTCGTTGTCCGTCCTGCGCCGATGCCGGCCGCACGGACGGCGCGAGCACAACAATTAAAAGCAGGAAAAGAGCAGTTCGTTTGGCCATGTCATTCAATCGATTCCAGAAGTTCATCCATGGTTGCCGTCGCGGTGCCGACTTTGCCGACGACAATTCCGGCCGCATGGTTCGCCAGCAAGGCGGCCTCTGTCATCGACGAACCCGCCGCCAGCGCCGCAGCCAATGTCGCGATCACAGTGTCGCCCGCACCTGTCACGTCATACACTTCGCGCGCGGCCGTCTCTACTTTGATGGGGGCATTGTCACGTTCAAACAACACCATTCCCTGATCGCCGCGCGTAATGAGTACGGCATCGCATCCGAGCCGTCCCCGGATCTTATTGGCCGCCTCTTGCAAGGCGCCGTCTGTTTCACCATCGACATTCGCCAACCGTAACGCTTCGTGGTGATTCGGTGTGATCAAAGTCGCGGGACAGTACGAATCGAAGTTGCGAACTTTCGGATCGATCAGCACGGGCATCCGTTCGTAGGCGTCGGGCAAAACAACTTCGAGAACCCGCGGCGTGATCACCCCTTTGTCGTAGTCCGAAACAACCAGCGCGTGCGCATTCTCCAACGCGGCCCGCACTGCCGAAATGATTTGCTGTTCAATCTCGCCATTAACAGGAGTGCGATGCTCGCGATCAGCGCGCACGACCATTTGATGTTGGGCGATGATGCGGGTCTTAATCGTGGTCGGCCGGCCATCTGCGGCCACCAAAAATTCATCACGCTGCCCGCTGCTCTTCTCTTTCACCGACAGACGAATGCGGTCACCGGCGTAGTCATTGCCCACGATTCCGACCACACAACCATCAGTCCCGAGGCTCAACAAATTCGCCAGCACATTTGCCGCGCCGCCCAGGTGCGTCGATTCGCGCTTTACGTCGACCACCGGTACCGGAGCTTCCGGCGAAATGCGCGAGACGTCGCCCCAGATGAACTCATCCAACATCACATCTCCCAACACCACCACGCGACGCTCACGCGCGGTGCTGAGAATCTCGTTAGCTCTTTGCTTTTTGATAGCCGGCAAACTTATTCCCCCAGAACATCTTTGGTGTCCGCCAGAATTCGATCGATAGCCGAAAGCACACGCTCGACGGGTACGCGCAAGATGCATTCTGGCTTCTCGAACTCTGCGCAAAAATATCCATGACAAGGCTGGCATGGCAATTCTTCAAAAACGATTTCGTTGGACTGCGTCGTCCATGGCCGCCAATGGTTGCGATTCGACGAGCCGAAGATAACCACCGTGGGCGCGCCGGCGGCCGCGGCGATGTGCGCGATGCCGCTATCATTGCCGACAAACAGCCGCGCGCGCGCAGCCAACGCAGTAACTTCCGGCAATGACAGATCGGTTAGCGTCAGGCAGCGCGCGGAAGACTGTGCGACGAACTTCTCCGCAATGTCTTTTTCGTTAGGTGTCACGACGATTACCGGGACCAATCCTCGATCGCGCAAATCTGATGTGACGCGCGCAAACTTCTCAACGGCCCATTGTTTCGTGTCGAAGGCTGCGGTCGGGTGAATCATGGTGATTGGCTCTCCGCCGTCGAAACCCGCCGCGTGAAGTTTTTCCGCCACCGACATTGAAGCAGATTCTGCAACTGCCAGTTGGGTCGGCGGTCGATCCGTCACCGGTACGCCCGTCCACCCAATCAAAGCGAGTTGCTGCTCAACCGAATGCAACGTGGGACGTTGCCAGATTGCCAGCGGCGACGGCGCCACGTGATTGTGCAAGCGCGCGTACTGGTAATTCTCGAAACCGACGCGATGTTTCGCACCGGTCGCGCGCGTCAGGAAAGTTGCCGTCGTGCCGCCGTGCAAATTGTAAACGACGTCGTAGCGAGCGCTGCGCAGCTCGCGGGCAACTCGCGCGCGGGCTGAGGCGCTGTCGCGCGGTATCGTAATTACCCGATCGATCAAGTCCGATCCTTCCAGCACCGGCGCAACCCAATCCTCTAACAGGATGTCAATTTCTGAGTGCGGAAGAAATCTTCGCAAGGCGAAAAGCGACGGCGTCGTCAGCACGGTGTCGCCAATCGATCGCAAGCGAATAACGAGCACGCGCCGGACTTCCGACCAATCCCAAGGGGCGGAACCGAGCGCCTGCGGTTTGTTACTCGTAGCGGTGGACGCAAGGTGCCGAACCCTGGGCGATGATTCAATTATTTCCCGCAGGCTGTTCATGGGTACGCACGCCTTTGGCGCGCTGATTATCCTCGCGAGAGCACGCCGGAGGCGTGCGCACCGTTATTCTTCTTCGATGGTCGCTTCGTCGATCAGCATCACCGGAATGTCATCGCGAATCGGATAGACGCGTTTGCACGAAACACATTTTAACCCGCTGCCGTCCGGCCTCAGTTCCAGCTTGCTATGATCGGCGGGACAGACCAGAATTTCGAGCAATTGTTCGCTAATAGCCATCTCTTAGCCTCTTTTGAATGGAGTCGCGCGTGTGAGTAAGCAAGCTTAGCAGCATTGCCGATTTTGTTGTAGCGCCTGTGGTAAACTGCGGTCGATGGTAACCATGGAAGATTTCGGACCGCGAGTAAGGAACGCCTGGGAGGGTTTGCGGCCGACCACTCGCAGTCTGCTTGAGCGCGCCTGGAAATCGCCTTCTGCGTCAACGCCGGCGCGAGGAGGGGCCTACGATCCGCGCACCGATCGCGAGCTCAGTGAGTTACTGGCCGCACTCGACGAGCGCGCGGAAGGAACTGAATCTTCCGCCGACGAGCCCACCAAGCGCGCCCAGGAACTCGCCGATGCTTGCGCGCAGATGCTCAGTGAACAAACTCAATCGGCCGAAGTTTTCGGCCAGTTGATTCAACGAGCGCATTCGCGCCGCGATTATGCGCGCCTCGATCAACTAGCGAATGGGATGTCACAGCGGCTCGCGCCGAGCGAGCTGTGCGATCTCGCGCGTTCCGGCAACGTCGTCGTGCGCGCCCTGGCGCATGAAGTACTGGCCCAGGCGCCCACGTTCCTGCTTGCTGCTTTGCTTCACGATCCGGTCGATGCTGAAGTCGCCCGCGCCGTGCTCGAGCGGCAAGCGCACGAGTTCGGATCTGAAGAAGCCAAACGCCTGATCCACCAGATTGACGAGTTCGGCATGTAACCTCGCCGGGCACACTTCACCGCAAACATCTAACTTTCAAAAAAAGGTTGTTGGTTACTCAGCCGGGCCGCTGCAATTGGCGCCGTGCAAGGCCGGAATCTTTTGGCTGATGACGGGATAATTCGGCGCTTCGTCGATATTGAGCTGCAACCAATCGACCGGCGCTTTAAATTGATCGGGAACACTGGTGTCGGCGAAAATTGCTTCGACGGGACATTCGGGAACGCACGCGTCGCAATCAATGCAAGTGTCGGCGTTGATGTAAAGACGATCCGGCAGTTCATGAAAAGCCTCTACCGGACAAACTGCGGCACAATCGGTGTACTTGCAATCAACACATGGTTCAACAACGGCGTACGTCATTCGGGAACTCCCTCCTACGAATTCAAATGTTTATTATCTCTCGCGATGAATGTCAACTGGAAAAATTTGCGAATGTGTCAGAACCGCGAGCGGTAGCGACCGGATCAAATGAGAACTTCTGGAAAAAATCAGGATGCGCTTCTTAACAATGCCGCCGCATGATCCGGTCGCTACCGCTCGCGGTTCTGACACAATCACTTCGGCACATACGTAAACCAAAAGTAGATCGCCTGGCCTACGCCGATCCAGAACCCAATGATGGCCCCGAACAGTTCGATCGTTTTCAGATGATGCTGCGCCACCATCAACACGAGTTCTTCTAACTTGTCGATTGGATATTCCGACACTTTCTTTCGCACCAGGCCGCCCACATCGAACTCGGCGATGGCCGCCGGCAAGCGTTCACGCGCAGCTGCCGTGATCTTTTCGGTAAGCGCAACACTGGCTTTTTCGATTGCGCCCTCAGGCATGTGATCAGCCAGACGGCCGATGGGCGCCACCAGAAATCTCTCGATTTGCGAACTAAGAATCCCATTGATCGTGCGCGCCGTGTCGTCACGCGCCAGCACAGTTAAGAGGCTCTGCGTCAGGAACTTCTTCACCCGCGGCGCCGAGTCGGGATTCAATCTTTCCAGCAGTTCGCGCAGCGTTTGCGGGCGCAGACGCTCCAGCGCATCCTCTAAATAATTGCCGACAGACCTCTCCAGTTCCGGACTGCGGGCCATGGCGACGAAACGTGAACCGGCTTCGCGTCGAATAGCTTCAAAGCGTTCAGTCGAAACTTGTCCTACCAACTCACTCAAAGGCCGCGACATGAAGTTATCGACGGTGGCATTCAAGAAATTCGTCGCTTCATTGGCGAAGGCGGCGCCGCGCAGATACTCATCGACCCGCCGCGGCATGGTTGCGTGCACCAGGTCGTCAACTTCGTGATAGATACGCTCGCGCGAGATGAAAATCTTTTTCAAGAACGAAAGGTCGCGATAGTAATCATCGACTTCCCTCTTGATGAGCCCGCCGATCTGATTTCGGGTAGTGGGACTGGTGACGATGTCGGCGAGATGATCGGCGATCGGCTTTACTTGTTGCGCAATTCGATCTTTGACGAGCGCCACGGTTTCCGGAGTGAACATTTCCGCCAGCGTCGCCTGCGTGCCCGCGAGGTCGCCAAGCCGATCGCTGACAAACTGGCTCACGTTTCTTTCGAAGCTCTCATCGTTAACCAGATCGTGAAATCGTCCCTGCGCGAACTTGAGGATCTGTGCAAAGGTTTGTTCGCTGATGGTTTCGTTCAGCCGCTGCTCTAAAACTTTGTCGACCTGCCGATCGACAAACTTCTCGATCGCATCGGCAGTTTGTTCGCTCTTCAAAACTGACGCGATATGTTCGGCGAGTCTATATTGCAGCGCCGCAATCGTGTCGAGCACGGGCGCGCGCGCACCCGTGGGCAGCGCTTCAATCAGCGAAGGGTAGACAGTCGAAAGCAGCTCAGTCGTGTAAGAGTTCACGAAACCTTCGACTTTACGGCTGAAAAACCCAGTCTCGAACAAAGCATTGAAAACGGTTTCCTGCGACACCAACTCGTTACCGACGGCGTTTCCGATCGACTGCGCCAGCCGTTCACGATGCCGCGGAATCATGCCTTGCGGCCAGATCGTGATTCCAAAAATCTTCAACGGCTGATAAGGATGAAACAGCATCCAGATCGCCAGCCACGCCGCTCCGTATCCGTGCACCGTCGCAATGACAACGATGGCCAGACTGATCAGAGTTTTGAAGGTGATGGGATCGATGCTCGTGCTCCTAAAAGTTATTCGGGTGGAACGGTCGCTGATAAATCTCGCGATACAACCAGCCCAGCACGCGAACTTCAGCCGTGCACAATGTCTCCAGCCAGCAGTTGATCATAAACTCTCGCCGCGCCGACGCGCTGGGAATCTTTGCGGATTCGTTCACGACTGAGGCGCTGTCCATTTCCAACGTATACGCTTTGGCGACTTCTTCGGTTGCCTTCGACGCGCTGTTGAGCGCGTTCAAGAGCTGCGCGATCCAACCATGCAAGGCATCCTCTGTCGGATGATGGGCGAGCGATTGAATGATTCCGATCGCCAGCCGATCCTCGGCGCGGTTGAAGTTGAAAACGTCCTCGCCGGCATCCCGGCTCTGTTGCTGTTTCCATTGAAACAACTCTTCAATTTTCGGATGCTTAACAATGGCGACGCGCTCGTCGTAGTCGAGAAACCACTGAATCACTTCCGGAATGGAATCGTAATCAACTCGACCGGCCGAGTCCCGCAGCAAGACGGGCTCTTTTTCTGAAGCTGCGTCACCCATTGGCTGAGACGTTGAGGGAAAAGGCAGCGCGAGCTTCCCCTACCTGCTCGCCGCGGCGGTTTGTGATGGGCGTGGGCGCATATGAAGCCAGCGAGCTTATTTCTTCGTCGCGCAAGACACGCAGCTGTCTGAGCGCCTCGATCACCGCAGGCGGCCGCGCACGTTTGTCGTCGCCGTCTTCCATTTTTAGCGCGAAGCCAATCCCGGTCCGCCACTGGTCGCACGGCAATACGCCCACAGTGTAGACACCTTCGGCGCCAATCTTGGAAATCAGTCTCCCGCCGGCCGCGCGAATCAGTTCTGTATCGAGCCGGTCTTTCGTGCCCCCCACCATCTCGGGGTAAGTAGTCATCGCGTGCAAAATCCGACTGCATGCATTTCTGACTGTCGCGTCGAAGTGGGCCGGTGGATGAACGAGTCGCGCATACATCAACGACATGGCGCGCACCGACAATCCGAAAACCGGAACGCCACAACCATCCGTGCCGATGGCAATCTCTGACGGTGGCATGTTCGAGAATTCCGAAACGGCGCTGAGAATTTGTTGCTGCACTGGATTGTCAGGACTGTCGTAGGTTTCTATCGGCGCGCCCAGATGCTTCGCCAACGCCAGCATGCCCGCGTGCTTACCGGAACAATTGTTTTGCAGGACATTGGGTGCCTGTTGGTTCTTCACCAACTCGCGGGCGACTTCAGCGCTAAATGGTTCGTGCACTCCGCATTTCAGTGCGCTCGCATCCAGACCGATCTTTTGCAGAATCGACTGCGCAGTTTGCACGTGGATTTGTTCGCCACTATGCGAGCCGCACGCGATGGCGATTTCTTTTTCGGTCAGACCGAATCGATCAGCCGCGCCCGAAGTAATGAGCGGGAT
>DATNEI010000196.1:0-8862 GCA_035606795.1 Pyrinomonadaceae bacterium
ACGATTCGGACGATGAACTAAGACGAGCAGCCGACTTTATCGCGTCTGTTTCGCCGGACATTCCGTGGCACGTGACGGCGTTTCATCAGGACTACCATATGCAGGACAACGCGAACACAACCGCCGAGCAATTGATCCGCGCGTGCGAGATCGGACGCGCAGCAGGGTTGCGGTACATCTATGCAGGGAATTTGCCGGGGCGCGTTGGTCGTTGGGAGAATACTTATTGTCCCACTTGTGATGCACTGCTCGTCGAACGATATGGTTATCTTATCCAGCAGATGAATGTGACGACGGATGGAAAATGCCCATCGTGCGCAACGGGCATTCCCGGCATCTGGTCATAAAAAAAAAGGGCGAAGCGGGTGCCTCGCCCTTTTGAACTTCCGACTTTTCCGAGTTACATCGGTTTCTTCGGACTGGCTTTTGCCGCCGGACTCATTTTCATTTCCGGACTCGCCTTCATTTCCGGACTCGCGCTCTTTCCGGGGCCGCCGGCCATCGTCAAATCCTGGCCAGGCGTGCCCATGTGAAAGAAGGCGCGCCACTTCCCGTCACGCTTTACCCAGACGGTCGAATGATAGCTTACATCAGGCTTCGGACCGGGCATTGTGACTTTGTAAGTCACCACTGACGCGTCATCGTCGAACTTAACCGATTTCCAATCGCTCAACTCGGCTTTCGAAGCGTCAAAGCCCTGTACACCTTTTATCGAACCGGCCTTGTCGAAAGTACCTTCCGCCTCGATTTCGGTAGAGTCGTCCGCGAGATACGATCCGAACGCATCATAGTTGCGGCTCTTGATCGCGTCCCACACCAGTTTCTCGTTCGCGCTCACGTCATCAGTCGTGTCGGCGGGTTTGGCCATCGGACTCGATGCGGGTTTTGTCGGGGACGGTGTTGCCGAGGACATTGGCATCTTTTGCTGCAGTGTCTCCTGGTAGTAAATGTTGAGCCACTCGCCATTGCGATTCACGTAGGCCGACGCTTCGTAATAAGGACCATCCGGAAGCGGCTTGCCTTTATACGTGGCTTTGACGGTCGCTGTATAAGTTAACAACACGGCGTCCTTATCGATGGTGGTCAGTTTCCAGTCAGCAAACGTGACGTCTGATAGTTCAGTGTCCTTCATCGCCGTGAGCGATTGGGCAGTATCCTCGACGCCTGACGCGGTAACTCCAAAGTAATCAGGCAAGAGATATTTCTTGAATGCGGCCTCGTCCTTTCTCTTGAAACCATCCCAGGCGGCCTTTTCCTTCGCGCTGATGTCGTCCACCGTAGGCGGCGCCATCGTTTTCGTTTCAGTAGGTTTGTTGGCGTTCGCTGTGTTTTCGTTGTTCATCGGCGTGCAAGCTGCCACGAGCAAAAGAAAACACACGAACACGAGCAGTTTCTTCATAGCTGTTCCTCCTCTATTTTGTAAGAATGCGGAAAGCTTCTATAACAAAACTGCCGTGTCGTCAAATTTTGGCGAGGACTACTGATTAGGAGGCGATGGCGGCGGCGGCGCTTTCCGCGTTGCCGACGGTCTTGCTGGGGGCGATGGTTGGGTCGCGGGCGTGCCGGACACGGCCGGACCAGGCATCGTGTTGTTGATCAAAGCCTGTTCGGCCTCTCGAGTGAGTTTTACTATGCTTGACGCGACAACTTGCCATTGTCCACCGCGCCGGGCAAATGTATCGAGCACGCGATAGTGTCCGCTCACGTCTTCGGCGTTTGAACCGTCGCTGAATTTTGCTTTTGTGAGCGTCATCAAAACACTGGCGACTGCGGCATCCGTGTCGATGACTTTTACGTTAACTTCTGAAACATCCCATGAATCAAACGTCAGGTTTCCCGCCTCGGCGTCCTTCACGTCTTGTTCCTTCGAACCGAGCGTGCCGGTGAAGGAAACGAGAATGACATCATCGGCTTCAATGCGCCGCACCGCGGCGCCGTCCTTTTCTTTCCAAATTCGCGGCCAGTCCTTCTCGATGCGTGTGACTTCAGACACGATGGCGTCCTTGTTCGGTGTCGGCTCAGGCGTCGCCATATTTTGGTTGGCCGTAGCAGTGTTTGTATTGCGTGTCTGCGTGCAAGCGGCAGTCAGCGCCAAACTAATGACCGCTACGGACAATAGCGTCAGCTTTGTCTGCTTCATAAAAACAACTCCTCTCTCGTCTGCCATGTGCTCGGGCCGGCAGCGAAGCCGGCCCCGCCTTCTAAGCCAAAATTCGTTCAGTCAATGCGGTTCTGAAAGAGTGGGCGGCCCGCGCGAAAATCAGTTGACTGCATTTCCAGCTTGGCATATTGTCTCCCAAAAGGTCACGCTTTTTCGACACGGAAGACGTGATTATCTTTCCGCCGCGTCTCCAAACGCGGCCAAGGAGCGTAAGGAGGATTAACAGATGTTTCGCGTTTACCTCAAGCTCTTGTCCGAACCTGCGGCTCGCTTGATTGTTTTCGGTTGTGTCGTCGCGTTTGCGTTGACGGCGCCCGCATTGTCTCAAGCGCAGCGTTCGAAGGGCTCGTTAGCCACGACGCCAGAGGACGGACAGCCAACATACCAGGAATTTCGCGGAGTGCGGATCGGCATGGCGGCCGACGAAGCGCGCAAGAAACTCGGGACACCAAAGGACAAGAGTGCTGAAGAAGACTTTTATGTCTTCAACGACAATGAGAATGCTCAAGTCCTGTACGATAAGACAGGAGCCGTGTCGACGATCTCGGTAAATTTTCTGAGCGGCGCGAGCAGCATTCCCACTTCCAAGGATGTTCTTGGCTCGGAAGCTGAAGCGAAAGCGGATGGCGCCGTTTACAAAATGGTGAGATATCCTAAAGCCGGCTTCTGGGTAGCCTACAGTCGCACCGCGGGCAGCGATGCGATGGTCACGATCACAATTCAAAAGATTCAATAGATTCAGAATCCATGCTCGGATAAAGCCGGCGAGTTGCGATCTCCGCCGGCTTTTTTGTTTGGCAGAGTACGCCAAGCGAGTTTCGGATCTAACCTTAGGATTTGCGATAAGTTCTTTCGGGATCATGTAGTATCGTTTCATTATGCTTCGAGCCGGATTCGTAGGCTTACCCAATACGGGCAAGACCACGCTCTTCAATGCAGTAACCTCACAGACTACTGCGGTCATCGCCAACTATGCATTTTCGACAAGTAAGCCCAACGTCGGAGTGGTTGCTGTGCCCGATGAACGTTTGGCGCCGCTGGCGAAAGTAGTCAAGACAGAAGTAATCGTGCCGGCCACGGTCGAATTCGTGGACATCGCTGGATTGGTGCGTGGATCGTCGCAAGGCGAAGGCATGGGCAATCAATTCCTGCATGCGATCCGCGAAACCGACACCATGGTTCAGGTCGTGCGTTGTTTTGAAAACGAGGCCGTCGTGCATGTCGATAACTCAATCGATCCACGCCGCGACATGGAAACAATTCAGATTGAGCTGGCGCTTGCCGACCTGGCAACCGTAGAACGCCGGCGCGAACGAGTGCAGAAGACTGCCAAGAGCGGCGACAAGAGCGCGCGTGCCGAGTTAGAGGTTCTTGATAAGTTGCAGCCGTCCCTGGAAGAGTTTCAGCCGGCGCGCAGCCTGTCATTCAACGACGAAGAGCGAGCAATCGCGCGTAATTATTTCTTGCTCACCATGAAGCCCACGATCTACGCAGCGAACGTCAGCGAATCAACCTTGAGCCTGCCTGATGAAAACGAAAATGTGGCAGCTGTGCGCGAAGTTGCCTCCGCGGAACAGTCCGAATGCGTGGTGATTTGCGCGCAGCTCGAAGCCGACCTGGTCGATCTATCTCCGGTCGAACGCGTCGAGTACCTCGAATCACTAGGAGTAAAGAGCAGCGGAGTGGATCAACTAATCAAGAGCGCATACCGAGTGCTCGGTTTGATGTCTTTTCTTACGGCCGGCGAAAAGGAAGCACGCGCGTGGACAATTCCGCAGGGTTCGCGCGCGCAGGATGCGGCCGGTGCGATTCACTCGGACATTGCCCGCGGATTCATTCGCGCTGAGATCGTCGCGTATGCGGATTTAATGCGCGCGGGTTCATATGCTGCGGCGCGCGAACAGGGATTACTGAGGTTGGAAGGCAAGGACTACATCATGCAGGAAGGCGACGTGGTGAATTTCAGGTTCAATGTATGAGGAAGAGTTACCCCTTTCCGTTGCGCCTTTCCTTTATGAGTTCCATCAAGGTCTTTAGCGTCTGGTCTGTGTGACTCTCGAATTTGGCAAAGCGTTCGTCAGACTTAGCGAATCTCTCATCGTTTCTCATCTGCGCCTGAATTAACATCTTCATCTTTTCATCGAGCTCGGCCATCCGGTCTTCACCCTTGATCTGTGCGTCAATAAGGATGGCGATCTTTTCGTCCAGTCGGCGCATATTGCTGCGCGCACGAAGCCCAGCTTTCACAAACAGCTTTGCTACTCGTTCAAGCCGATCCAGCCGTTGCTCGTGAGTCATCATTGCGGTCGCAATGATTGCGCGCTCATGACGTGAGAGTCAAGTAACAAATCTTGCAATATTTCGTTATTTCAAAACCGCGCGAACACCAACAATGATTAGGTAAATGATTGCCAGCACGACCGCGATCTTGATCAGGGTGATCGCGAGACTCACCAGGAAACCCAAAATTCCCAGCGCGACGCCGGCTGCCGCCAACACCAGCGGCACTCCTACTGCCAGCACAAACAGCGCCAGCAAAATCATTCCAACTATCTTCAAAACGTCGGTTGCTTCTTTCATCGGGACAACTCAAACCTTCTACTTTCGCGGCTTTTTGCCGTTCTTTACGGCTTGCCACAATTATACGAAGCCGAAGTCAGAATCGTTCCGTCGATTACTACTTCGCGCTGACGGAAACAAAAAGGCCGCCATAGCGGCGGCCCCAGTAAATTCAGTTAGCGTCTCCTGTTAGGTTAAGGAACGAGCTGGATGACGCCAATTCGATGGCCACTTGGCTTGATGATCGTAGTCGTGGTGGCTCCCAACGGTTCACTGGTTAGCAACAAGCCAAAGTCCGGGAACGAAACGTCTGATTTTATTTCAGCTTCATTCCGACCCTTGACGTTCACGATCTGACCCAGGTTCTGGTATTGGTTGTCGGGCGACACGGCCCAAAGAATGTAAGCAGTATTCTTTGGCGCTTCCTTCAGATCGTGGAAAACCATTCTCACTTCACTGGCATTGGTTCTCTTGTGCGGTTCGATGAAGATGTTGGCGCGCGCGCCTTCCATCGGACCACTGAAGTTAATCTTCAGTTTTGTGTCATCGCCTTTCTTGAACGTCGGGATGCCCAGCATCGGTACTGCGTACTCAGATGTCGGACCGGCGACTGCCGCGACTGTTTCTCCAACCGCGTTAGCTATTGGAATCACTGTCAGACCCTGCGGCACCGCGCTGCGAAACAGCACGTGTGTATCTGCGCCGTAGGTCGTTAACGCATCCTCAGTCGACGAGAACAACATGAAGCGAGACAGCGGAGTTGAGATAGTGGACGTGCCGACGCCACTTGCTACTGTGACCGGCCCGAGCAGCGTGACTGCTCCGGTAGGATCCACAGCATATAAGTTCACCGCAGTCATGTCTGCCGGCAAGCCGGTCAGATTTACTTTAATGGTTGTGCCGTCGGCAGCGCGCAGAATAGTCGCGGTGCCTGCAGCGCCGGGTATGCCGACTGGATTTAAGGTTACGATGGTCTCTTTCCCGACCGGGTATTCAACGATTGTGTACGTGCCGTCGGGATTCTGTACTGCCTGAGTTTTGGTTACGGTGGTTGTTTGGACTTGGCCGAAGCTCACTACGGCCAATGTGAGTGCGAGCAATGTCGCCCCACACAATGCGCTGACAGTCTTTCTCATTAATGTACCTCCTTCTAATAAACCATGGTTTGTGTCGGGGTATTGAGGTGTCGAATTCCTGCCTAATTTGTGCAAGCGATGTGCCCGGCAGTTTGCGCCGTGAGATTGGGCTATTTGTGCCGAATTACTACAGCACTCGACATGAAGCGGTACAGAAATGTGGGTGCGGAATGTTCGGAAGGAATTCAGTCGGGAATGCCCTGAATCAGCGCAAAATCGACGTTATCTGGTAGCCACGCGAAGTTCGTTCACCAATGTTCTGCGTCCGTTGGTTTCGGTTTCGACGGTCGTGTCGCCGATTTCACCGATGCCGTGGGAACTATTTCTTCTCAAGGGCGGCTCGAGTTTCGCGATGATCGGACCAGCAGGCGGCTCGTCATCACGGATCACATACATGTTGTGACGATAACATTCGGTGGAAGGTGATTGCGCGGCGAGGATTGCGACGCGTTCATGCTGAGGACAAACACCGGTAGCCAATTGATCGGTATCGGGATCGACTTCGACGATGTTCACGTCGTTTGGTTGCGCGAAGAATTTCGCCCCCAGCTCCGGACGGAGGTCGACAGCGGCTTTCATGAAGTCCATCCAAATTGGGAGGGCCGCTTCGCCGCCGGTCATTCCCAGTTGCTCGTTGTCGTCAAAACCAACCCAGACAGCGCACACCAGATTCGGCGTGTAGCCAACAAACCATCCGTCGCGCGACGTTCCGGTCTTGCCCGCGAGTGCCGAGTTCTTCAAGAGATCGCGAGCGCGAATCGCAGTGCCATGATCGATGACACCTTGTAACATGTCCGTGACGATGAACGCGGTGCTCGGCTGAATAACTTGGAGGGCCGACTTATCATCGGCCGCGACTTTGAGGATATGCGGATCAACTCGCTGACCACGGTTCGCGAACGTGGCGTAAGCTGCAGCCAGCTGCAGCGGAGTAACTTCAGTTGTGCCGAGAGCCAGCGCCGGATACGGTTCAGGTCGGGGCAATCCAAACGCATTGGCGATGTTTGCCGTTCGCGCCAGACCAGTCTGCGTCGCCACCTCAACCGTGACTACATTCAACGAATTGATCAAACCGTCGCGCATCGGCACATCACGCATCGAAAATCGGCCGCCGAAATTTGCGGGGTGATATTTGGCGCTGCCGGCATAAGTGAATTCCTGCGGTGCATCGGCGAATTTCTGCAGCGGCGACATCCCTGATTCGAGTGCAGCTGCGTAAACAAATGGCTTGAAAGTTGAGCCCGGCTGGCGCTTCGCGTCAGTGGCGCGATTAAGCTGCGATGCGGCGTAATCGCGGCCGCCAATCATTGCGAGCACCTCGCCCGTGTGCGGATCGAGCGCCACCAGCGCCGCTTGCGGCTTCGCAGTTGCGGACTTGTGCGTCTCATCCAGGCGCGCGAGCTGTTTTTGCACCGCTTGTTCGGCGAGTTGTTGCAGGTCAAGATCGAGCGTCGTAATCGTGACACGCGCATCTTGCGCGTTTTCCACGGGCGCGACGCCCGTGGCACGCTGCCGATTCACGTAGTCAATGAAATACGGGGCTGACGATTCGCGCGCAGCATCATAGTCCGCGATCAGCAAAGGTTCTTTTGCCGCCACCGCAGCTTGCTCGAGCGTGATGTAGCCGTCGCGCACCATCGTGCCCAACACCGTGTTGCGACGCGCGCGCGCATCTTCATTGTGTTGCAGCGGCGAATAACGCGAGGGGCCCTGAATCATTCCGGCGATCGTCGCGGCTTCGTTCAGGTTCAGGTCCTTCAATTCTTTGCCGAAATAAACGCGCGCCGCCTGATCGACACCGCGGACCGCGACCACGCTGCGCTGGCCCAAATAGACTTCGTTGCAGTAGAGGGCAAGGATATCCTGCTTCGAAAGCCGCCGCTCTAAACTAAATGCCAGCATCGCTTCGGCGTATTTGCGACGGAACGTCCGTTCGGGTGTCAGGTAAGTATTCTTGACGAGCTGCTGCGTAATGCTCGAACCGCCCTGCCCAATGCGCTCGTCGCCGGCGTTACGAATCAACGCGCGCGCGACCCCGAAGATGTCCAAACCGTGATGCTCAAAGAACCGTCGATCTTCGATTGAAACAATCGCCTGAACCAGCACTGGCGGAATATCTTTGAAAGTCAGTTGGCGTCTGGCTGCGCCCCTGCTGGCGTCGTCATTGGTCAGCGATTCAGGCGCGAGCGTAATGGAATTGAAGCTTACGTCGTCGCCGAGCAGTTGACTGATTCGGCCTTCGCGATCGAATTCCACGCGCACGACTGCAGGAAAACTATTGACGCCGGTGGGCCTAATCTCGATCGCATTGTCGCTAATCGTAAAGCTGCCATTCCAGACTTCGCTGACAGCATCGCTTTCGATATAACCCGAACGTCGCAGGGCGGCGGCCAGTCCGTCGCGGGTCAGTTTTTGACCGGCTCGCAGGGTCCGCGGTGCGGCGTAAATTCCGGCACGCGCCGTCAGATATCCATGCGCGAGCCGCTCATCGACCAGCTTCGCATAGGCGCGATAGGAATGAATCAGAAAGAGTGTAGTGGCCGCGGTTATTACGAGCAGCAGGACTGCGCTGATGCGAAACGCGTGCTGGAAAAGGCGAGTTCTGCGACTGCGGGCAGCAGTCACATGTTGCCGGCGCCGCAATTCAGCAGTGTCAAAAGAAGATTTGCGGGATTGCTGCTGTCGAAATACGAATGACGTCAACAAACGCAACCCTCTCGGGGCCAACGTCGAGCGATCCATCACCTTAATCCGTTGCTCTTAGAAAACGTCGAATGCGGACGAAATTCTTACGAACGCAAGTCGATTACGATTTGGAGGTTAGATGCCGCGCCGCTGCGGCTGGTTAGCAGCGCAGAATGACTGCATTGCTAAACGAGGGAAGGCTCGGGTCGTCGCGTTGTTTGCGCGGTCACAAGGGATTTGATCTGGTCGATGGCATTCATTCCTGCTTCGTATCCGGCTGCGAGCAATTCTTCCGCGCGCCGCGTTTGGTCCCAACGAATG
>DATNEI010000199.1:0-18125 GCA_035606795.1 Pyrinomonadaceae bacterium
TGAACTCTCCAGAGGGTTGCGAACAAACGATTCGCGACTGGTGTGCCCATTCGTCCTACGCATACGAACGTCAAGTGCGGGTGACTCTGCACGATGCAGCGTTCACCGGAGTCACGCGCGGCTTGGAACCCGATGGCGCACTGCGCGTCGAAACGGCGGACGGTACGATGAAGTTTGTGCGTGCGGGTGATGTCACCGGTGTGCGCGCGACTAATCCTGGAGATTCTGATCAGTGAGCTCTAAGCGCATCGTAATTTCGACGTTTGGCTCGTTCGGCGACGTGCATCCATACATTGCCATCGCGCTCGAGCTGAAAGCGCGCGGACACCGGCCGCTAATCGCAACTTCCGAGGTGTATCGCGAAAAGATTGGCGCCGCGGGAATTGAATTCTATACGGTCCGGCCGGACGTACCTTCATACGATGAGTCGGAAGAGTTAGCAAAGCTGGTCGAGAGACTGATGAGTGCGAAAGAGGGCCCTGAAGCAGTGGGCGACTTGATTATTCCGCACCTGCGCGACATTTACTCTGATCTTGACGCGGCGACTAAGGGTGCCGATCTATTGCTGACGCATCCGCTGCCATTCGCGGGGACAATGATCGCCGAGAAAAAGAAGCTGCCATGGATATCGAGCGTGCTCGCGCCCGCTTCATTTCTTTCCGTGTACGATCCGATCGTGCCTCCGCAATGGCCGTGGCTTTACCACTTGATGAAACTGAGTCCATGGGTCGGGCGCGGCGTGATGGCCTTGGCGTCGATCAAACTCGAAAAGATGGCGCAGCCAATTTATAACCTGCGCCAAGAATTGGGTCTGGCACGCGGCGGCCAGCCGTTGTTCGAAGGACAGCATTCACCGACGAAAGTGCTGGCGCTGTTTTCGAAGCTCCTGGCAAAACCGCAGCCGGATTGGCCAGAGGGTACGATCGTGACGGGATTCCCGTTTTACGATCGACGCGATTATTTTGGCGAGACCGAAACGCCAGCTGGGTTGATTGAATTTCTTAACGCTGGAGCGCCGCCGATCGTCTTCACTCTGGGATCGTCCGCGATTTGGGTGGCGCGAGATTTTTATCGCGACTCAATTGCCGCCGCGCAAGCCCTCGGGCGACGTGCATTGTTGCTGATCGGGTTTCCGCGCAACATGCCTTCGGAGCCTCTGCCCGACGGAGTTGCGGCGTTTGAGTACGCCCCGTACAGTGAAGTGCTGCCGCGCGCTTGCGCGATTGTGCATCAGGGTGGCGTGGGCACGACCGGTCAGGCGATGAGATCGGGCAAACCGGTTTTGATCTTGCCGCACGCCCACGATCAGTTTGATAACGCGGCGCGAATTGAACGCCTCGGCTGTGGGCGAGTTTTGGCGCGGCCACGTTACAATGCCAAATCGGCGATTCGCGAACTGCGACAGCTGCTCGACAATCCGCGTTACGCAGAAGCCGCGGCGAAAGTCGGCGCAGCCGTTCGCGAAGAAGATGGCGCGCGCGTCGCAGCGGATGAGATTGAAAAGGTTCTGAGCGTTAGCGAGTAGAACAGCAAAGGCGTGGATAGATTTTTCATCAAAAAGCAGCTTCATGCGGCGGGCACGGTGATTAACTTGCGTTCACGGTCGGCTGCAAATGCGATACAGGCCTTGAGGTCGTTGCGCGTGAGGTCTGGGAAGTCTGCGAGAATCTGCTCCTCGGTCATATCGGATGCCAGGTATTCCAAAACCTCATAAACTGTTATGCGCAAGCCCCGGACACAAGGTTTGCCTGCGCGTTTGTTCGGGTCAATGGTGATGTAGTCCCGATAATCCATGTGCTGAGATTATGGCCGGATAGTAAGTGTCGTCAAGACCAAAGAATCAACCCAACGTCAGAGTTGATCGTTCGGCGCGACCAGAGTTTCGAAATTCGAACTTCGAAATTCGAATTTTCATTGCTCCCGCCGCTCGCGTCCAACGATTTGTTGGGGCGCTTTACGCACCTCATTGTCGATCTTGCGGAACATGGCGAGAAGCATTAGTGAACATATCCTCGGCAATCGCGATCATTTCGTTGGCGTCATCGGCCGAAAGTTCGAAATCAGCCTTTAGATAACGGGCCGGCCCACGCAAAGACGCCAGTTTGTTTAGCAGCGCGGTGTGCCGCGGATCTATGTTTCCCAAGTGGCCCCACTGGTTAAAGCGCGAATGCACGACCCCGTGAGATTTACCTGTTAGCATGAGTTGATCGTGCAACAAAAGCACACCCTTAGCCAGAAGTTCTGCCGCACTGTGTAGATTGTCAACGAAAGATCTCCAGTGCGCCTTCTGCAATGACGCTCCAGCTGCGTCCAGAAATTCACGCGACGCCGAAATATGCACGCGACTTCGTGCGGCGTTGTAGCGTAAGTCAAATCTGCCTACCCATTTTCCTCTGTGCACGAACAAGGTGACATGACCAGCGTTGGGATCACGATCCGTTAGCTGTACATCAACTATGTTTTCAAGGTCATCGACGGAGACTTCTTCGCCGTCGTTAACCGGGCGTGAAAAATCGCCGATTACTATCGCGCTGACCTCGTCGTTAAGTCGAACCTCATTCGGCGCGTCATGGTTCATGATTATCTGCACAGCATTCAGAAGAAAGTCTTTAGGCAAACGATTCTCGTCTTGCCGTTTCTTAATTTCGGGGTCGATAAAGAGTTCAGCGATATTTTTGAAGAAGTTATCCTTAAATTCTTTGCTTAGAGGTTCCATGCAAATGCGCGCCCCAACTATTATTATCCCTACCGAGCTTGATAACACTCTCGTACCGGGATTATCTTGCCATGTCCTGATAATATCGCAATTCGGACATTATCAAGACGGCTTCTTCGGAAACTCACCAGTGCTCAAACCGAAACAATGCTCTTAGTAATCGACATCGGTAACACAAATACGTCGCTGGGAGTTTATGACGGCGAAACTCTCGCCGCGCATTGGCGGCTGACGACTGCCCGCTCGCGCACGGTGGATGAATGGGGCGTGCACGCGCGTAATCTGTTTGCGTTGGCTGGCCTGGACTTTAAATCGATCGATGCGATCGCCATTGCTTCAGTCGTGCCGCCGCTGAACTTCACTCTGAAGCAGATGGCGGAAAGTTATTTCGGCCTCACGCCGTTGTTCATCGATCACACAGTCGATACAGGCGTTCCGATTCTTTACGAGCCGCCTTCGGATGTCGGTGCAGATCGCATAGTCGACGCCGTCGCCGCGATTGAAAAATACGGAGCGCCTTGTATCGTCGTCGATTTCGGCACGGCGACAACTTTCGATGCCATCAACTCTAAAGGCGAATACTTAGGTGGAGTGATTACGCCGGGCATCACCATCTCGGCTGATGCATTGTTTGAGCGCGCCGCGAAATTGCCGCGCGTCGAAATCAAGCGGCCGCGAAAAGTTATCGGTGAGGCCACAGTCGCGGCCATGCAGTCGGGTCTTTATCATGGTTACGTTGGACTGGTTGATGGCATTCTGCGGAAGATGATTGACGAACTTGGTGGCCCGCCGAAGGTGATTGCGACGGGCGGCTTGGCGCCGCTGATTGCGAAAGGCTCCGAGTTCATTCAAGAAGTTGACGAGACGTTGACCCTGGACGGTTTGCGACTTGTGTACCAGCGAACGCGTCAGAGCTCCGTAGGAGCGAAAGCTTTGTAGTCGGCAAGTTAGTTTTATATCCGAGCTCCGTAGGAGCGACATGTTCGATGCCGCTCCTGCGGAGCTTTAAAAGTAATTAGGCGGCGGGTGCTATAAATATGCTGCTCCTACGGAGCTGAAGATCTGAATCTCCTACGGAGCTGATCTTGAATTACTTCTCTTACTTCTCGGAAATCGAAGACACGTTCATTCGCCGTCGCGGCAAGCACTTGATGCTGAGCCCGATCGACTGGGCTCTGATCGAAAGTTGGAAAGAGCGCGGCGTGCCGCTCCATGTGGCGCTGCGCGGTATTGAACATGCTTTCGATTCGTATGAAGCAAAGAAGCGCAAGCGCTCGGTCAAGACACTGCTCTATTGCCAGGAAGAAATCGAAGCGCAGTATGCGGAATGGCTTGAGTCACGCGTCGGCAGCCATGACGAGTCTGCTACTGAGGACGACCAATCCGACAAGTCCCCATTTTCGCGCGACGTGGTCCTTAGTCATCTCGGGCGCTCTCTTGAATCGATCAAAGAACTCTCAACGCAGCCAGCGCAACCGGTCGAGTTGCATGAAGCGCTGCAGCGCGCGGCCTCACTGCTCGATGACATTCGTGACGAGTATCAAACTGCCGCGCGGCTGGATACACGCAAGCTTGAAGAATCTCTGACTGGTATTGATCGGCTGCTTGATGACGCAATTCGTTCCGCGATTGCGGATGACGAACTGACTTCAATGACTGCTGAAGTCGAATCCCAACTTAAACCTTACAAGCGGCAGATGGACAAAGCCGCATTCGAGCAAACCCACGCTAATCTCTTGCGCAAACGCCTGCGGGAACACTTCGATATTCCCCGCCTGAGCCTGTTTTATCTTTGAAATCGCGGACCAGCGGAGGTGACAACCAAAATCCTTGAGTCAGTCAGGGAAACGGAGTATCGTCGCGGCGCTTACCAGTTTCAAGTTTCTGGTTCCAGGTTTCAGGTTAGTCTCTCAACGGTTGTCTAACCTGATTTCGTGGGCCATTTTCTCTTAGGAGAGACCTCATGTCGTACAACATGAATGACGAAGCGCCGGCTGAGCGGCCGCTGAAAGCCTACGCGTTTGATCCTTCGCAAGGCCGCAACCTCGGCAACTTCATGACCGTGCCGGTGCGGTATGAAAAACTGGAGGCGGGTCCGGTCGGTGAATACCTCGCGGTTGTCGATTACGACGCGAGCAATAATAAGTATTACCAGCCAGTTGATCTGGACGAGCCTTCAGTTCTCTTGCGTGGCGGGCTCGAACCGAGCGAATCCGATCCGCGTTTTCATCAGCAGATGGTTTACACAGTCTCGAGCGAGACGATTCGCCGTTTCGAGATTGCGCTGGGCCGAAAAATCCGCTGGGGATTTCGCGGCGCACGGAAAGACGACCCTCTCAGTCGGAAACTGCGCATCTTGCCGCACGCGATGCAGGAAGCGAATGCTTACTATGGTCGAGACTTGCGCTCGATCGTCTTCGGCTACTTTCCCGCGGCGGAATCCGATCCGGGCAGCAACCTTCCGGGGCAAACCATTTTCACCTGTCTTTCGCATGACGTCATCGCGCACGAGACAACCCATGCCTTGATTGACGGTCAGCGTGAATTTTTCATGGAGCCGACCGGTCCGGACACGCCCGCATTCCACGAAGCTTTCGCCGACATCATCGCGCTGTTTCAGCACTTCAGTTATCGCGAGGCGCTGCTGGAAATGATTCAGCGTACGGGCGGCCGCATTTATCAGCAACAGCTGGCGCCCAGAGTGCAACCGGACACCGGCCGGCCCGTCATTCAGGATGAGTTATCGAAAACAAACCCACTCGTCGAGTTGGCGCAACAGTTTGGCGAAGCGATGGGAATGCGCAAGGCTCTGCGCGGAGCGCTGGGCACGGAACCGAATTCGACGGCGTTGCGAACTCTGTTTGAGCCGCATGAGCGCGGCTCGATTTTGGTGGCCGCGGTGTTCGATGCGTTCTTCACAATCTACATGCGGCGCACGCGCGACCTGATGCGGATTGCCCAGAGCGGTGGCTCGGAAGCCATCCCCGGCAATCTGCATCCCGATCTCGCCAACCGCCTGGCCGGAGAAGCGGCGAAAGCAGCGCAGCACTTTGCGAACATCTGTATTCGCGCGCTCGATTACTCGCCGCCCATCGACATCACGTTTGGTGAATTCCTGCGCGCGATGGTGACCGCCGATTACGATCTGGTTCCCTCAGACAGGTACGGTTATCGCGAGGCGTTGATTGAAGCTTTTCGTCTCCGCGGAATTTATCCTGAAGGCGTCACGTCCCTGGCGGAAGAGTCTCTGCGCTGGTGTCCACCGGATGTGCTGAAAGGTGTCTCGCCGCCGGTGTGTGAAGGTTTGGAATTCGATATTCCGAAACCCACAACTCCTGCGCAAAAGGCGAAGAATGCCAAAACGTTAAGTCGCTTCGGGCGATTAAACGCGCGCGCTCTCGGCTTGAATCCTGACGCCAAGGTACAAGCGTTCTCGTTTCATGCGATTCATCGGGTCACTCCCGGTGGCAGCGTAAAGGTCGAAGTCATCGCCGAGTTGATGCAACAAATGGATGTGCCGCTCGATAAAGCCGATAACTCTTCACCAGTGTTTACGTTTCGCGGCGGCACCACTGTGGTGCTGAGTGACGATGGCAAAGTACGCTACGCGATTCAGAAGAATCTCGGTAAAGACGATGCCGCCAACGTCAGATTGCAAAGACAGCGCGCCTACTACTACACGTCCGAAGCGGCGATGGCGATGGCGACGTACGGCGGCAGAGAGATTTCCGATTTCCTGCCGCGGCGCGGACATAAGCGGCCGATGAATTTTGGGCTCGTGCACCGGGGGTATTAGCGATGGTAACGAAGAAAACGAAGAAGACCGTGAAGCCGCCCACTTTCGGTCCAAATACGATTCGCATACGCATGTATCGCATCGGGTTTGGTGACTGCTTTCTGGTGTCTCTGCCGGACGCGAACCAACTCGACGGCGATACGCACAAGCACATCCTCGTAGACTGCGGCGTTCATGCGCAGGGCGACCTCGACATGATCGACCGCGCGGCGGATCACATCGCCGAGACTACAGGCAAGAAACTCGCGATTGTGATTGCGACGCATTCACACCAGGATCACATTTCAGGATTCAGCAATAAGTTCACCAGTTTCGAGATCGGTGAGGTTTGGCTCCCCTGGTGCGAGGACCCTGACGACAAGCAGGCAGCGAAACTGACGAAGAAACATGCTGCGCTGGCAGAAAAGCTCGAACAGCGCTTTGCTGTCGAAGCGCGCACTGCCCGCGTCGACAAAACGCGCGCCGCGGCAATCGCGGCGGTAAAGAATCTCGTGCAAAACAAGACCGCGTTGGGTTTGCTGCGCTCCGGGTTCAACGTCGGCGCCGACGTTCACTATTTCAGCGCCGGTAAATCTTTAAAGAATCCGGCCGGCGTGCAAGGTCTGTCGGTGCGGTTTCTGGGACCGCCCCGCGATGAAAAGTTCCTGTCTAAGATGGATCCGCCGTCGGGTCACAGCTACCTCAGCATGACTGGGCGGACAGCAGAGCGTCTTCATCCCGTGACGCCCTTCGCGGACCGATGGGAAGTAGACGTCAACGATCCGTCGATTGCGCACCTGCGTTTCTCGACCGCCGCAGCCGACGCGTTGCAGAAGGAGCTGGCTACGCCATCGCTGAACGCCCTGGCGTTCGCGCTCGACAATTATAAGAACAACACAAGTCTCGTGAGTCTCTTCAATTTTCGCGGCCAACAGCTGCTCTTTCCCGGCGATGCGCAGTGGGGCAACTGGAAGTCCTGGCTCGATCAGGATGATGCCGAGACGATCCTGCAGGGCGTGACGTTCTTTAAAGTCGCGCATCACGGCAGTCACAACGCCACGCCGACTGATGCACTCGATCGAATGAGCAAAGGCAAATTCGCGGCGATGGTCTCAACACAAAATGTTCCCTGGGATTCAATTCCGCGAATCCCGCTCATGGATCGACTGGGGGAAATGACGAAGAATCGAGTTGTGCGCAGTGATTCGTTGCCTCTGGTCGATGCACCAAACGCGCCGAAAGGGCCGGCGCTGACTGACTTGCCGAAAGGATTTGTGCAAGGGGACTTCTGGTACGACTATCTGATCAAGTTGTAATCTGCCACTACACAGCAGTCGATGATCAGGAGTTGATTCGTGCCGGATCGAACTGAAGAACACCAGGCCACCGATCTTTTCGAAGTCACCATTGAGCGCATTCTGCCGGGTGGGCTCGGACTTGCATACGCCGACGGACGCGCCGTCATGGTGTCGCTGGCCGCGCCGGGCGATCGCTTACGCGTGCGGCTCGAACGAGTGAAGGGGAGTGTTGCCTTTGCGTCGATCGTTGAGATTCTCGAGCCTGCGCCACTCCGAATTGAACCGCCATGCCCTTACTTTGGTCGCTGCGGCGGTTGTGATTTCCAGCAGTTGAGCTATCACGCGCAGCTCAACGCGAAGGTTGAGATTGTCCGCGATTGTTTGCGGCGCATTGCCGGGATCGAAGACGTTCCGAAGTTTGAAATTACGGCAGCCCCCAACGAGTGGCACTATCGCGCGCGTGCCCAATGGCAATACGATTCCCGGCGCCGCCTGCTCGGGTACTTCGAAGCCAATTCGCATCGCGTTTGTGATGTCGCTGAATGCGCAGTGCTGGCGCCCGAGCTTCAGAGTGAGCTGGAACTGCTGCGCGAACGGATGAAGCAGGGCGAGCTGCCTGATGAAGCGCGGTACTTTCGCGCTGTCGCCGGCGATGAAAGGGTTTCAGTAGCCGCGGTGGGCGGTGAACGTAGACGGGACACGAGCCCGACCATCATTGATGGTTCGCCTGAGACTATTCGCACGATTCACGGTGAGAGTTATCGTTTGAATGCCGAGAGTTTTTTTCAGACAAACAACGATTTGTTGCCCGCGTTGATCGATTATGCGGTCGGCGATGTGCTAGGCCGGAAAGCCATCGAACTCTATTGCGGGGTTGGTTTGTTCACCGTGCCGCTGGCGCGCCGATTCGAAAAAGTTTTTGCGGTTGAGGACGACGCGGACGCGACCGAGTTTGCGCGTGAGAATCTATCGGCTGCCGGTCTGAAGAATACGCGCGTCGAAAAGTCTAAGGTTGGCGATTGGGTGGCCCGGAACCAGAGTAGGGAGGCCTTCCAATCAGTCGACCTTCTGCTGCTGGATCCGCCACGCGCCGGTGTTGAGTCGAGCGCTATTGCCGTAATTGCGAAAGTAGGGCCGCCCCGAATTTGTTACGTGTCTTGCGATCCGGCGACCTTGGCGCGCGACCTGAAGAAGCTGATCGCAGGTGGTTATTCGATCAAATCGATGCGCGCGTTCGACATGTTTCCCCAGACGCATCACGTGGAAACGGTTGTTCAAATGACAAAACCGAGATCCTCCCTTTCTTCATAACCCAGGATTAACTTCGTACAAACAAATCCAAATTATATATGTGTGTTAACGCACAGATGGTTGCGGTTACGGTTGCTAGAGTTCTTTTGCGCATCGCATTCGGTTAACCCGGAACTTTGACCTCAGCCTCCCAAGCCTTTCCGACCCGACCCAAAGCTTCAAGGCTGATTGTCATCTAGCTCTCAAAGCCTTACTCCTCTTGCGGTGTCTTATCCGTGCTTCTCCGGGGAAGAGCTAAAACCCGCCTTTCATTGGAGGAACCTCATGTCACATGCTTCACGCATCGCCCCCGACTCGCAGAATTCGATAGCAAAAACAAAAAAAGGAAGAGAACCGCATTCGCGGCCGCTTTCGCTTCAGAGGCCTAAACGACTATCTACGACCCTCGGGTTATCTGCGTGTGTGCTGGCGGTCATACTCGCGATCTGCGCAGCGCCTACACGTGTGATACCAACGTGGGCGCATCCGGTGAAGTCGCTGCCGGGTGACGTCAAAGCAAATCGCAGCTATGAAGACTTACGGAAAACGGTTACCGGGCTTTCTCCCGAAATCTTGCCGTCTTGGTACTCCGCGGAACTCGCGGGACAGGCCAACGCACCCACACAGTGCTGTGGCAAAAAGCCGGCGTTTTCTGATCCGGCTTATTCCAGCGTATTCACCGGACAGGTGGCCGTCACAACCTCCTTCGCAGGATTGGGCACTGGTTATGTGCTGGAGGTTATCGACCTAAAGAACCAGTCCACAGCACCGATAAACGTCAACTATGCCCCTCCCATGTACCACGGGCCAGCTGGGGCCGAGTGGACTAAAGCGAAGCTGGGAAATATTTTCGGACTGACATTGGATAATCAAGGAAACATTTACACTACCGCCACTACTGCCTACAACGGTGACTTTTTCCCAATTGGCGCAACCGGCGGGGAGATTTACAAAATTAACGGTGTGACGGGAGCCATAACGGTCTTTCAAACTCTGCCGCAAAAAACATTGCCCGCAGCACTGGGCAACATCACCTACGATTGTGCTCACCAAAGGTTCTATGTGTCTGACATGGGTAATGGGATCATTTACAGTCTGGATACGAGTGGAACCATTCAGAGCATTTGGGATCATGGCACGAATCTTTCAACTCCAATCCCTGACAATCCAGCCCAGACGTTCACTCCGCTGGGTCGTCGCGTGTGGGGCATACAGGCAAATCCGAATGATGGCCGCCTCTACTATGCTGAGTGGCCAAAGGTGGGGCAAAACACGGAGGTGTGGTCTGTAGCCTTACAGGCCAATGGCGATTTCACCGGGTCGGCCCGGCGAGAGGTTTCTGTCTCAGCGAGCGGCAGTGCCATGCCGGTCTCTGACCTCAGCTTTGGTCCTACGGGTACGATGTTGGTGGCAGAACGCAGCATGGCAGATGAGACGACTCCCAGCGCTCATGTCTCGCGCGTTCTTGAGTACTCCCCCGGCATAACATGGACTCTGTCGAATCCCTCAAAGTTCCGATCTAATCCTAATCGTCCATCGAGCGCAGCGGGCGGCGAGGATTACGATTTCTCGGTTGGTGGTTTGGTATGGTCCACTGACGATGCTCTGCATTATCCGACCCCACCAAGTATTCCTGTCGAATCCGACTATATTTACGGTATCGAAGGCACTCCGGTCACTGGCGGCGATACTCATAGCAGCGTTCTCATAGATTTGGATGGCAACATTGCGGCGGGTAACAAGACCCAACTGGGCGATGTGGAAATCCCATGCCCGGAAGGAATGGCGGAGCCACGGACTTGCGCGGTCAAGACCGATGATATTTCCTGCAAGAAAGACGGCACCGGTGGTTATCTCTTCACGTTCACTGTTACTAACAATACCGGTAAACCCGTCACTGATGTGCTGCTCACGCCCCCCCTTAACAGCAACTTTAGCATCACGCCACAGCACCCTCCGCTTCCGGGTGGCGTTCTTCCTAATGGTCAATCCGCTTCGTTACAAGTAACCATCAACGGCGGTCAGCCAGGAAAGCAGGTCTGCTTTGCGGTAACGCTGATAACCGAGGATGGCCCGTGCTGTACGGTCGAAGTGTGTGTGACGCTGCCGGACTGCTGTGCGGTGGCGACCAACGTGAGCGCTAAGTGCAACCGGAACGGTTCGTACTCGTACGTACTCTCGATCGTTAACACGAGCGCGAATACCATCCAGCACATCTATCTGTACCCGCCGGCCGGTGTGACGATGACGCCAAGCTATTTTGCTGTGTCGCTGGCACCGGGAGCTCCTTTCCAGACGCCTCCGATTACTATCACTGGAGCACATCCGGGAAGTTTTTGCTTCCGTCTCAGTCTCCATACCAAGGGTATGGAAGACTGTTGTTCCGGCTATCAGTGCGTTACGTTACCTTCATGCTCGGCTTACCCGTCACAGTAGGAGCTCTATCCTTGCTACCCGCTGGCAAATGCCGGCGGGTAGCTCCAGCCTTAAATAGAATTTCCTTGTTTGAGCGTGCGGCTTACCACTTGCCGATTGGCTTTAATGTCACGTCTACTTCGACACAGATTGCCAGGGAATCGTGACGATGACCGGCTCGGTACCACAGCACATCGTGCTGACCCATGATTGATTCGCCATTGAGGTAGTTGTTCATATGAGCGGCATTGCCCAGGGGGCCTGAAGTGGCGCCGCCGTCATCGAATTCGGTTTCGTGATAACGCAAGGCCCATACGTCGGCCACAGCCCAGCTATCAGCAGTGTCATCACTTGGCGCGGGAATTATTTTGAATCCGCGACCGGTTTCGCGGTTGAGCACGCGCCATTCGCGATGCGTGGACGGGTTTCTCTGACGATTGCTCTCTAAGGACAAAGCCTTCCAGCCTCTAGAGCGGTTGTACTCCTCTATCACGTCGTTGGACGCGCCTTCTATATCGAAATCAAATCTCCAGTAGGCTTGATGATAATGAGGTTTGCTAACGCAGGGATCGTTAATCGCCGTGAAATAAAATCGCGACTCAATCGTGCCGTCCAGAAAGAAAATCCACTTCTGGATGTAGCGATACCATCCGGCCTGCATCTGGGTAGTTAGAATCAATTCATCTGTTCTTTTCTCTAGCGCCACGCCCTGGAATGAACCCGCATCGAAACCAGGATGATCGCACACCGTTTTAGGTGGACTGCTCGGCTCGGCTTTGCACGCCGACACTTGGTTACCTGCCTCGAATGTTCTGAGGCCTGTTTGCCAATCACGAAGAGAGCGAGAGGAGTCGCCGCATCCGCCCGGCTCATATCGCACATTCAAAACGGGCAAATGCGCCATGTGGAAAACTTGTTTGCCGCGGTAGCGCACGTTGGTCAATTGCAGACCCGAGCCGTCAACACCGACACTTTGATCGGGAGTCACCCAGGTTAAGGTCCACACAGGATTCGAAGTGGGCCAGCTAGTCGCAAATGTATAAGGACAGGTCTGGCTTCGAGCGACTGGCCCCGAGACAATGAATATAATTGCGCTCAACATGCAGATCACTCCTGTCATAAGCAAACTGAGTTGGGCGCCCGCAAACATAAAATTCTTGTCTTCTCCGGTTCTAACGCAGATGCCGCGCTATCGTTGCCTGGATTCAGCAATGCGACGACTAGTAAGATTAACTATAACGACTCGCTGCAAACCCAGTCGGTCGGAAGTTAGTATCTGAAACTGCAGGAAGCGATCGCGTGTGGATTCCAGCCTGGGAGCATCGACGATGAATCCGCCTTCTATAACACTCCCAGCCTCAAGCATTCGCGCGTGCTCCGGGTCTGCCCGAATAATTTGACGGGCTTCCTGTCGCTCTTCTTCAGATGGTTGAGGCCGACCGCGTAAGAGCTCTTGACGTAAGACGGCACCATTAGACCAATCCATGATAAGGCGCGTGGCTTTACCTTGAGAGTAATTGAAAACGACAACGCTCGCTAGAGATCTTTGATCCGTCTCTTTTTCCGGGGACAGTCTCTTTATGCTAAGAACTCTTAGTCGCTGATTCTTCATTGCTCGAGACGTTCGCAGATAGGCGACCGCTTTCTCGCTTAACCGCGATCGCTCATCAGGTGTGGACGACTCTTGAACGTTCACGCCCTCGATCCGCCAAAAAGTGGTCCCAGCATCTGGCGTAGTTGCGCAGGCCACGGCTATCACCCGTCTTGGGAGAGAAACAATTATTGCCAGCACCAGGCTGGACATAAATACACAACCCACGTTTCCGCGATGCCTTTCTTCTCTTCGTAATTTGTTACTGATGGGAGTAATTTACCTCGCAAAACGACTCACTGAGTCCCGCATAGTGATCAAACGATACCAGAATCTTTGAAAGCATAACGATACGAATGTAAGAATGGAAGGACCGCCGCTTTACAGTGCAGTACTTGTTAGGGGCCACATTCTTTTTTCCAAGCTGACCGGGCACCGGTTGGTGAGCCAAGGCCCGCATCGGCGGTCGATATTTCGTTGACTCTCTCACTGCATTTGATATGTTTCCGCAGACGCATCATGTGGAAACTGTTGTTCACCTGGGCTTCTCTGTGAAGTATTAACTCAAGGCGTTCCGTTGGGACAATCCTCAAGGTGTCCCGCGTAATGCGACCCAGCTGAGCGACCGGCTCTCGGAAGATGAGTGAACTCCCAGCACTCGGATTTTCTCGCACGCCTTTATTCATCCTGGCAGCGGCGATGACGGTTGGTCTTTTATCGGCGCGGCTTCCTCTGACTCAACCGAAGGTTGTGCTGGTCGCGAGCGCGGCAGCAAGCGTCGGGCTGGCGCTTCTTTCAGTTGTCTTTGCGCGTCAACGAAAAACAATTGGTGCGACTATCTGCGTGACAGCAGCATTTATTTTTGCCGGCCTGTCACTTGGTGTAACCGATGCCAGCGCGCGCCCGCGAAATCGTCTGCCGCAGCTTTATGAACAGAAGATTGTCGAGACGGGCGCGCCGGTTGATCTCACGGCAACTCTTATTGGTCCGGCCGAACAAGCCCCCGATCGAATATTCCTTCGAGTTCGCGTTCACCAACTCAAATTCAAGCAAACCGAATACGACACTTCAGGGGAAGTGTTGCTCACGGCGCATCTGTCGGATGATGAGACGCGTCGGTCCTTCGCGGCGCTGGAGTTACGCCACGGCGCGCGCATTCGGGTGATGGTTGCTCTCGATCGCGAGGACAACTTTCGCAATCCCGGCGTCATGCGCTTCACGGAATATCTTGAACGCAACGACTTTGAAGCGACCGGCGTAATTAAGAGTCCGTTGCTCGTCGAGCGATTAGAAGACGATTCGGTGTTTCTGCCGCTGGCCTGGTTGTACGACTGGCGCGAGAAATTACAGGAACAATTCGCCGCACGATTTTCGGCCGAAACGTCCGGCGTACTCAACGCGGCGTTACTGGGGAACCGGCACGGGCTTTCACAGTCAGCCGCAGATCGGTTTCGCGGGGGAGGGACTTTTCATGTGCTGGTGATTTCCGGGATGCACATCAGCTTTATTGGTGTGCTTGTTTTTGCCGGCTCCGGGTGGTTCACGAAGAAACGAGTGTGGCGATTCTTGATCGCCACGATTTTGATTTGGTCGTACACAGCGGCTGTGGGCGGCGACGCGCCGGTGGCCCGCGCGGCATTGATGTTTACGCTGGTAATCCTGGCGCCGGTCCTTTGGCGACGCGCAAATTCACTCAATGCCATCGGCGCGACTGCCGTGCTGCTCCTCGTTTGGCGGCCCGCCAACCTTTTCGATCCTTCGTTTCAGTTAACGTTGATGTCGGTACTCGCGATTGTGCTGCTGGCGGTGCCGGTAATGGAGAGGATGCAACGCGTAGGTTCGTGGCGGCCGACGACTGTCACTCCTTACCCACCGGCCTGTCCCATCTGGTTCCGAACTCTTTCCGAGGCGCTGTTTTGGAGTGAAGCAAATTTCCGCGCGGAAATGGCGGCATCGAATATCAGTTATCGATTGTTCAAGACTCCGGTGGCCGCCAACTTGGAGCGCTGGCATCTACAGAGACTTTGTCGCTTCATGTTTTCCGCCGTCGTTGTGTCCGCCAGCGTCCAAGTCGCGATGCTGGTACCGATGATTGTCTACTTTCATCGGCTGTCACTCGCATCCCTGCTACTGAACATCTTTGTGGGCGGGTTGATGGCCGTGATGAGCATCATGGCGCTGGCTGCCGTGCTTGTTTCACAAGTCAGCTTGTCACTGGCTGCGCCTGTCGTTCTGCTGGTCGAAAAGCTCAATTGGTTACTGATTCACTTAGTCGATCCATTTACAAAACTCGGCGTCTCTTCATTTCGGCTGCCGCATTATTCGGGTTGGTCCGCGTGCGTTTACGCGTTGTACTACCTGCCGCTCGCGTTCTTGATCATAGCGTTGGCGCGTTGGAATCCTTTGAAGTCATCAGCCGTCGTCAGCCGCTGCCGGCGCGGTGCAGGGGTCGCAGTGACTTGCCAAATCGTGCTGGTGCTCGCAATAGTGCTGCATCCATTCAGCGCCGCGCGTCCTGATGGCAAACTGCACGTGGACTTTCTGGATGTGGGCCAGGGCGATTCCGCTTTGCTGATGATGCCTGACGGAACGACGTTGCTCATCGATGGCGGTGGCCACCCCAATATCGATTGGACACGAGAAAATGACGGCGATGAAGAACCCTTTCAGCGCGACACTCGCACCATCGGCGAAGGGGTCGTTTCGGAATTTCTCTGGTCAAAGGGCCTGGATCGTGTCGATTACCTGGTCGCGACACATGCGGACGCGGATCACATTGATGGGCTGAATGATGTTGTGCGCAATTTCAAAGTACAGGGCGCAATCGTCGCGCGGAGTCCGACGCGCGATGCAGGATTTGAGCGCTTTGCCAGGTCGCTAAACGCTGCCCACGTTCCGATGGAAATAATCGGGCGCAGTGATTCAATTGACGTCGGCGGCGTGACGATTGATGTCCTGTGGCCGCCGCAAACGGCCGACGTGGATTCAACCTATCGCAACAACGATGCTCTGCTATTGCGTGTCCGTTTTGGTCAGCGTGTCTTACTATTCACGGCTGATATTGAGAAGGAAGCAGAAACTGCAGTCCTGAAAAGCGGCGTCGATTTACATAGCGACATCGTCAAAGTCGCGCATCACGGTAGCCGGACCTCTTCAACTCAGGGGTTTGTCGCTGCGACTGATCCGGACGTCGCGGTCATCTCTGTAGGGCGCACTTCAATCTTCGGCCATCCGCACAAAGAAGTTGTCGAACGCTGGCGCGCGAGCGGCGCCCAGGTAATGACGACTGGCGAGAAGGGAACGATTAGTGTGGTTTCCGATGGACGAAGCATTGCTGTATCGACATTTGTTCGCTGAGCAAAGTTGCCGCGTGGTGTTTCGGCGAGCCTGATATGCGGGAGGCCTATGGCCGTCCGTGAATTTCAAGTGCGGCGGGCTACGCCCAGTGTGACAAGGGCGAAGCCCGTAGATCGCAGGGAAGTGGGCCGCGGAAGCGCGGAGCGCTTCCGCACATCAGACGGCGGAGCCGATTCTACTACTCGGTCTCACACAAAATCCGGTTCCGCGGGTGTGTATTGCTCAATCGTAGAGCTGCCCAGCTTGTAAGTTTTCAAAACGCCGAGTGGTGGCGCGTAGATGTGAATGGTGACAAGGTCGCGACCGGAAACATCGGGATTACCGAGCTGATGAATGTCGGGAATCTCTGAACCGGTCAGGCCGCCGTCGCGCATTTCGCGATGTGATTTGTACTGCAAACCCGCTTCAGTGTCGTAGTCGAAAATCGTCTCCCACATAATCCCTTGATGCACAAAGACTGCGCCATGCGAGCCATTGTGATCGTGAATCGGCGTGCGCTGCCCAGGCTTCCAGCAAAGCACCAGCATCTCGACGAATTCGTTCTTCATCACGCGATGGCGCGAGTAATTGCCCGTTTTGAAACCAAGATACGGCGCAATTTCTTCCGGCGAGATGTTTGTTTGGGCGACGAGTTCTTTGGCGTCTTCGAGTGAAGGCACCGCCGTCAACGATCGCAACTTATCGGCTAAGGTCTTGAAGGTGAGACTACGCGCGGGCTCGGTCGCTTTCGCGTCGATTACTCGTTCAGTTTGCACTATGCCGAAGTTATAGTCGCGCGAACTTTTTGAGTCAAGTTTGTGCGTCAATGGGTAGTGGCTGAATTTGGCTTTGCGAATCTTTGCGTCTTGGCGTCTTTGCGTGAACCAGCCTTTTCCGGACAGGACATCTCACGCAAAGACGCAAAGCCGCAAAGGAAAACCGCAAAGTGAGACACTACCCGTCAATGCAGGCCGGGATTTTTCACTCGGCGCTGTGTGGACTGCTTAAGAGTATGCGCAGGTCGCGTACATTCGTTCCTGTCGGTCCGGTTTCAATCGCCTCGCCGAGCGCGGCAAGAAATGAATATGAGTCGCTGCGGTTAAGAAAATCGCCGGCGTCTAATCCCATCTTGCGCGATCGTTCGATGGTAGTGGAGTCGATGATGGCGCCGGCCGCCGGACTGTTGCCGTCAATGCCGTCAGTGCCGGCGCACAGTGTCACGAACTCGCCAATTTCATCGCGCTTCTCTTCCGCGGCAATCGCCAAACGCAGAGCCGTTTCTGCGTTTCTGCCACCAATGCCATCACCGCGGACTGGGCAAGCGAACTCCCCGCCGGAGATCACACATACACTTCTGTTGGCGTTCTGACGTTGCAACTCGTCCAATCGCGCCAACAGTTGATCACAGCCAACTTCAATCCGTCCATCAGCAATATCACGCGCAATTTCAGTGATGAACCCGCGTGTGCGTGCGGCATTCGCGGCGGCTTCCACGGCGATGTGGTTGTCGAGAAGAACAAAATGCTTTCTTAAGCTCGCGGAAGTATTTGAAGGCGTCGTCTCGTCATCGGAGTCAATCGCGCGCAGGATGGGGGCGGGCAGTTGAGATCTCAAGTGGTAACGCTCGATGACGTCGCGCGCGTTCGGCGTGCCTGACGGCGGCGGCATTGTGGGACCGGAAGCGACGTTCCATTCTTCGCCGCT
>DATNEI010000201.1:0-4473 GCA_035606795.1 Pyrinomonadaceae bacterium
CGCGGCGAACCCTTCTTCCGTATAACCGGGAGTGCCCAGATACTTGTCTTTGTTGAGAAGATAGTTCTCGATAACTAAACCGGCTTGCGGGTCGAGGTAAGTTCCCTTCTCGGCCATCAACTTTAAGTCGTCGTCAGTGGACAACGTGCCGTGTTCGACCTGTGTGCAGCCGGCCAGCGTGGCGCCGCGCACAGCATCTTTGTAAGCGTGCACCACCGTGCGCAGCCCAACTTTCTTCGCTTCATCGCAGGCTGCATTGAGTTGTTCCTGCGACATCGTCATGTTGCCGCCTTGCCGAATGCTCGCGGCCGCGAAAATCTTAATTACGTCAGCTCCGGCCTCTTTTTGTTTGCGGACAAAGGCGCGAATTTCTTCGGGCGTGCCGGTTTGCGGTCCACGTCCGAATATTGGGTCCGCTGAAGTGAGAATCCGTGGCCCCGGCAACTCGCCCCGCGCGATGGCGTCGCGTAAAGGAATGTCTGCGGGCGAGCCGACACTCTGCACTGTCGTGAATCCGGCCATCAGGGTCACGTAAGCGTTCGCTGCGGCAGAGTAAATCGCTTCGGGCGTCGTCCCGCCTTGGCCTGCGTTCTTTCCGTCTTTGCCAAATATCCACGTGAGGTGCACGTGCGCATCGATCCATCCCGGCATCACCGTCAAGCCACGCAGGTCGTAATCAACGGGTTCAGCTTTCGCATCCACCGCGACAATCTTCGAGCCTTCGACAACGATGCGCGTGTCATGCAGCACGTGGCCCTTGCCATCAAGCAAAGTGCTAACGGAAATGATCGCACGTTTCGGTGTCTGTGCGGGCGTCATTTGAATCGCGCAAAGGACAAGCGCAAGGGCAAAAAAGAATTGCTTCGCCAACAGCATAACAACTCCCTCTCTAAACGAAATATCCGAAATAAATCGTCTGGTCGAGCTCGTTCGCCAGATACACATTGTGCCGAATCAGAAATGGAGTTGGAGCCCATGGCGTGTCAGGATGAAACGGTGTTCCTACTGCGCCCCAGGAACCATCCACCGTTGGCAACTGCGATACCTGCGTCATGTCGAGCAGATTGTCAAAGGCGACACCCTGAATGCCGCGCGGCGCACCCGGTGGCGCCGTGCATATGCCAATCACCTCTCCAAAAGGGCCGAAAACCAATAGGCGGTTTCTTCCCGTATCGCTGGCGACGTAGGAGAAAAAGGAAGCCGTAATGTCGGCTATGGACGCGCGCGCGGGAACGGCAAGCGTGCCAAGAACGGTGCCGGCCTTGCTTATTGCCTGAAGCTCCGTGGGGGTGGCGCGCACAAAGAAGAGACCGTTGTAAGCGAGTCCCTGACACAATACCGTCGAAGGCACGCTGACGGTTTGCACTACAGCGCCGGTATTTGGATCGAACCCGATGAGTGTGCCCGTGGCTCCGTACGCTTGTACGGCCCAAATTAGGTTTTCAGCACGATCGTAAGCCATTCCGGTGATGACGTTTTCCCCGGGCGGATTGGGTATTCGCCCGATTTCATTCGACAAACTCAAATGGAGACTCAAATAGACAATGTCCTCATCGTAAGGAGTTTGCGTGAGAAACCCCAAAACTGGGTCATTGTTAAAGCGACACACGGTTAGCGCGGTCCCCGCACCAGCGGTCGCGTACGGATAAGGATAGGTGCCGATTACGTTAAAGGTCAGAATCGCAGGAGGCATTGTTGTGCTCCTTCATTCGAGATTCGCAAAACATAGAATGCCGGCAAGGAATAGATGAAGCCGCGCAACATTCGGATTCGCATGGCGCGAGATGTTAAGACAGGTTCGCGATTTGCGGTAGTCCCTAAATGCCGACGTTGCGTACGATTTGCCTGGCGAACCTTTTGCGCCTTGGCGACTTTGCTTGAACCGCAGTCTGCGCGGGAGATTTCACGCAAAGATGCCACGACGCAAAGCACCGCAAAGAAGAGAATCTCGTTAAGGAACAGTTCTGTCGGTTCGGCTCAGTAGCTGTGCGAAACGGGGATCAGGGCGCAGGCTTTCGAGGTGCGGATCGACGCGCACAAAGGTAAACCCGACCGCATGCTCACGTTCCGCTTGCGCCAGCCAGCGAAACGCTTCATCGCGATCACCCAGTAAACAATAGATCACCGCAATCTCGTACGCGGTCACCCATTCCGAATCGCGCTTCACCAAAATCTCCTGGAGAAGCTCGCGCGCTTGTTCTTTGTGCCCGGTCGCCGCCAGCACGTGAGCTCGTTTGGCGCGGGTCGTGGGCGTCTCGCCGGCGAACACTCGCTCCTGTTCGTATTGAGCGAGAGCTTCGGCCACCATTCCCTTCCGCTCGTACGCCCAACGCAGAATCGTGTGCGCCGCGACGCCACCAGGATCAAGTTCGAGTGCCTTGCGACACTGCGCAATCGCATCGTCGAACCGTCCGGCAAGAAAGAGAACGTTCGCGAGCGCCGTTGCGATCACCGGTGACTGCGGAGAGATTTGTCGCGCCCGTTCAACCTCGGCGGCAGCTTCTTCGTGCCGGCCCATCGCCGACAAGCTATACGAGTACCATCGATGCGAGACCTGATTGCGCGGATTCAAAACGATTGCCTTTTGCAATTCGCGCTCGGCGCCTTGCCAATCGCGGTCGTAATGCAAGCGCACAAATCCAAGTGACGCGTGCGCTTCTGCCAACGAATCGTTGGCCTCAACCGCTTTCAAGGCCGCGTGTTTCGCCTTCTCCCACGCTTCGGCCGGAGGTGGTTCGACGTACCAATTGAGCAACGAATAACAGTCCGCCAGCTCAGAATAGGCTTCGGCGTAGTCAGGCTTGAGTTGGACCGCGCGTTCCAGCCGCTGAATCCCCTGCCGCAAACCTTCCGCCGTCCGGCGCGTCGCGTAATAGCGTCCAGCAGTAAAAAGCTGCCGCGCTTCATCATCTTCGCCGGGAGAAGTTTCCGGCGCCGGCGTGGCAATCGCCGCAGTAACCGGCGAGTGAATCAGGGCCGGCTTTTCGCGCCGCACGGACGCAGGCCCAGCAATCTCCTGCGGCGCAGGATTGCGCGTCTTGCTCAACAACTCTTCGAAGGATGGATCATGGCGCAGCGCATCCCACACAGAGTCGACGCCGAGCCACACCACCCAACCATCGCCGATCTCGTAAGCTTCTTTGAGGAGCGCAACCGCTCGATCGTACTCGCCCAGATGGACGTGAATCGTAGCGATGTGATAAGGCGAAACGTAAGCCCGCGCTGACATCTCCTGCAGTTGTTTCAACGCCGCCCGCGCGTCATCGACGCGACCGGCGAGGGCATACGATGCACCCAAACCCGAAATGTATAATTGACCGCCGCCAGAAAACTGCAGAGCTTCTTCGGAAGCCTTGACCGCCTCTTCAGCACGGCCCATAGCTCGCAGGGTCCACGCGTACGATGCCAAACCCCACGCAAACTCGGGCACGGCTTCCAGCATGTTTTCGTAGGACACCACCGACTCGTTGAATTTGCGGCCCTGGTAGTAACACCAGCCCAGGGCCTGAACGACGCTCGGGGATAGCGGATCAAGTTCGCGCGCGCGCAGAACTTCGCGCAGCGCTTCGTCAAAACGCCCGGTCATCTGCAAATGAAAACTGTACCAATGATGGCCCGTCGCATAATTCGGATTGATCTCGATAGCGCGCCGGTGATCAGCTTCGGCGACTGACCAGTCGAAGTCCCGCGTCACGGTCGCAAACCCCAGCGCGCTGTATGCTTCGGCTGCCCCTGAGTCGAGATCTACCGCCTTCTGCGCGGCTTGCTTCGCCGCTTCCGAGCATTCTCTGAACGGCCTGATCCCAAAAACTCCGAGCCAGTTGTAGTAGTCGGCGATGCCTGTGTAGGCCAGCGCATAGTTAGGATCGAGCCGGATTGCGTTGTTGTAGCATTCGATGGCACGCGCCAAACCCGATTCGGTGTAGGTGCTCCAGTAGTAACGGCCGCGTAGATACGACTCGAACGCTTCGGGACTGTCCGTGCCGCGCTTTGAAAGCTGCACCCTTTCATCGCCGCTCAGTTGTGGCAGCAAAGCGGTGGTCACGCGGGCGGAAATCGAGTCTTCGATCTGCAGTACATCAGTCGATTGTTCGTCGAATTGCTCAGCCCAGCGCGTCACTCCTTCGCTGATATCCATTAGTTGCGCGGTCACGCGCAAGCGCTCACCAACGCGCCGCAAACTGCCATCGATGACGTAATCGACATGCAAGTCTCGCCCGGCTACGAGCGGATCAACCGTGACGCCGCGGTAACGAAGTACGCTGCTCGTCGGCCGCACTACCAATCGCCGCACATTGCTCAAACGGGTGATCAGCGCATCTGCCAGGCCCACGCCGAGATACTCGTCACCAGTGTTTTCAGTCGGCGAGGACAATACTTTGAATGGCAGCACCGCGATCGATTCCTGGCCCAGGTGCGATTCAATCGGCAGAGTTGGCAGCGCAGCCAAACGGTGATTTAACTTGCGCAGCA
>DATNEI010000210.1:0-12361 GCA_035606795.1 Pyrinomonadaceae bacterium
CACAATCAACCAGAGGCCTCGAGTGATCAAGAACTTCGAGAGCGAGGACTTGCTTTTCCCGCGCGCCAACTGGAGATAAGCCCCGGTGCCGGCGAGAAAGACAAAAATCGGCGCGCAATAGTGAGTAATCCAACGCGTGAAAAACAATGGGATCGTGGTTCGCGTCAGGTCGGTTGGGTCGAAAGTGAACGCGCCCATGTGCACAAAATCGCGCGTGTGATCCAGCATCATAATAACCATCACGATGCCGCGCAGGAGATCAATCGAATCAATGCGCTTGCGCGCAATCCTTGCCGGTTCGGGGTCGAGAGGGCCAGCGCCCTGCGGCGCCGCGTGATCCCCGCTGAGGTTTGTGGTTGGATTCGTCATGTCGGCGAGAAGCGGCCGGAGTTTATCTCAGACCTGCCTGTTTTTCGAGAGATGAATTGTAAATTCTTGTTAAGCGTTCGAGCTTTGCAAGTGCTACAGCTCGATTTGGCGCAGGGCAATGATCGAGTCAAGCTGAAGCAAACGATCAAGCGTCGGTTTATCCAGCGGCGCATCAACTTCAATGATCGCCATGGCTTCCCCGCCCCGCTCACGCCGCCCCAGATGAAACGCACTGATATTTATTTCGGCCTCGCCGAGAATACTGCCCACTTTGCCAATCACGCCCGGGACATCGCGGTTATGCATCACGATCATGTTGCCGCGCGGAATCGCTTCAATCCGAAAGCCGTCGATCCGCGTAATGCGACCCTCGCGATAACCTTCCGCAGTCGTGAACACTGAACCGGATGCAGTTTGTTCGCCGTTCGCGGAACTGACCGAAGTTCGAATCGCCGACGCTGCATTTGAACCGCGGACATAAGCAGTCGTGACCGCGATGCCGCGCTCTTCAGCGATGACGAAAGCATTCACGACGTTCACGCGCGCGCTGATGTCGCGCAGCAGGCCGGCAAGAAATGCTCGCGTTACCGGCGCCGCGTCCACTTCCACCAACTCTCCGGCGAATTCAAGCCGCACTTCGCGCACGGGATTGTCAATCAACTGAGCTTGAAAGCGACCGAGACTTTCTGCCAGCGACAGATACGGTTGCAGCATCGCAAGTTCTTTCGCGCCAAAGGCCGGCATGTTCACTGCGCCGCGCAGTGCTCCGGTCAACAAGTAGTCGCGCATCTGCTCCGCAACGGTGACTGCTACAGCTTGCTGCGCCTCGGCCGTGGATGCGCCCAGATGCGGCGTCACGATCACCTGCTCAAGAGACAACAGTGGATGGTCCGGCGGCGGCGGCTCTTGTTCGAACACGTCGAGAGCGGCGCCGGCGATCTTGCCCGAGGTAATTGCATCGTAAAGGGCGTGCTCGTCGATCAAGCCACCACGCGCGCAGTTGATCACCCGCGCGCCGGTTTTCATCTTCGCAAAAGCGCTTTCGTTGATCAGTCCGCGCGTCTCGTTGGTGAGCGGCGTGTGGACAGTGAGGAAGTCAGCTCGCGCCAGTACTTCATCCAACCCGACAATTTGGATTTCCAGATCCTGGCTTAGATCGGCCGCGATGAAAGGATCGTGCGCGACAACTTTCATGCCCAGCGCGGAAGCCCTCTGCGCCACTGCGCGGCCGATGCGGCCCAGGCCGACAATGCCGAGTGTCTTGGCGCACAACTCCGCGCCCACGAATTTCTTACGCTCCCACAGCGCAGCTTTGACGCTGCTGTTTGCCTGCGCCACATTTCGCGCCAGCGCCACCAGCAAGGCAATTGTGTGTTCCGCCGTAGTGATCGTGTTGCCGTCAGGGGCGTTCATCACCACGATGCCGCGCGCCGTGGCGGCCGGAACGTCGATATTGTCTACGCCCACGCCCGCACGACCGATGACGCGCAGACTTGGAGCCGCATCGAGAATCTCTTCCGTTACTTTGGTTTCGCTTCTGACGATCAGACCATCGCGGTTCGCCAGTTGAAAGATCAGGTCTTTCGCGGATAGGCCAGTCTGCTTCTCGACCGCAAACCCGGCATCAGTCAAAGGTTGCAACCCTTCTTCGCTAACTTCGTCAGCCACAAAGACCCGTCCGGTTGGTGTGTTGTCGTTTGTCATCTGAAAAGGTTTCGTATCGTAGCAGTCCTGAAAATCAGGGTCGAGTTGGGTCACCGCGTGACAGGTCAGACTGATTTGCTTGCTCTCAATTCGATTGATTTGACCGACTGGTGAAATAGACCTGAAACCTTCTGAACCCTCGCTTTCCTTAGGAAAAATCGCAAACTCGAGTGATCGCGGCTGGCGGCACGGCCGTTGCCAAACGTGTTGGCGGGAAAGTCCTATGAACTCCCACCTACGAGAGGAAACAAAGATGCGATCCCCTGGCACACTTAAATCAAACATCGCGGTGATATTAATGATTGTCGCGCTCTTGCCGACGCTAAGTCTTCGCGTCAAGGCCAACCGCAGCGCGTCGGATAATTCATCGAGCCACGAGAACAACGGCCATCGCAAGATTGCGCCGGACCTCGAAAACTCGGTCAACGACGCCGTCAGCAAGGGCAAAGGCAATCAAGTCGCGTCCGTGATCATTCAACTGGCTGACGATAAAGCCGGCATGTCTGACAGTGATCTTCAAGGAAAGATCACTCATGGGAACGGCCGTCTGAAGAATCGATTCAACACAATGGGTCTGGCATCAGCCGAACTTCCTTTGTCGCGAATTGCCGAGTTGATGGATGACAATGATTTTGCGTATATCAGCCCCGATCGTCCGGTTGCCGCCTATGGCCACGTCGAAACGACAGTAGCAGCCGCGCAGGAAGACGGACGGAGTGAAGTGACCGGGTTTTCCTCGTTGAATGGTACTGGCGTCGGCATTGCCGTGTTGGACAGCGGTATTGATGATACGCACAACTTGATTAAGGCCTCCACGGGCCGTCCCGCAATTGTTTATTCGAAGACCTATACCGGCATTGCCGCGAACCGCGATTACTACGGTCACGGAACTCACGTAGCATCAATGCTGATGGGAAGTCCGGGCTTCAAATCGGATTACTACGGCGGCATCGCCTACGAATCGAAGATCATTAGCCTCGGGGTTTTGGATGCTAACGGCATGGGTACGTCCAGTAACGTAGTCGCCGCGCTTGATTGGTGCGTTGCGAATAAAGCGACCTACAACATTCGTCTCATCAACATGAGTCTCGGCACGCCGGCGCAAGACAGCTACAAAACTGATCCCCTCTGCCTGGCGGCGCGCCGTGCATACAACGCGGGAATTGTGGTGGTAGCGGCTGCCGGAAATCGTGGAAAAACCTCTACCGGTCAAAAAATCTACGGCGGGATTGACTCGCCCGGCATCGAGCCATCGGTAATCACAGTAGGAGCCGTGAATACTTTCGGAACCGACTCGCGTTCGGATGACAAAGTCACGACCTACAGCTCACGCGGGCCGACGCGTGGATACACAACCGACTCGGCCGGAGTCCAACACTACGACGATTTCATCAAGCCTGACCTTGTTGCTCCCGGCAACAAATTAATTGGCGCAATCTCACCCAGCAGCGTCGGCAAAACAAATAGCCTGATTACCAAGAATCCTTCGCTGAAGGTCGGAACCGGAACTACGACGGATCAAATGATGTACCTGAGTGGTACGTCGATGGCTGCGCCGGTGGTTACGGGTGCGGCGGCTATGATGCTGGAAGCGAATCCCAGCCTGACACCGGGTCTGGTGAAAGCAATCCTGATGTATACGGCCCAGCCACTGCGGAACACCAATACGCTGGAGCAAGGCGCCGGCGAACTGAATGTGGAAGGCGCGGTCCGGATCGCCAGTTGGGTCAAAACCGATGCGGCTACATACGCCACGGGTACGTCCATGCTGACGAACTGGGACGAGTCATCGCAGGCTAATTACATTTCCAGCCTGGGCGAGCGCATCGACTGGGGCCGCGCGGTCATTACCGACTACTGCTTCCTTTATGGCAGTGCCCTCATGACGAAATGGCAAGGCATGTATGCGCAAAGCAAAATCCTCGCAGATGGAACATCCGTTAGCAGTGGCGTGATCGTGCGCAGCACAACTTTGGTTAGCAGCATGGTCAGCAATACGTCCGGACCGGTGACGACTACCGGTGTCCTGCTAAGCGACGGCACCCTGTTTACTAACGGTGTGTTGTTGAGCGACGGAGTTCTGCTCTCTGACGGCGTGCTGCTGGGCGATGGTGTTTTGATCGGCGACGGCGTGCTTGTCAGTGACGGTGTCTTGGTCAGTGACGGTGTCTTGGTCAGTGACGGCGTCCTCGTGGGCGACTACAGCCGCGGCGATAATACGGCGGCTATGAAGCCGGCTCCCTAACAACCTGCAAATTCTGAAAGGAACGGAACAATGTTGTACCAGCATACTACAAACACCGTTTCAGGATTTGGCAGGGCGCCGAGATCGATGCCTTCTATCTTCCTGAACGATAACTCAACGCCCGAAGTGCTTGAATTTCTCGAAGAGCGGCCGGCGCAAACGGCTATGCTGAGCGGTTTGGTTCGAGACAACGGCCTGCGGAGCGACTTCAATCGCGGTGACTTCTATGGTTGCCGCAACGAGCACGGCGAGTTGGAAGGCATCGCTCTAATCGGCCACGCTACCTTATTCGAAGCCCGCAGCGAGCGCGCGCTGTATTCGCTCGCGAATCGAGCACAGAACTGCACCGGCACACACATGCTGATGGGCGAACAGGACGGCGTGCAGATGTTCTGGGAATTTTATGCCGGCCGCCAGGCGGAGATGCGCAAGAACTGCCGCGAGCATCTGCTTGAGTTGCGTATGCCGGTTGAACTTCGCAATGAGGTTCCTGATCTACGACTGGCGACTCCGGACGATCTTGAATTGATCGTTCCCATTCATGCGCAGATGGCTTTTGAAGAGAGTGGCGCAAATCCGCTGGAAAGCGACGCGTCGGGATTCCGGCAGCGCTATCTGCGCCGAATTGAAAAGCAACGCAGCTGGGTTCGAATCGAAAACGATAACGTAGTCTTCAAAGCGGAAGTCGTGTCCGAAACACCGCACGTGGCATATCTTGAAGGTGTCTGGGTCAATCCGGATAATCGCTCACAAGGTCAGGGCACAGACTGCGTGCTACAGCTTTCTAAGCATCTGTTGTCGCACAGCGAATCGGTTTGCCTGTTCGTCAATGAAGAGAACACCTCGGCGCTTCGTTTCTACGAGCGCATGGGATTCCGCGATAAAGACAGCTTCGACACGATCTTCCTCCAACCCTTCTAAAGGCCCGGCAATCCGCCGAAAACTCAATCTGTAAAAACCTGGCCACAGCGTTCCGTCTTGCTTGAGAGGGAACGCTGTGGTAACTGTCTCACGCTCCACGAAACCTGTTTTGCACACCAGCTGAGGCTTGCCGTCGTGCATCACGCAAAGGAACGCACTGATGGAAATCGCTGTCTATCGTGAAGGCGCTGAAAAAATAGAGACCGGTTTTTCAGTCGAAGAACTTCCCGATCTGTTGAAAGATGAGAAGGCTGTCATCTGGATCGATATGGAAGAACCGGGTGACGCCGATGATCAGGTTCTGCTAAACGTCTTTCACTTTCATCCGCTGACAGTCGAAGACTGCCGCGAGACGCGGAACTATCCAAAGGTCGAGGAATTTCCCGGATACCTCTATTTCATCGTCCACGGCGTCCGCGCCGACACCAGTCCGGATCACTTCAACACGATCGAACTCGATGCGTTCCTCGGGCCCAACTACGTCATCACCTATCATCACGACCTGTTCCGCAGCATCAACAACGTCAAGAAACTGCTCAGCACCAGTCCCGTGCTTTGCCAACGCGGGGCCGCCTTCCTGTTACATCAGATCCTCGACCAGATTGTCGATTACTACGCGCCTGTGCTTGATGATTTTGACGAGCGCATTGCGAAACTGGAGGACGACATCTTTACTATGAGCCGTCCGAACAAAGCGATCCTCGAAGAAATCATGGACCTAAAACGCGGCGTGTTGCGTCTGCGCCGCATTACGGGCCGCCAGCGTGAAGTCATCCTGCGCACAAGCCGTGGCGAGTTCAGCCTGATTCCCGCGGCGCTCCTGCCATTCTACAGAGACGTCTACGATCACATCATGCGGGTGACTGACATGGCCGAGAGTTATCGCGATCTTTTGAGCGGCGCTCTCGACGCCTACATGTCGGTCGTAGGAAATCGCATGAACGAAATCATGAAAGTGCTGACGATCTTTTCCGCGGTGATGCTGCCGCTGACGTTTATTGCCGGCGTTTACGGCATGAACTTCGACAACATTCCGGAACTGCACAAGCAATACGGATATTTTGCGGCGTGGGGAGTGATGCTGACAGTGGCCATCGTGATGCTTGGTCTTTTTTGGCGGGCGGGATGGATCGGGACTGCCAAGAAAAAGTAAGGGAGCACCGGCTGCATCATCACGGGCCAGTAGCCCGATCGTCCGGGCGGGCTTAAGCTCTCAACGCGGCGCTGTTAACAGCAGGAATCCGGAAATCAAAATCGAGTTAACGATCAGCGCATAAACTCCCGCCAGCAGATCGTCAGCCATAATCCCCAAACCTGACTCCAGAGCCTCCAACCGCCGAATCGGATATGGCTTCCAGATATCGAACAAGCGAAACAAAATAAAAGCCGACATAACGCTCCACCAGGTGTGCAACCAAAACGGGCCGGAGAGAAGCGCAATCATCTGTCCCGCGACCTCATCAATCACCACAATCGATGGGTCCTTTTTTTGAGTTGCCTTCTCTGCTCGCGTCGCCGCCCAAACACCTGCGATGGCGATTACGAGAATTATCAAAAGCATCGCAGCCAACTGCGGCAGGAAAACATAGAGAAGACTGAGCCCTCTGCGCGCCGCGTTTGCTTCAAGAATCTGATACAGCCAACTCCAAAGAGCCAAATACAAGCCAACGCCCACCAGTGCTCCCAACGTTCCGGGCGCTATCGGGAAATAACCAACGCCACAGGTTGCCACCGCCAACGCCAAATAATCCGCAAATCCGCGACGACCGCGACGCGGAATCTCGGTGGCGGACACCGCCACAGCAGGGTTCAGTTCATCACTGGATTCTTTAGTGGCTCTCATCTAAAGGCTTAATTTGTACTCTAGCTGAAGTTTGGGCGCAACGCCGTCCACCGGGCATCCTCTCAGACTTGTCAGGTTATCGGCACGGAAATTTCTTTGACCTGGGCCGAAACTATGCGAGCTGATTGCATTACCACGCTACAGGGCTTAAGTTACAAACCTGGGTTACCCTCGACGCATCTAAACGGTCACTTGCCCCTGCAGTATTTTTTAGGCATCCCGAATAATATTTTGGCGTTGCGAATGAAGTTTACTGCTGGACCCAAGCTACGAGTGGTCTCAGTGTGCGCGTTACTCTTCGCCGCTTTCCTTCCTGGCGCCTGTTTCCAATCCGTCCGCGCCGCCAACGATTTTCAACCAAGTGGTCGCATTAGAGGAACGGTCCTCGCTGCCTCGGGTGATCGCAAAGAGCGTTTGCCGGGAGCCATCGCCACACTCAACGGCGCGCAGCTGGGCGATCGACCGCTGGAAACAGTCAGCGATGAACTCGGGCAATACTCTTTCAATCACCTGCCGGCGGGTGAATACAAATTGACTGTGACCCACACCGGATTCCAAACGGTTGAGCATCGCGTGACCGTGGCCATAGACGCGACCGTTGATCTCGACGTGTCGTTGGAACCGAGTCACGTCGAGGCAACCGTAAACGTATCGCCCGCAGAAGATCGCATAGACACGAATAACACGACTGTCTCGAGCAAGTTGTCCGCGAGGAAGTTGCAAGACGTTCCGCTGATCAACGAGAAGTTTCAGGATGCCTTGCCGCTGCTGCCCGGCGTAATGCGCAGCTCGGACGGAGCGCTCAATATAAAAGGTACGCGGCCCGATCAGAGCGGTGTGCTCGTCTCAAGTATGAACGTCACAGATCCGGTTACCGGCGACGCAGCCATCGATTTGCCGCTTGAGGCAGTGGAATCGGTGCAGGTCTTTTCCAATCCATTCTCTTCCGAGTACGGCAGGTTCACGGGTGCGGTCACGGCGATCGAAACGCGCTCGGGAACTAATGACTGGCGCTACTTGCTGACCAATGTGATCGTGCGTCCACGGTTTCGCGACAGTCACATTTATGGAGTTCAATCGGCCACGCCGCGGATCGCGGTTGGTGGACCCCTGAAGAAGGACAAAGCGTTTCTCTTCCAAAGTTTTGAGTATCGATTCGTGCGCACGGAAGTGACGAGTTTGCCTCCCGCGCAACGCGACTCGAAACTTGAGAGCTTTGATTCGTTCACGCGCGTGGACGTCAATCTGAACAGCACTAACCGTCTGGCCGTCAGCTTTTCCCTGTTCCCAGAGAAACGTGACGCCGCCAATCTGAATACCTTCACGCCGCTCCATACGGCCGCGAATATTCATCAACGCGGCTGGTTCGTTGCCGCCAACGATCAGAAGACATTCGCGAAGCGCGCATTGCTGCAATCCAGTTTCAACCTGAAACAATTCGATGTCGATGTCTTTGGTAATAGCGCTGCTTCATTTGTGATTTCTCCGCAACGGCGATCGGGTGGCTGGTTCAATCAGCAAGAGCGCAACAGCCGCCGCCTCCAATGGCTCGAGACTCTTTCACTCCCTGAGCGAAAGTTCCACGGCATACACGAGATGAGATTAGGTTTCGATCTCAGCCACACCTGGTTCGATGGCACGGATCAATCATCGCCCGTTCGGGTTGTGCGCGCGGACGGAACCCTGAGCGAATTGATTACCTTCGTGGGAGCTGGTCAATTGCAGCGCGATAACACGGAGCTAGCCGCGTTCGGTCAGGACAGCTGGCATATCAGTCCGCGCTTGACGATCGATCTGGGCTTGCGTTGGGACCGCGACGGGATTGGCAGCGATCACAACTTCGCACCGCGCGTCGGCTTTGCCTGGATGCCTTTTGCGAACGATCACACCGTCATCCGCGGCGGAGTGGGAGTTTTCTACGACAAGATTCCGATCATGGTCGGCATCTTCGAGCAGTATCAGCAGCGCGTCGTGACGACTTTCGCCAGCAATGGCGTAAGCATTGTTGACGGCCCGCGAATTTTCCGGCACGTGTTGAGTGGTGACGGCTATCGCAATCCGTACAGCGGGGCGGCCACGCTGCAAATCGATCATGAAATCAAACGCGTGCTTCTCCGAGTCGGCTATGAAGAACGACAGACACGGCGCGATTTCATACTCGAGCCTCAAGTTGATGGCAGATTGTTACTGAGAAACGATGGCCAATCGCGATATCGCGAATTGCAGGTCACGGGTCGTTTGCGTCTGCAGGAGCGGCACCACGTTTACGTCGCCTACGTTCGTTCGCGCGCAACCGGCGATTTGAATGCTTTCAATGATTATTTCGGCAACTTGCGGAACCCGCTGATTCGCGCGAATGAACGGTCGCTGCAACCGTTTGACGCGCCGAACCGGCTGCTCGCATGGGGCGACATTGCTTTACCAAAACAAATAACCGTATCGCCGGTGATCGACTGGCATACAGGCTTTCCGTTTTCGCTCGTCGATGAAAATCAGAACTTTGTCGGTGCGCGCAATCGCGGCGGACGCTATCCGTCATTCTTCTCTTTGGACTTGCAGGTGACCAAAGGGTTGGCGCCGCGGATGCCGAACTGGGGATTCATTCCCGCGAAGTTCCGCGGCCGCAAAGTTCCCGGCCGATTCGGTGTGAAAGTCTTCAATCTGACGAATCATTGGAACCCGCGCGATTTTCAAAACAATGTGGATGCGAACGACTTCGGAACTTTCTACAACAGCCCGCATCGCGGCATCAGATTAAAATTTGAGTTTGTGAAGTATTAGTAGGGGCAGCCCTTGTGGCTGCCCGTGGCAGCCCTTCTGGCTGCTCGTGGATGGGCAGGGACAAGCCCTGCCCCTACAAGATCTCGCCGACGAGATCGTATTCCTGTGCGTCAGTAATCATCACGTCGACCATTTGGCCCGCGACAGGTATGAAATCTTCCGGCGCATCGTTGATGAGCACACATCCATCGATGTCCGGCGCCTGGGTCTCCATTCTTCCTTGCCACAGCAAATCAGTTTCATTCGATTCGCCTTCGAACATCACGCGCACGGTCTGGCCCACCATCGCCTCATGTTTGCGTTTCGCGATCTTTGACTGCGCCTTCATTAACTGGTCGCGACGGCGTTTGGCGATTTTTGGATCAACTTTGTCCGGCAAATCGAAAGCGGGCGTGCCTTCTTCGTCTGAATAAGTGAAGACTCCCACACGATCAAATGCAACGTTCTTCACAAACGTCATGAGTTCGTCGAAGTCCTCTTCAGTTTCGCCCGGGAAACCCGTGATGAAAGTCGTACGCACGGCAATATCCGGCACGCGCGTTCTAACCCGTTCGATCAGCCGTTCCAGCGATGCGCAATTGCCGCCGCGCTTCATCAGTTTCAGAACATTCTGTGAAGCGTGCTGCAAAGGCATATCGAGATACTTCACCGCCTTGGACTCTTCTGCTAAGACGTCAAGAAAGGCGTCGCTGATATGCGTCGGATAGGTGTACATCACGCGCACCCACTCAATGTTGTCGGTATGTGAGACTTCGCGCAGCAGATGCGCCAGCGCGTCCTGCTTTTCGAGGTCTTCACCATAGCGCGATGAATCCTGCGCCACCAGAATTAGTTCCTTGACGCCCTCTTCGGCAAGCTGATGCGCTTCAGCGACGATCGACCCAAATCGGCGGCTGCGAAAATGGCCGCGCATCTGGGGGATAAAACAGAACGCGCAGGGCCGGTCGCAACCTTCGGCGATTTTGATGAAGGCGTAATGGCTTGGCGTCGCCAGCACTCGCGGCGTCGATTCATCGTAAAGATACGTCGCGCTCTGGTTCCCGAGCGGAATAACAGGCAGTGATCTCGTGTTCGTCAGTGGATCGCAGACACGGAGAATGTCGTTGATTTGGCTCGTGCCGATGAAAGCATCAACTTCCGGCATCTCAGCTTTCAATTCATCGCGATAGCGTTCGACCAGACAGCCGGCGACGATCAGACGCTTGGCCTTGCCTTCAGTCTTCAATCGCGCCGCTTCGAGAATCGCTTCGATCGATTCCTTCTTCGCCGAATCAATGAACCCGCACGTGTTCACGACGACCGTGTCCGCATCTTCGGCGTCGGCCGTGATTTGATAACCCTTTTGCTGGAGCTGTCCCATCATCACCTCGCTATCGACGAGGTTCTTGGGACAACCCAGACTGATAAATCCAACTTTGTTCATGAATTAGTAAATCGCATGAGGTCAGTACCGGGAGCGGTAGCGACTCCACTTCGGTGGTTAATTATTCCTTCCGCTTTTCTCAATCCGCGCCAACAAACTCTCAATTTGCTCTCGCTCGGCTTCGCTTAACTTGTGTTCGCCAAAGCGTACCCGATTGTAGGCATCGGTAATTGCCCCTGCCTCAATCGCGCCAAGAGCCGAAGCAAACTCCAGCGGCGTCTGATACAGCTCACGCTTAATTCCCTGCTTCTCTAAAGCTCTCAACAGCCGTTCATAGAATTCGACGCGCGTCACCTCAGCATCGCCGGAAAGCTGCCAAACCTGCAACCCGCGCCGCCAACCAAAGCGATTCACGCGGCGGGTCAATAAGACGATGCCAAAGAGTCCCGCCAGCGAACCAATCAGCACCACGCCAGGCTTGAAAAGCGCAGGCAACGCAGCCCTGGCCTGATCGAGTTTCGTCATTGAACGGCGCTGAAGATCTCCCAGCTCTCGGCGCACGGAGCTGACCAATGAGCGCTGCTCCTGTTTGTCGTATCCCACGACGTATTGAAACCACATCAACTCGAGCGCCTCGGAGTATTTACTCAAAGCCCCAGCCAGACCTTTGCGCTCGCGCGACGTCCGCCCCGCCGGTGGCGTCGGATCGAACGTCACCCACGAATTTGTCTGCGGAAAATAAACTTCGACCCACGAATGCGCGTCACTCTGGCGAACTGTATAAGCGCCGGCGGCTTCGTTGTATTCTCCGGGCAGAAATCCGTTGACCATACGCGTCGCCAAACCCTGTGTGCGCAACATCACCGCCATCGCGCTGGCGAAGTATTCGCAGTGCCCTTGCTTCACGTTGAAGAGAAAATCCGACAGCGGATCAGGGCCGCTCGCTTTCATCTCGAGCGAGTATTTGTAGTTCGCTCGCAGGTAAGACTCCACGGCCAGTGAAGCGTCGTACCACGTGCGCGCTCCGCTTTGAACGATAATAGTCCTCGTGAGTGTGCCAACTCGCGGATCAAGATTGTCGGGCGGCTCCAAATAACGCGCAGACTCAGTGAAGTACTGCAACCGATCGGCGCGC
>DATNEI010000217.1:0-27738 GCA_035606795.1 Pyrinomonadaceae bacterium
ACGGCGCCAACGCGGATTGCACCTGCTGACCGGATTCGAGCCAATCCTCGACCACTTTCATATCGGTCATGGAACGTTCCGCGAAGGCCACCGCGGCATCGGGATGCGCGACAGCCCTGCCGTTTTGATCGACAACGAAAATAACGGGCAGCCCGGCGTCTAACATTTCTCGAGAACTCCTGGTCGAGGACGACTGGACAGTTTTGAAGGCCTCCTGAAACGAAACGATGGCGACAACACCGGCGACGACTTCATCGCCATCCATTACGGGTGCCGCAATTGTGAGTCCCATCTCCTGGCCGGAACGAATGATTTGCGGGCGACCCACAATCACGCCGCGACCACTCATGCGCGCCAGCACCTCAGTGATGCGCTGATCGAGTTCCTCTTTGCGAATCACGTCCGGTTGAAAGGCGCGGTGAATCTCGCCTTTGACGGGACAGATCGCCAGCGCGATCAGATTGGGATCGTCCTGCAGCGTTCGCTGTAGACGCTGATCAGATCCTGCATCTGTCAGCGAGTGAATGCCGCCGGCAATTTCAAATGCTCGCGCCAGGCCCGTGACCACGTCGCGATAACGCTGACCGTACAACTCGATTTGGCGGGCTTTGCCCTGCACAAGTTGGGCTTGATAGCGCCCCTCGATCGAGCGCAACTCATCCGCGCTGCGACGCGAAACCATTATGCCGGCTACGGCGAGCGGCAACAGTCCCACCAGCAGCAAGACTGCCAGGACGACATACAGCAGGCGAATTCGGCGGAGACCTTGGAGCACGAAAAGAGTGAACTTCGTTAAGATCGAAAGACGAGAGGATGGGACGGTCCGAGGGCGCGGACGAGGCCATTTCCGGCCTCCTTGTAGAGATTAGAGGTTCGTTGCGCCGAGTGTCAACAGTTTGGCCAATATTTAACTGCTGAAATAGTTTGGATTATGCTGCGGATTCCGCCAAATCGGCTCGTTTGCCGGGTTCAACCGGCGAACCGCGGTCACGGGCTGGCAGGTCGTGCGATACTTTCTCAACTGCCCGGAAGTGATGGGCGTCTAAAGATTTGAGCGCATAAGCTGTTCGTGCGCGGTATTGGGACTGCTCGCAACCGGGGCGGGCGTTACATGGAAACGGTCACGACTGACGAACAGATGGTGGAACGTGCCTTGTCGGGCGACCCGGAGGCCTTCGGCGAAATTGTGCGCCGCTGGGAGCGTCGCATCTTCGCACTCTCGTTCGGCATGCTCGGCCGCGAAGAGGACGCCCGCGACGCAACGCAGGAGACGTTTCTGGCAGCGTTTCGCAACTTGCGCGGGTTTCGCGGTGAGGCAAAAGTTTCTTCGTGGCTGCATCGGATCGCCGTTAACCAATGCATTACGCGACAACGGCGCGCGAAGGTTCGCGGCGAGACGGCGCTGGAGGACGAAGCTGAAAGGAACGCCGCGGTCTTTGCCTTGCCGGCAAGTGTTTCGCCGGCCCGCACGGCAGAACACAGAGAGATTAGCTCGGCAGTTCACAAGGCAGTTTGCGCATTGCCCGCGGAGTTGCGGCAGGTCGTAGTGATGAAGGAATTCGAAGAGCTTACATTTCAGGAAATCTCCGACGTGCTGGACGTGCCGTTGAGTACAGTCAAGAGCCGCCTTTACACCGCGTTGCGACAGTTGCAGATGCGCTTGCAGAAATTTGGCGAGGCGAAAGTTTAGAAGCCGGACTTGTCCGGCAGGTGAATGCGAAATGCAAAACGATAACGAGCGACCAATTTGTCATCGAGCTGAAGACCTGGTGACCTATTTGTACGGTGAAGCGAGCGCTGAAGAAGCGCGCGACTTCGCGAGCCACATGCGGCAGTGCGACGCGTGCCGCGCGGAATTCATCGTGTTCAATCGAGTGCACGATTCCATAGCGGCATGGCGTAACGAAGCGCTCGGCCCGATCGCTTCGCCGGCCGCGGCACCCGAGGTTTCATTCGTCCATCCTGCAATCGTGCGACGAAAGCTTCCGGCGCTGGCGGCGTTGCGCGAGTTCTTTACCGTTTCCCCTTTGTGGTTGCGCGGCGCGACCGCGTTTGCAGGTTTGTTGCTGTGCGGGTTGCTCGTCTTTGCAATCTCACGGCTGTCGCAAAAGCCCTCGCAAGTTACTGCCGCGGGCAGTGATGCGAGATACACTGAGGAGCAATTCCAGAAGGCCGTCGATAAACAAGTGGCAGACCGGCTCGCCCAAATGAATCAAACGCAAAGAGATCAAGAGACGGCGCCAGAGCAGGTAACAGACTCATCAAACAATTCACCGCGACCTCAAGTTGCTGCAAGCCACAGTCGGACGGGAACGCCACGGAACAGATTAACCCGCGAAGAACGCGTGCAACTCGCAGCTGACTTGGGTTTGATTCAAGCCCGCGAGGAAGAGGCCCCGTTCGTGCTGCCGGATGAGCCGAATCAGTAAATTGAAGGATGGTGTAATCATGAAGCTAGCCCCAAACACACTTTTCAAGTTCGTCATCGTGGCCGCGTTGCTGCTGACTGTGGCCGGTTCAATGAACGCGCAGACTGAGCCGCAACAACAGGCCGCCGGCGACACAGCTCAGACGCAGATGAACCAGGCAGACCAGATGCTTGGCCCGCTCAATCTCAGTTCGGATCAGATTCAGAGGATCAAGTCGATCAATGCTGAATTAAAGGACGAGCGACAGGCGGCGAACATGCGTTTGCGCATGGCTCAACGCGAGCTCAGGGAAGCAATTCAGTCGCCGACACCGGACGAAACGCTGATCTCTCAACGTTCAAAGGAAGTCGCGGATGCCCAGGCCAACACAATACGACTGCGCTCTTTAACCGAGTCCCGCATTCTGCAAGTGCTGACTCCGGAACAGAGGGTTAAGCTGCGCGAACTGCGCCAGCAGGCAATGACGCGCCGGGGCGGCAATCAGCAGCAGTTCCCGCGCGCGCTGCAACGCCGCCAGAACGCCGGGCAACGCAATCAAAACCCGAACGCGCTGACTCCACAGGAGCAGCGCAGGCTGATGCGACAGCAACAGCAGCAGAAGCGACCGTGACCCAATTGTTCCGGGAACTCGTGACAATGGCCGACTCGTCCAAAGAGTCGGCCTTTTTGTTGTCAAGATGCAGAACATCCTTGACGCCACTCGTGTCGTTTGCGCATTATAGGCCGCTCGTCTTACTTGGGTGTCCGGTGTTGGGTAATAGGGTGTCGGGCAGCGACGCAAGGTAAAGCGACACTCAGAAGTCCTGCCTTTGTGGCTTCATAGCACAAACCGAATGGCCGGCGAAGGCGGTCCACTGACTATCGCATGAACATTTTCACGCGCCTATTGCTCGAACTCCAGGAAATGGCGTTGCTGATTGCGCGTGCCGCCACCGGGCTTTTCCGCAAGCCCCGGTACATTCCTGAGACGTTTGCGCAGATGGACACCATCGGGGTCGGCTCGATGACCATCATCATGCTGACCGGGTTTTTCACCGGTGGCGTGCTGACTCTGCAAACCTATCAGACGCTTGCTTCCTACGGCGCCGTCGATCAACTCGGGTATCTTGTCTCTGTCTCGCTGATTCGCGAGCTTGGCCCAACGCTGACTGCTCTAATGGTCACAGGACGCGTGGTCTCTGCAATTTCAGCCGAACTCGGCTCGATGGTTGTGTCCGAGCAGATTGATGCCATGCGCGCGCTGGGGACGGATCCGGTGCGGAAGCTGGTGACGCCGCGTATCGTAGCGCTGATCATTACGCTGCCACTACTGACGATAATTGCGGACGCCGTCGGTATTGCCGGCGGTTGGACGGTCTCGACGTTCCTTTACGGTCTGCCGTCGGCAATGTTCACCGGCTCAGTTCGCAGCGGAATTCAAACGGACGACATTATCGGCGGCGTGGTCAAGCCGCTGGTGTTCGCCCTTTTGATGGGCACCATCGCCTGTCACAAGGGATTGAAAACAGATGGCGGCACGGTGGGCGTGGGACGCTCAACCACTTCCGCGGTCGTGACGGCTTCGATTATAGTAATCTTTGCTGATTTTGTTCTTGCCAGGGCTCTGCAACTGGTTCTCAACACCGCGCCATGATGACGCAAACTTCAATCGACGAAGGCATTGACAATCAGGTCAGCGCGCAAGCCGCCGACTCGACTTTTCGTGAAGTCGATGACGCTCAGCGCGTCGTTCCGGCGATCGAATTCCGGAACGTCACGATCGAATTCGACGATCGCAAAGTCCTCAACAACCTGAGTTTCAAAGTGATGAAGGGTGAAACGAAGATCATCCTTGGCGGATCAGGTTGCGGAAAGTCCACCACGATCAAGTTGGTGCTCGGCTTGCTCAAGCCCGACAGCGGCCAGGTGCTGGTCGATGGCGAAGACATCACCAACTACTCGGAAGTCCAAATGACGAGCGTCCGTAAGAAGATCGGGATGATTTTCCAGGAAGGGGCGCTCTTCGACTCGCTTTCCGTTTATGACAACGTCGCGTTCAAACTGCACGAGCAGGGCGTTCCCGAAGAGGAAGTCGAATCCGAAGTGACCCGCATGCTGCGTTTCGTCAATCTGGAACAGGCCATCGACAAAATGCCGTCGGAGTTGTCGGGCGGCATGCGCCGGCGCGTCGGTATCGCGCGCGCTTTGGTCGGCGATCCAAAGATCGTGATGTTCGATGAACCGACGGCCGGACTCGACCCGCCGACTGCCCGCACGATCTGCGAACTGGCGATGAAGCTTCGCGACCTCGAAGATGTTTCTTCGATTTTCGTGACGCATGAAATGAACAATCTTGATTACCTCTGTTCCGAATACGCGGTGGTCAACGAAGCGGGCGAAGTCGTCTTTGAAAAAGAAGGCGAAAAACTTTGCCTGATTAACAGCAAAGTAATCATGATGCGCGATGGGCAGATTATCTTCAGTGGCACCGACGAAAGTCTACGCCGCTCTGAAGAGGCGTACATTCAAAAGTTTCTGCGCGGACACTGATGAAAGGCATTTTCGATTTGTGATTGCCGATTGCCAATTTGTAGGGCCTTCAATCAATCGCAAATCGCAAATCTAAAATCGAAAATAGTCAGAGGTTCTTATGCCACGATCCAGCAAAATCGGTTTGGGCGAGCTGCGTGTTGGCTTGCTTGTATTAATTGCCATTGCGGTTCTTATCGTTTTGATTCTGAACGCATCGGGCAATCTCAATCCGTTTGCGCGTCACCTGCACCTGCGCGCGCGCTTTGCCGATGCCAATGGATTGCGTGAAGGGTCGGAAGTGCGGCTGGCCGGCGTACGCATCGGCAGCGTCGATCGCATCCGTCTGATGACTGCCTCCGAGGTAGGACCTGGTCCGAACCCGCCGAAAATCGAAGTCTTTCTCACCATTAACAATACGATTGATGGCGTGCCCGCAACGGATCGCATCCGCAATGACTCAATGGCGCAACAGACTTCGCCGAACCTATTGGGCAGCGAGATGATTGTGAACATCACGCCCGGCTCTGCGCTCGGCCAGCCCGTTCACGAGAACGACATACTGAATTCCACGCCCGGCAATACTATGGCTGATTTGGCGACCCGGGGAACGGATTTAGCAGAGCGTCTGAGCAAGTTGTCGGACGAACTGAATGCGGTAGTCAAAGACGTGCGCGCGGGCAAAGGCACTGTGGGCCGTCTATTCAATGACGAATCTCTTTACAACAACCTGAACGCGACTATTCACGACGCTGAAGATCTGGCGCAACAAATCAAGAGTGGCAAAGGCTCCGCCGGCAAGTTCATCTACGACGATGCGCTCTATAACAACGCCAACGATATCGCGGAAAATATGAAAAAACTTTCTGACGACATTCGCGCGGGGCGCGGCTCAGCCGGGAAATTCGTCGCCAGCGACGAGTTCTACAACAAGGTCAATCGGTTTGCGGATCGGGCGAACCATTCGCTGGATCAAATCGATGCCATCGTGGCCGATGTGAATGCGGGACACGGCACGTTGGGACGGCTGGTGAAAGACGAAGCGATCTATAACGACGCGCGCACCGCCATCGCCCGCTTCAACACCACTGCCGAACGCATCGACAATGTAGTCGCCGGCGCCCAACGAGGCGAAGGCACGCTGGGCAAGCTGATAACGGATGAAGGGCTCTACAACAACGTCAACAACCTTTCATCCGAAGGGGTGAAGCTGCTTTACGATTTTCGCCAAAACCCGAAGAAGTATCTGACAATCAAGTTTCAGTTGTTTTAAGTGCTTCCCACTCAAGTTGTAGCGTCAACCCAAACTGAGAGTGGATCCGTTGCTTTATATCTTCGTATTTTACCTTAATCTCCTCACGCCCGACTTTCATTGCTTGTGATAGCTGGCTTACGCGCGCGTTTGTAACAAGCCTGGTCACGTCCAAGCCACTGTAACCGTCAGTCAGGAGCCTCCAATCTGTGACGTCTTTAAAGGTTGCCAAAACCAGGCGCGAAAAAGCTTGTTTTCTTATCCATTCACTTTGTTCTTCAACAGTCAGGGCGCGTATGTATCCGAGAATGTCTCGATCAAGTGTGCCTTTCTTCACGAGAATTTCTAGTGCCGGAATGCTCTCGTACCATTCGTTGACCTTCGACGCTGATCTTCTGACGATCGACCATGTTTCGCTGTCATCTTCGCGGAACTTAACGAGCATTTGCATCGCGTGAAGGCGAACACTCCAATCCTTGTCATTCATCGCAAGCGCGTGAATAAACTGCCACAGCCCGCTATCTTCCTTGAAATGCATGAGGAGCAGATCAATTCCATTGATTCGCACTGCGGCTGTTTCGTCTGCGGTTGTCCGCGTTTTGATTAGCGCTAACGTAGAGGGTTCGCGAGTCAAGGTCTCAGCGATAGCTGATAATGCGAAAATCCGAACACCAACCTCACGATCAGATTCGACGGCCTTACGAGTAGCCGTCTCGTCTGATAAGTCGTCTAGCAAGAAAGCTCGAGCTGAGTACCGATAAGACGAATAGTAGCTATGTCCACGCTCGAAAACTGTTGTTACGATCTCTCGATAGACGTCGGGGCTTAAGTTGTTTTCAAAGTCGCCTCGTACTTCAGTGAATGCCTCAGTAGCCTTTTCGCCGAAGCTCTTAATGTGCAACAACCAGTTCGCTGTCCGAGCAGCATCGCGGGCTAACAAAGAAAGAAGAAAGGTTTTGATTGGCTCCTTACTCCGATCCCGTAAGATGTGGTCCATCGCAAAGAGTTCGTCATCTGACAGATGCGGCAGCAACATCTCTATTGCGCGCCGCCTGACTTGGTACAAGCCGGATTTCGTGGCCTCAATTAGGTGCGGCTTTACCGAGGCCCCTAACTGACCGAGTGCTTCAAGAATTTCGAGTTGGTTTAATGCGGGAATTCCGGAATTCGGCCGAAATGCGTCCAACGTAGCCTCTACTGCCTTCTTGAACCGGCGCTTAGTAAGCGGCGTCATTTCAGTGACGCCATTCGTATCTTTAACGATGTTCGCGCACAGGGCAACAACTGGGGCGCGTTCGCGAACGGAATTCCCTTGATGACTTAATAACCATTGGACATAGCTGTCTAATTTCTCATCTGATTGCTTAGCCCATTCCCCCCCTAACAATTGCAATGTTTCGAACCACCTCTGATGGCGAAGTCGTGGTTCGATCAGGGAAAACGCCTGAACTGATTCTTGATTAGAGAGGTGCCAAGCGGCCAAGTATTCTTGAAATGTCAAATGGACGAACCTGTAGGTATGTTCTCGCCGGCTAACTAGTAACCCACTTCTCAGTTCCTGCCGTTCCAAGAAGATTGTCGCGCGCAGTTCCGCTGAATCCTGATTCTCACCAGATCCCCTTCCTGCAAACCGCGGCATCAGGAGTTTGACAATGTCTGCCTTGGACGCTTCGTCTCGATTACCCTGAGCGGAGAGGATATGGAGCGCGATCTCACCGAAACGCTTGCGAATCCAGGCGCGTTCCTCTATTCGATTCTCTTCATCGCGTTCGTCCAGAAATCCGATCTTTCGACTTAACTGAGTGTGCTCGGCTTCCTTTCGTTGCCCTAGAAGTACGTCAACACATTCGCTGTACAAATCAACTCTTTGCTCCGGCAGGCGCTTACGGTTCCAGTGAACAATGGCAATTACCGTTAGGAGAAGCGGATTAACAGCGAGCGAGCGAATTCGGTCATTTTTTTCAATCCCTTCAGTAATGCTGGAGAATTCTCGATTAGCGTCACTATTTTCAATAGCAACGTGCTCAGGTAACGTCTTGAAGAGAAGTGAAACCCAGTTCGTTAAGAATTGAGCTCTGTCGAGAGCGTTAAATGGCTGTATATCACATCTTGCAAATCCACCTTTTAAAATTGTGTCACCCGTATACGCTCGGACTCGTGATGTTACAACAAACCGATTCTTCGGATAACGCTTTAGACACTCTTCGAGCAACCTACTAACTGCTGCTCGGCCTGCATCCGTGGGAACTTCGTCAAGCCCATCGAATAACAAACAGCAGTTCCCGTCATTCAACAACGTCTGCAGACTTGTTGTTGATAATTCAAACTCCGCCGACGCCAACCGCTGCGACAGAAACTCCAGAAGTATTTCTAAACTGATCTCGTTTTTAGTCTTTAGGAAATCCGACAAATCCCAACAAGAGATGAATATCGGGATCGGCAGAGGTTCTTCTATGCAAAGCTTTTCCAATGCGAGTCCCGGATTATTCGTCAAGTTTGCACGGGCGATCATCAGAGCAACATACTTCAGAAATGTTGATTTACCGCTACCGGGATCCCCCACAATGACCAGTTTGGCAAACCGCAGTAATGCTGTTTGAATATCTATTGCCGAGGCATCTTGAATTTCGTCCGTCGCGGTTTGAGAATCTTCGTCAAATATCACCCGAAGTCTTACATAGATCTCGCTGAGCGGAATTTCAAAAGCTCGATCATTGTCGATTCCAGCGATATCTAGTCTATGAAAATCTCGCTCAAGTATTTCATAGTACTCATTGGGTGCCGTTTGAGTGGGCATCCCCGTAATTCCGCGAGGAGATAACTCAGGGATCCAAGGCCTGGCCCGGTCGGCGAGCCATCTACTCAGGTCGCTCTCAAAGACGTCTCGAAAATTGCCAGCGTCGTACAGCAAAGAGTAGATTTCATTTTCAAACTTTGCGCGAAAAGCGCGCACCCTTTCCCACTGCTTGAGAGCCTCTGCAATTTCATCTGGATCTGGCGGGGCTTCGAATCTCTCAATTCTCTTGAAAAACCACTTTATTTCGGGAGACCCGTATTGCCTGTTATTTTCGAACGCCCACTCAAATTCTTCTTCTGTACCGGAATCGGCTTTGCCAGTTGGCGATCCAAACCGCTGGCCCATGATTCCGATTACTAGGGCAAGTGAATCTTTGAATCGCTGTAACGTCTGTTTTGTAATTAACTCTTGCACTCGCCCTATTCCGACCGTCGCGAAATTCTCCCAATCAATAACTTCGAACCGTACTCCCCACAATTGCGCGGTATGTCGGTTGTAACGTTCGAAGAATTGACGAACCAGTTTTCTTTCGTCGTTTACGTCAGACGGTGACGCAAGGAAGATGTGATACTGCTTGAGAGGTACGGGAGTGAGATTCACACGTGCCGTTTATCACAGCGGGGTGGTAAGTCGCAAGTAACTTTCAGCTTAGAGCTTCTTGCAGAATCGGCTACTGGACGCCAGAGTCAGTTGGTGAGCCGAATTATTGTTTACCGTTGACTTGAACGCCATTCGGGATCAGACTGTCCGCCCAGATTTGCTTTAAACGCCGAACAATGGAGTACGCAAATGAACTCTTCTACTAGAGTCTACCAGCGATACCTGTCGCTCGTTTTCCTTCTGCCGCTAATTGTGAGCTCACTGGGTGGCGCCTTAGCGCAGCGCCCAGCCACGTCAAAGCGCCCGCTGACGCATGCCGATTACGATTCGTGGCGGTCAATCGTGTCGCCGCAGATTTCGCGTGACGGAAAGTTCGTCGCCTACGCCTACATGGCGCAGGACGCCGATAGCGACATTGTCGTGCACAACATCGGCTCTGGGGCTGATTGGCGAGCGCCACGCGGCTATCGACCGCCCGCCCCGCCGCCGGACATTTCGTTACCGAACTCCGCCGAGATCATTGCCGAGCAAGCCCGTTTGGTGCGGCCGGTCTTCACCGCGGACTCCCGCTTCGTTCTATTCGGCATCGAACCGAACAAAGCCGAATTGAACAAAGCGAAGAAGGAAAAGAAGAAGCCTGAGGACATGCCGAAGAATGCTTTGGGCATGATGGACCTCTCAAACGGTCAAGTGGTCAAGGTCGACCGCGTGAAGAATTTTCAGGCGCCCGAAGATGGCAATGGGTTCATCGCATACTTGATGGAAGCTAAACCGGCGGCGCCACCGGCGCGAGACGGCGCAGCGAAAGAGACTCCAGCCAATCCGTCAGAGAGCTTTGAAGACAACGACGATTTGGCGCAGGCTCCGCAAACTGGCGGACGCGGAGCCCGCGGCAGCAAAAAGGAGTTCGGAACGGACCTGGTTCTGCGAAACACGGCTACGGGGGCCGAGCGAACTTTCAGCGACGTGCTCGATTACAGCTTGAGCAAAGACGCAAAGACGCTGGTCTTCACCGTCTCGGCAAAGAACGAAGAGACAAACGGTGTCTACGTGGTTTCGACTGCCACCGACGCGGCGCCCGTGGCTGTGCTCTCGGGCAAGGGCAAGTATCAGAAGCTAACCTGGGACGATGAGCAGACGGAATTGGCGTTCATCAGCGATCGTGACGACCAGGCGGCGAAACAACCAAAGTTCAAAGTGTATCTGTGGGAGCGCGGTAGCGGCGCGCCCATCGCCAATAGTAGTACTCCGACCGACAGTCGAGGCGGAAACCCGACCGTAAGGGAGGGTGCGACTGCGGGCAGGATGCCCGCGCTCCCGAGCCAGGCAAACAATCACGCACCCGCAAGTCCCGCACCGATCGCTACTGAGATCGTTTCCAACTCCTCACCAGGATTTCGCAAAGACCTCGTCGTGAGCGACAAAGCCAATTTGAGTTTCTCGCTTGATGGCTCGCGACTGTTCCTGGGCGCCGCACCGCCACCGGAGCCTGAGAAAAACGCCGACGATGATGTTCCTGCCGACGAGAAGGTGATGGTTGATCTGTGGCACTGGAAGGACGACTACATCCAACCGATCCAAAAAGTGCGCGCAGAACAGGAGCGCCAGCGTTCTTACCGCGCGGTCTATGTCGTCAAGGACAAGAAGTTTGTCCAACTCGCCGACGAAAAGATGGAATCGCTGACCGCTTCCGTCGATGGCCGATTGGCAATCGGTTCAGACAATCGCGCGTATCGAGTCACCAGTGATTACGATCCGGGCATGACAGACTTTTACCTCGTCAACGGTGAAGACGGTTCGCGAAAACTGGTGGCGCAGAAGCAGCGCTTCAACGTTTCTCTTTCACCCGGCGGCAAATATGCGATCTATTTCGACGGCAAAGACTGGAACAGTTATTCAGTCGCGACCGGCGCAAAGGTGAATCTGACAAAGAGTCTCGGCGTAAACTTCTTCAACGAAGACAGCGACACGCCGGAACTACCGAACGCCTATGGCCTGGCCGGCTGGACAAAGGATGACACGTCGGTGCTGATCTACGATCGCTTCGACGTCTGGCAAGTCTCGCCCGATGGCAGCGGCGCACAGAATCTCACCGATGGCGTCGGCCGCCGGGACAGGATCGAGCTTCGTTACGTGCGGCTAGATCCAAAGGAGCGCTCGATCGATCCGGCGAAGGCTCTGCTGCTGCGCGCGCAGAATCAAGATACTTACGACGAAGGCTTCTATCGCGACCGCATCGGCGGAGGCCTGCCGGAAAAACTGATCATGGCGCACAAGGCTTTCAACAATCCGATCAAAGCCAAAGACGCCGATGTGGTTATCTTTCCCGCGATGCGGTTCGATGAGTATCCCGACATTTGGGTGAGCGGCCTCGATTTCAAGGCGCCGAAAAAGATCAGCAACGGCGACGCCCAGCGCGCCCAGTTCAACTGGGGCACGGCGGAGTTGGTGAACTTTAAGAACACGGACGGCGTGGCGCTGAAGGGTCTGCTGCTCAAACCGGACAACTTCGATGCGAAGAAGAAGTATCCCATGATCGTCTACATCTACGAGCGGCTGTCTGACGGGCTGCATCAGTTTCGCAATCCAAGTCCCGGGACTTCGATCAATCCGAGCTACTACGTCAGCAACGGCTATCTCATCTTCATGCCCGACATCGTTTACAAAACGGGCTATCCGGGTCGCGATGCCCTGCAATGTGTTTTGCCGGCGGTCCAGACAGTTGTCGACAAAGGATTCGTCGATGAGAACAACATCGGCATTCAGGGTCACAGTTGGGGCGGCTATCAAATTGCTTACATGGTGACGCAAACCAATCGCTTCAAAGCTGCCGAAGCCGGCGCCGCGGTCGCCAACATGACCAGCGCCTACAGCGGCATTCGCTGGGGCACAGGCCTGCCGCGTCAATTCCAATACGAGCATTCGCAGTCACGCATCGGTGGTTCGCTCTGGGAATATCCCATGCGCTTTCTGGAAAACTCACCGCTGTTCCATGCAGATAAAATTCAGACGCCACTCTTGCTGATCAATAACGACGAAGATGATGCGGTGCCGTGGTATCAGGGCATCGAGTTCTATCTCGCTTTGCGACGGCTGAACAAAGAGGCGTACATGTTCAGCTACAGCGGCGAGAAGCACGGCCTGCGCAAACGAATTAATCAGCGGGACTACACCCGGCGCATGCAGGAATTCTTCGATCACTTCTTGAAACGCGCGCCCGCGCCTGAGTGGATGGAGAAAGGCATTCCGTATCTGCAACGCGACAAAGAGAAAGAAAAGTATCGAATGTAGGCAACGAACCGTAGGGCAGCTATTGGCAAACAATCGAAAATGGCTATCGATCGAGTAAATCAGCGAGAACGTCATTCGCAGAACTCAATCGCGACGCCTTCGTTGGCTCCCACCACGACCGTCGAACACGTTCTAAATCTACTTAACAGCGAGATCGAGGAAATCCAAACCGCAGAAACGCGGAACGGTTGGAATCTTTGGGTGATCCTGGGCGCAATTGCTGCGCTAGTCTGGCTTCTTACTGGGGAAATTGCAGCGGGTGTGACCGATTGGACAAGTATTAGTCGGTTTGTCATTTTACAGTTTCTGATCGTGGACGGAGTCAGGTGGTTAATTGGACTCTTCACATCGCGCGCACTCGTAACATCCGATGCGCGATTTCAATGGAGTTCCTTTCTGTTCTCTACGAGCCGGCTCCAAGCCATTATTGAAATCGCAAGGGCGATTGGGATTTTAATTCTTTCCTTTCTGAGTCGTTCGGTGCTGTGGTACACGCTAGCCACAATATCAATCTGTTATCTAGTCCTCATTTTCCTCATGACGATCATGGTAATTCTCAGCTACAAGCCGTTCGCCGTCTCTAAGGCGAGGAACAAGTGGACATACTTTTTTATGGTTACGCCTCTGGCTGCAATAGTCGCTTCCGTGTTTCCACTATTTTGGCGCCTTCATGTGCCCGACTTTGTTAGTAGCTTCAGGATCAGCGCGCTCATCGTGGCGCTAACCTATCTAGTGGTTCTGCTAGGAAAGACCTTTTCAACTTCTGTTGCGACGCCGGTACTCTTGGAACTTCGGCGCAATCTCGTTGCGGGCAAGATAAGCGCACCTGACGCCATGAAAACGATTGAAGTTACATTGGGCGGTATGGAAGTGGCTGATGCACTACGAACCAATGTTGTCCAGATTATTTCATTACTTGAGCGCATGGACGAACAAACACGAAATGCAATGATGAGTCTCAACGCAATTGAATCTAACTTGCCAACTCCAGGTGATGATCGAACGTTAGTGGAAAGTAAGCAGAACACGGTTGCTTCTTTGACTGCCGGGTATCGACTCTTCCTCACTGAAAGGAATAAGCTCGCTGAGCATCATCAGAATCAAGCCGATCAATTCTTCAAGAATGCTAGTCGAGTGCAAATCGTGCCGACTGCGAATCACACCATTGATGAGTATGTTCGCATCCTTCAATCACGGGCTGCGGAGACCGATAAATATTTCAACAAATTGGTCGAACGCGAGAAAGAGGTAGGTGAAAAAGTCGTAATAGCAATCCCGGAATCAACGCCTAAAAAATAGATTTACGTGAGTACGAATACCAAGACGTCATCACTATTGAACCGTGAAAGCGTGGGACGATTAGGGGAATGCTAGGTTCGCTCACGGCTGGCATAACCAACCAGGCCTGTCTCGCTGACGCCGTCAGACCATAAAAGTTGACACCAACCAGGTAGCGGCGAGGTTCCCCCATTCGGGCCTTGCTAGAATTTGTACCACAACTGCGAAGCGTTATATTGTCAGACAACGGCATAGATGATATAAGGCTGGAAGTTCTAATCCATTTCGGAGTTCCGGAGGCCAATTCCCAGTGAAGTCTCCAAGCCGGTGGCGCGAACCAATAACTCTCGCAACGATCATAATTGCTATAGCAGCAGTCCTTAATCTTGCTGCTACTATTTACATAGGAAGTGCTACCCGCCAATATGTTCAGGCAACAGACTCCTATGTCCGCGTCAGCAAAGACCAGTTCAGCACATCACAACGACCTTATCTGGGTGTTGTCTTCGTGGGCTTGTATCCTACGTGCGATGGTCGGCCGTCCGTTAAAACTGAACTCGAAAGCAATCGAAGATCAAACACTCTACCGCTAATCATTTCAGTTCAAAACTTTGGCGGCGTACCTGCAAGAGACGTCTCGATTTCTTTCGTTTTGAAAATTAACGGTCAGGCGCAACCGACGAGAACAAACACCGCGGATGCCATCGCTTTGTTTCCAGGTCAACAATTCAGCCGTTCAAGTGCTACGTTTTCTAGTTTAGTTTCAGCTGTGCTTGACGGATCAGCTACCGAGGATGTTGAGATCGAGGTTAAGTACAGAGGTTACTTAGACGAGCAGTATATGACAAAAGAGCATGCAAAATACGACTCCACAACCGTCACATTTGACAGAATGGGAGCCGAGTATAGGTAAATTTATAACAGACCTTTAAGACGACGCTCCCAATCTAACTCCTGACAAAGAGGCGGCCGGGTGGCCGCCTCAATTATTTTCCAGCTGAGCATTTTCTATTGCGCGGGAAAGTTGTAAGTAAGGTAGCCGCTAATTTTGACCGGTTCTCCCTGCAATAAAGTCGGAGTGAATTTTGCCTCGCGCGCAGCCTTCACCGCCGCCGCCTGCAACAACGGATGACCTGAGACGGCCTTCGCCGCCACGACGCTTCCTTGCTCATCCACAGTGATCTCGACGGTCACCGTGCCCGAAGCGTGGGCCGCGCGCGCGATTGCCGGGTAATCAGGGTTGGGCAAACTCGTCGCTTTGCCATTCAACACGCCACCTGAAATTGACCGTCTTTTTTCCTTTTCTGTTTTGATGACGTGACCGTCAGTCGCGCTGACCCAAACTTCGGTAGCTGCCGTTTGATTGCCGTCAGTTGAGACAATCACGACGTGATAAAAAAGACTGTCCCCATCGCGGCCCAGACTGCACGCGAGCACTTTGCCAGGCACCTGAGTGGTGGCGATTTGAATTGCCCGATCCATCGGCACAACCGCGTCACGCGTCAATTCAGACTGACGACGCTCTCGCTCTTCCTGTTCCTGCTCCTGACGCTCCTTACTGCGCCGCGTAACGAGTACTTCGCCGTTGGAGTCCGTGTTGGCTCTCTCACTCTCCACCTTCTCGCGTTCTTCTTGACCGCGAAGGTCGGTTTGCCGGGCGTCCGGCGCAAAATAGAACTCGACCTGCAGGTACATCGAGACGGGTTGGGCGTCTTTCAGCGCCGGTTCAAAGCGCCATTTGCGGACCGCGTTGACCGCTGACTCGTCAAGCGACGGAAACAACGACTTCTTGATCTGAATACTCTGCGGCAAACCATCGTGACCAACGGTGAGCCCGAGGACAACCGTCCCCTCGATCTGTTTGTCGCGCGCGTCAGGCGTATAGTCGGGTTCGACGCGATAGATCAGTGTCACCTTGCGATTCTGGCTTTGTCTCTCAAGGCGCGCAAGCTTCTCGTTTGCTTCGCGCAAGAGCGCATCGTTGCGCGGGTATTCGGACTCAATTTTCGCCAGATCAGCTTCTAATTTCTTCAACTGTTCAGGGTCAGGGCTTTTGCTGTTTGTGTAGTTGTCAATCAGGGCTCGCAGCTTCTCCACACTCTCCTGCTGCGAACGCAAGTCCGCCGCCGCGCGTTCGTGCTCTTCGAGATTTTTCTGGACTTCGGTTAATTGCCTTTCGAGCTCCTTACGTTGCGTGGCATCGGCAACCTTCAGTTTTTCATTCAACTCATTCGACTGCTGTTGCAATTCCGACAGCAGCTGCTGGTGACGCCGCTGCGCTTCTTTCTCCGGCCCATTCTGCGTAGCCGTGGGCTCTTGAGCATAAACATCAAGCTGCAGCGCCAACTTCGCGCCCACCACGCAGGGAGCGATCAGAATGAGTGCCGCGGCAATCAACAAAATTCGCGGGGAGCGATGACTTCGGTTCTTTGAATTCAGCAATGACATAATTCGCACCTCCAAAATGTCCGATTGGTTCAGCCCGATTGTGGTGTCCGATATGAGTCGCCGCGAAAGTGGCGCCGACCCGATTAGTCTCATCAGCGAATGCGCGTAAGTTTCTGCATTCAGCAGCTTGGTGGCCACAATCTCGTCACAACAGAGTTCCCGCATCTGCCGAATGCGCCGACGCACCAGGGCAACCGCAGGGTGAAATGAGAGCGGCAAATAGATCGCTTCGAAAATCAGGTTCCACAAGTAGTCCCGCCGCGCCACATGAACCAACTCGTGACCAATCGCCGTGGACAGCAAGTCCGCATCGGTTTCTGCCAGCAGACTTTCCGGCAAAACGATGAGCGGCTTGACGACGCCCAGCGTGATGGGCACAGGTACATTGGCCGAGTGCAGAATGCGGAAACGACTGACGCCGATGAGGCGAGCGCAACGATCGATCGTCGTCTGCAGATTGACCGGCAGTGGTGAATTGACTGCCCCACGCACAATCGATTGCGTGCGTTGCCACGCGCGCAACAAGAGCAGGAACTTCCAAAGCAAAAACGCTGAGTAGACGAAGAAAAGAACAAATGCCAAACGCCCGGGCAGATTTATCCGCCAACCCGAAATCAGCGGTCGCTTCGCCACCGTCGCCGCCATGATTGCGTCAACATTGGTGTCGTGGGCAATCTCGACACCTGGGGTAAGTATTCTGGTAATGACCACTGGTCCTGAGCCGCGCCGCGTATCATTTAGCCTGCGAGCTTCGAACGGCTGAAGCGCTCTCACCACACTGAACATTGGAATCGTGAGGCACGCTAACAGCGTGATCACCCAGAGCACGTACCGGTACTGCGCGGCCCTGCTGCGCAATAGCCAATCGGCCAAGGCCGCAAATGCCGTCACCAGCGCGACCTGCCAGGTCGCGTTCAGCAAATAAGTGAGTACGACTTGCGCCAGGGATCTCATTTCTTTTCGTGGCGGTTCTCTTCCAGCAGGCGCTGCAAGCGCGCCAACTTTTTGGCCGTCAAATGATTTGTTTCGACGAGGCTCATCACCAAACTCTCGGCCGAGCCTCCGAACAAACGATCGATGATGTCGCCGATATGCTGGCGCGTGACATGAGTACGGCTGACGACCGGCTTGTAAAAGTACGCCCGGTCTTTCAAGGTGCGCTTCACTTTAGCTTTGCGATGCAGGATGTTGAGCATCGTCTGCACCGTCGTGTACGCCAGGGGCCGCTTAAGTTTCTGCTGCACAGTCTGAACGTTGGCGGGCCCTTCTTCCCAGAGCACGTGCATTATTTCCAGCTCGAGCGGCGTTAACTGTTCAGCTTTTGGGCGCGGCAAGTTAAGTATCTCCTAAGTGTTTAGGAGCTTATACGCCGGGCGCCCGCCGGTTGTCAACTAATTTTTTAGGACTCAGTGGGTACGCACGCCGCTGGCGTGCTTAATCCGCGGCGTTCACTTCTCTTAGCACGCCGGAGGCGTGCGTACCCGGTCAGAATTCGATGACGACACCGGCCGACGGCACGATCGGGAGGACGCGATCGAGTTGTCCGAAAACGCGGCCGTTGAAGCTATAAAAATCGAAACCGGCGTAGCGCAGGTTGTTGTGGTTCAGCAGATTCAACACTTCCCCCGTCAAGGTCAGTTTCCATTTCGAAAAGAGAAATGCCTTGCTCAAGCGGACATCGACTCGACTGTAGAGAGGCAGGCGGGTTTGGTTTCGCGCGCTGGTGAGAAAGTAGCCGGCACTGTCCTGACCAAAAAACCCGGGGATGGGCTGGCCACTGCCGTAGCGCCATTCACTGCTCAAGTTCCATGTGTCGGTGAAGCGATAGTCCCCATAGACGTTGACCGTGTGTCGCTGATCGGCATCGCTGGGAAAAGTCAGCCCATCGCGGGCGTCAGTCAGTTCCGTACGCGAGTAGGCGTACGAGATCCAACCGGAAAGTTTATTTGCGCTTCTTCTCTGGACGCTCAGTTCGATGCCACGAGCGTGTCCGCGCAAGAGATTGTCAAACGGAACTTCCAGGAATGTGAGAAAGGGCCCGATGTATCGCGGTTCGTTCAGACTGAACAAAAGATTCGCGTCTTCCCGATCGTACACTTCTGCCAGGACGCGCATGCGATCTCCGAACCGGCGTTCGACCGCTACATTGAAATGCGTCGCGCGTTCCGCAGTCACCGCGGCATTGCCCAACAGTCCGAACATTTGCTCGAAATTAGGGAATTGATAGTAGCGCCCGCCGCCCGCTCTAATCGTCCAATCTTTGTCCGGCGACCAATTGAGCGAAGCGCGCGGCGAAAATTTGGTCTCGCCCACAGCACTGCTATGTTCCAGACGCAGGCCGCCAGTCAAGGCAAGCCGGTGACGCTCGTCAGTCCATGTGTCCTGGAGGTAATAACCCTGTTCGGTGCCGCTTCTGTCGAAACTCAAAGAATCGACGGGCTGACCATTAAAAAAATCGAAGTGAAAAGTTGAGCTGGTCACGTTGAGTCGTCGCACGTAGAGACCGGCTTCAATGCGGTTCGATTTTCGTTGCAGACTCAGGTCGCTGCGTACTCCGAATTGGGTGCGGTCGCTATCTTCAAGAATGCGGTCGTCACGATTTGTATTTTTGAAAGTCGAGTGAGTGACAAAGGCGCGTGTCTGTACGAACGTATCTGCCCGCGGCGTGAAGTTCCAATGTCCATTGGCCATTAGATTGCGCGTGTTGCCGCGAAATACCTGATTGAATCCGAGTAGATTCCGATCGCGATTACGATCGAACACGAAATCGCCGAGTATTAGCGACGCGCCAATCTGATGGCGGGCATTAATGTCGTAGAGGACTTTCCCCTGGCCATCGGCAAAAGTGAGAACCGGCGGATTGTTCGTGTACTGAAATTCGTCGTTGAACCGCCGTACGAGATACCCGAGGTAACTTTTGCGGGCGGCGAACAAGTAACTACCATGCTTGTTGTCGAATGGGCCATCGACAACGCCGCTCAGGCCGCTTAATGCCGCGGCAACACGTCCTGTCGGCTTCACACGATTACCGTCGCGCGTCTCAATATCGAGAATCGCCGCAGTGCGGTAACCATAATTCGACGGAAACGCACCACTCAACAACGTCAGGGAATCGACGACGTCCGCGTTGATTAGCGAAAGCGAACCTGTGTCCGGATAGCCACCGGCGATCGTGTGCACGAAGTCTTCGGTCAGAATTCCATCGACATACAGGCCGACATGATCGAAGCCGGCGCCGCGCACATTGAATTCGCTGCGATAGTCATCGTTCGTGGTCGCACCCGGGAGGGCTTGTGCGGCGCGAATGGGATCGCCTATCAGCACGCTCGAAAGTTCCTGAAGTTCTCGTTTGTTCAGCGTCTGCTCGGACGCCGCGTTAGTCTGCGCGCTTTCAAACGGCGTCGTGGTGACGGTAACTCTTTCAGTTAAGGCGGCTGCGCCTTCGTTGAGCACGATCTGAACTTCGTTATCGCCGGGTTTGAGCGTCACTAATTTTTTCACGAGGCCAAATGTGATGGTCGTGACGTAGAGATCAACTTCACCCGTCGGCAAATCGCTCAGGACAAACTGACCCTGGTCGTCGGTCGTTGTGCTGGCATCGCTGGCGGTGACAATCACCTTCACCTTGGCGACTGGTTCGCCGGTGCGGGCATCGACTACGCGGCCGGTTAATCGGGCCGTGCCTTGTGGTTGCGTCTGCGCCTGTGCATCGACCTGAACTTGCAGGCACGCAAGCGCGAACGCTACGAAGATTAGAGTTCGCACACAAAGTCGAGTGGTGTTCATAGCGATACTCCTTCGGGATGGAGATCTAAACCGTTGTTTTTACGACTTCGTAAACTGGGAAGAGTACGAAATTACCGGGTGTGTCTGGGTTCCACCCAGTGGGGTAAATGTGAATCGAGCGCATAGTACCGCAAAGCGACGCAATTCACGCAGATTTTTTCTGCACCAGGACTTGAAAAGATGCGGCCATGGCATCGGGCATAATTAGCTCGCGCGCACTGTTGGCAAGCTGCAGCGCTCGAGACGTGTCTGCAGCGGTCTCTGCGATTTGGGCGAGCCGGTCCAATAACCCTTCGGCAATCAGGAATCTATCCAGCCGTTCGAAACGATGCGCTGGCAACCCGAAGCGTTCGCCTGCTTCGGTGATTTGAGTCCAGTCAATCGTCGTAGTCAGATCTTGTTTACCAGCATTTGCCAGAACGTCATCAGCGAATTGATGCGAATGGAAAGCTCGCAGCGATCCTTGCGGACGTTCGAGCGCGTTAAGCAACTCACCTCGTTCGGCTCCGTAATCGACGGTGACGACATAACCGCGCTGAAGTGACGCGGCAGCGCGGGCAATGAACGCTTCCGCATCAAGATTGATCTCGGCGATTTGTCCCTCGCGCAAATCGAGCGCAATTCGCTTACAGTAGTTAGCGACCGGCTGCTCTAAATCGGCTTCGACCCAAACGAATCTTTCATCGCGCCACCCAACGTAAAGTTGGCGCAGACCATCGCTGCTCATCACCACGCGATTCACCGGAAACGCATCAATCAACTCGTTCGAAAAGATAATGCCGGTAATCGTGTCGGAAGCCCGACCGTCAGGGAGGGCAACTCTCTCAAACTGGCCCTCCCTCACGGTCGGGCTTCTGACACTGACGCGACCAGAAAACTCATCCAGCCGCGCCGCACAGCGAGCACCAGACGCCTCACTGATTTCGTCGATCAAATAATTCGTCGCGACGAAGACTTCCGGATGTTCGGACTGCAGAGTCGCAAGCACTCCTTGCGCGAACTCGCCACCGCCGGCGCCGATCTCAATAATCGTGAACTCGTCCGGCGACCCGAGTTCCTCAAAGAGCTTCGCGAAGTAATTTGTGAAGGTCGCGGCGAACAGCGGACTCGTCTCCGGCGCCGTGCGATAGTCGCCGCCTCTTCCCTGCCGCACCCGATCGGCGCAGTAGTATCCCTGCCGCTCATCGTAGAGCGCGGTCTTCATCCATTCGTAGAAACTGATCGGTCCTTCGCGCTGAATGCGCTCTCGCAGACGGGCTTCGAGGCTCAACTTTTTTCCGATTCGGATTTTTCCAGCAGCCTGGTCGTATGATCCGGCACACTCGTGGGTGGGACGATTTCCGCCGTCTCCGGACGTTGACGCCACGGCTGCGTATTGACGGCCGGGGGCGGCAAAGCAGAAACGCGCGCCGGCGCGGGCGGCATTGCCGGGGGCAGGTAGGATGGCGCAGAGATGTAAGGCCGCGGCGGTGCGCCTTCTTCAAAAATTGCTGCGAATAAGATTCGCAATAGTCCACCTATGAAACAGATGACCGCTGTGAGCGCGGCGAAGAAGCCAAAAACATCAGAGATACGTCCGTCGGAAAATCCCGACATCACACCAAATATCGGTACCAGCAGAATGCCGGCGAGGAAAACAATCACGCCCTGCATTACGCCCTTGCGTTTACGCGAGACTTTCCGTTCACCGGAATCGGCCTGCGGCCACATCCCGCCATTAGCGAGCAGGTGCATGACGCCTTCCATTGAAAAGCCGCAACGCGAACAGAACCGCATTGAGTCGGTAGCTTGTTGTTGGCCGCATCTGGGACAGAACATAAAAAATGAAGTGGTCAGTGGTCAGTAGTCAGACCGGCAAAAGCCTTGAATGCACGCTGCTGATGATGCCTTGCTCTGTTAAGTGTGTCCAGCAAAAAAGGCAAAATCCCGGTCCTGCCGCCAGGCGTCATGATCTCTTTCGAAAGGTCGGAATCTTCGACAAAGGCGCGAAAAGCGCGATGGCGCAGGTCTTCGACTTCGCCCAAGTACTCCAGCACTCTAGCTGGCGAATCCAGCGTTTCCGGCAACGTCCATTCCCATGGATCGTCCCAAAGATTCGCGGTCAAACCGCCAAAGCTCTGCTCGATTACTGCCGCCGAGCGCAGGATCTGCTCGCCACAACTATCGTCAGAACCGCCCACTGCCCGCGCGTAGAGTAATTCCGTCGAAAGTGCCGAGATAAAGTCGGACGATGTTCGTTGAATTTCTGCAAACTGACGATCGAGGCTGTCAATCAATTGTCTCATTGACTCATTGAATCATTGATTCAACGACGCGTTCCCTTTCAGTTTTAGGAATCACTCCGCGAGCAATTGATGATAGCACTGGGCTGGGACGGCTTGCAGTTGCTTCGCAATCCTACACTTCTACTTTGTCTGCAAACGGAAGATCCTGCTGCGCGTCAAAGGCGCGATCGCGCCTGGCCACGTACAGCCGCAGCGCGAGCAGAAGGATTCCGAAGGCAACGGCAATCCAAAGAACCGCCCAGAAAATTGCAGGTATACCCGTGGCGTTTGCCATGTTCAGCGCGTCGTTTGGAACTGCGGGAGCAAACGGCGACGAAAGGAAGAACACGGTCTTCAGATCCAGCAGCGCATTGAGGATACATTGCACCGCGATCATGCTGACGATAAACAGCGCGACGCGTTGAGAAGTCCAGCGGCCGATGGCGTACAGCCCCAGCGAAATCACGACGCCGGCAATGAAAGTGAATGGCACGCTCCACCATGATGCAGGCGGACCGTTGAAGATCGGTTTAAGAAAACCGAACACAAACGTCAAGAACAAAATCAGGAACGCAGAGATGAAGAGTATGACTCGGGCCGCGGCCGCGCGACGAATCAGCACCAGCAAGACAGCGCCGAAAGCCATCGCACCAAGATAACCGGCGCTGGAAACGAACATCTGCGAGAAAGTTCCGCCCTGGCTTGTGTAAGTTTCGCCGGCGCCATTCATTGAAACACTGAGACTCAGCACCGAGTTGCCGGTTATCAGCGCGGCAATAGCGTGCCCGCCCTCGTGGATGAAGGTGACGAAGATGCGGAACGGATAGGCCAGAATTTCAGCGAACGGCACGAACCAAAGCGCGACCGAAATTGCGGCGGCGAAGAGCAATGTCTTTGCCTGCGGTCGCGCACCATGAGCGAGTCTATATTTCATGCAAGAAGTGGCACAGACTTCAGTCTGTGAAATTCGGAAATTTTGATCCACAGACTGAAGTCTGTGCTACTTTGAACGTCAATCGCCGTTAGCTTGTTCCGTCGTCGTGGGCTCGCACGTAATCGCCTGATTTGCCGCCGGTTTTTAACTCCAGGCGAATGTCCGTAATCGCCATCGATTTGTCGAGCGCTTTGCACATATCATAGATCGTCAGCGCCGCCACGGAAGCTGCTGTGAGAGCTTCCATCTCCACGCCAGTCTGGGCGCGGGTGCTGACTTCTGATTCGAGGTAGACGCCGTCATCGCGAACTTCCGCGCGCACATCGACATGGGTCAAGGGCAGCGGATGACACAGCGGAATCAATTCAGCAGTTCTCTTTGCGGCCATCACGCCGGCCAGCCGCGCGGTTTCCAGCGGGTCACCCTTGGGAGTCGTGTGATTCCGGATCGCAGCGATCGTTTCCGCCGACATCAAGACGCGCGCCGAAGCCACCGCGCGTCGAACTGTCACGTCTTTCGCGGAAGTGTCCACCATCTGCGCGCGGCCTTGTTCGTCGATGTGTGTAAGTTTCGACATCAGCCTGGTAGTCGAAATGCGCGAACGATCGAGCCGCTACTTAGCTTTGCATCAACCGGCACATTAATCAGAGCTGTGGCCCGTGCAAACGAAACGAAATCTGACGAGCCACTCCACTTCAAAGGTTCAACCAACAGAGTTCCTTTCTCATCAGTGCGCAAGACTGCCGGCAAGAAACTTTCGCGATCTTGAGATCCTTTAACGTCACGCGCCAGCACCGCAGTCATCTCCGGCAAGGAAGTTTCGGTTGCGCCTTGCATTGCTCGCAACGCCGCCCGCACAAACAAATTGAATGTCGTGGCCACGGAAACCGGATTGCCGGGCAGTCCGAAGATCAATGTCTTACCGATGCGACCAAATACCGTCGGCTTGCCGGGCCGTAGAGCCACTCGTTCGAAGAAAATCTCTGCGCCAAGTTCTTTGAATGCGCCTTTGGTGAGGTCATAGACACCCATCGAGACGCCTCCGGAAGTAACCAGGACGTCGCATCTCTCAACTGCGGCGGACATCTGTTGTTTTAGTTGTTCCGGGTCATCTCCCGCCAAAGGCAGACGCTCGACAGTCGCCCCCGCCAATTTCGCGTAAGCTTCAATTGTGTAGTTATTCGAATCGCGAATCTGATCGCGTCCCGGCTTTTCATCAATGTCAACCAACTCGCTGCCGGTCGCCATTACGGCGATCCGCGGACGTCTGCCGACTTTGACGTTCGCGTACCCAAATGACGCGAGCGTGGCAATCGTTTGCGCGTTGATATCTTCACCCGCGCGCAAGACTGTTTCGCCTGATCTGATTTCATTGGCGCGTCTGACGATCGAGCGGCCGGCTTCAACCGGTTCGAGGATCTCAACAACTCCGGCGCCGTTCGACTCGCGCGTCAGCTCAACCTGCTGGACGGCGTCCGCGCCCACGGGAACCGGTGCGCCCGTCATGATGCGCACGGCTTCACCCGCGTTCATCTCGCGATGCCAGCCGGCGCCAGCTGCTGACTCGCCTACGATTTTCAATTGAGTTGGGGTGTTCGCGACGTCCGCCGCGCGCACGGCGTATCCATCCATCTGCGCACGATCGAACGGCGGTAGGTCGGTATCCGCAATGATATTCTCAGCGACAATTCGACCGATCGACTCATTCAATGGCACGGACTCAACATCGAGACATCTTACATTTGCGAGAACGATTTCGATGGCTTGAGAGACGGGAATCATTGGGCCGATTGTAGTTTTGCAGAGCGCATTAGCAAAGCCGCGAAAAACAATCCGGCAAAAAAAAGCGGCTGCTCTCCGAACGAAGAGCAACCGCTTCGGAAGGAACCGGTGGCCGGACTAGCCGGCCGGTCCAGATTCGAGGTTTAGGGATGCAATAGCGCAAACGCGATTGTGTCTGACCTGTCGTACTGGCTCTGACGACCATAGCCATTCGTAATGCGCGCGTAGGTATTGAGATTCACCGCGAACGCCGCCTGAGTACAGCTGCCGAGCAGCACTGAAGCATTTCGCGTCAACGTGCTGGTCGAGCTTGTGTCCCCGGAAGCTGATGCGACTACGCCCGAAAATCCGCGCGATACGCTTAGTCCCCAATCGATGAAGTTATTTGGGTGAGTGGCAACATAGTCGATGCCGACATTGTCGGTACCGGCTCCATAATGCAACATCCCGCAGAGGTCGGCTCGATGAAATGCTCCATTCCATACACTCACGCCATTATCCGGCAAGTCAGCAAAAGTGGGATTGTTATCGACGCGAAGAACGAAAATCATATTGCCCTGCGCATCGATGTTTGGCGCCAGAGCGGGATGGGCGGGATCCATCGCGTCTGGCAGAAGCATGAAGGTGAAGATGCCGCCATGACCAGCGTTAGCACACGGGACGTGGGTGCCGGAAATATCGAACATTTCCAGTTTGAGTGTCACCATTCCGCTGCGCCCCGGAGTTTGTCCGGCGGTGCTGTCGAAATATGCAAACGGCCGGTCCGCCGGATCGTTGATATTGATCCAGGGCAGATTGGGATCCGGAATCTCGAAGAGATTCTCCTCGGTGCCAACGGGATGCGGACCCAGCAAAACGGGGTGGATAAGTATGTTCATTCCCACCACCTGCATCCAGCGGTGCGTCACCGCGGTCGTGATGGGAGCAAATGCTTCGCTGCCGAATCGGTAGGACCAGCGATACCATTTGATGTTATTTGCCCGTAGGTTCGGATCGAAGATCACCTGAAGCGGCAGAGTTCCTCCCCAGGCGGTGCCAGCCGGTCCACCCGGAAGTAATCCAGTTCCTGCGCCCGGAGTTTCCAAACCATTGATCTGGAATAGATCGATATTCCCAATTGCCGTGGGCCAAACATAAAGCAATCCCAAATCCGGACCCGTCGGCATGCAGGCAACTGCGGTAGGATCTTCCACCGTAATGACCGCCGATAGCGAACCGTCGTAGCGCCACATAGTGGTGCACATGATGTCCGGATCGGCAACTTCGCGCTCAACGCCGCCGATTGTTTGCTTCACTTCGAAATAAATATCCGGCGGGAATTCCCAGAAGAAGAAACAATAGTGTAACGAGAAAGTTCCGTCCGATTGGATCGGAGCGTCGGGAAGTTGGGTGTAGCAGATGGCCCATTCCGGAATGAGGTTGCACATGAAGGGTGCGAGCTCTGAGCGGTGGGCAACGATGTAGTTACGCAGCGCATTACCAGTGAGGGGAAACAAACCACCGGCCAGCGCAGATACCGCGGCAAAATCACTGAAGTTGAACGAAATCAGATCCGCAATTTCGACGCCAATCATTGTCGCCAGCGTCTGGCTCTTGATGGTGAGCAAATCTGCATTGCTCAGGCGAGCCAGGCTGCACGCTAGATCGATGACGAAAACCTCGACCTTCCCTGAGCAAATCGGGGCATACGACGGCGGCGTACCACCCAAAGACTTGCGCACAGTGCCGTGAATGTTGATGCAGCGAAACAGCCACAGACTTATCAGACTGTCGGCCACAGATAACGAAATTGCGCGACCTGCGTCTTGCGCCGAGATGTCGCGGCTGACCGCTCCTGCTTTCGAAAGGCGCGCGCGAAGGTCGGTGGGCGCTTTGTCTTTTTGTAACAGATTCGGTCCGACGGTAACGCGATAGCGTTTCGACGGATCGATCGAAAACTGAAGGCTCTCTTTCGCGGGCTGAGACTCGACGAGCCTTTCAGAGGAATCGAATAGGTAGACCCTCACGTCCGGTTTTTCCTGTTCTTTCGGATAAGACAGTGCAAGCTGAACCGTCACGGATGCCCGCTTGCTTGTGTCATCTTGTGCCATGGTTACCTCCTAGTTGGTTGGAAGCGCGAAGAATTGGGGGGACAGTCCGCGCTCGGGTTAATTACTCCGACTTCCTGTAACAGGCTGGACGTTGCGAGTGTCTGCGGGCGAGCTTCTGGGATTCAGCCTGAGAAGTGGGCGGACAATATTCTACGACTAGTACAAAGTCAAGCTTTTCACCGCTTTACTGGCGTTAGCAATTTCTGCGCAATTGGTGGCTGCGGGGTTGCGCCCATATGCGCAGAGCGAAGAGCGGTCGCGTCAAAGTGAAAGCAACGC
>DATNEI010000224.1:0-11511 GCA_035606795.1 Pyrinomonadaceae bacterium
ACGATCAGAAGTTTGTTCACGATCCGGCGTATCGCAGGGCGTTCCTGACGCGGTTGCGCGAAGACTTTCAAAAGGCGCCGATCGATCCGCAGGTTCGTGCAGAGATCTTGCGTCGCTGGCACGCAGAGTTCGGGAATCGCGGAGTATTTGCCCGCAGTTCGACCAACAGCGAGGACCTTCCGAATTTCAACGGCGCGGGCATTTACACTTCGATGCCGAACCTAAAAACAGACGAGCAACTAATCGAAGGCATCAAGACGGTCTGGGCGTCCGTGTGGAATTTCGAAGCGTACGAAGCCCGCGAACGCGCCGGCATCGATCACACCAAAGTCTTTATGGCGGTGCTGATTCAGGAAGGAATAAATTCCGAAAGCTCAGGTGTGATGATCACGACCGATCCTTTTAATCGCGACAACAATCCGGTGAACAAAGGATCGATCTACATCAGCGCCAAGCGCGGTCTGGGCATGAAAGTCGTGGAAGGACAAAAAGTCGCCGAACAAGTTATCTTTCGTCCAGTCGCTAACGCGGTGCAGGTTCTGACGCGATCTGAAGAGGACAGCCTGCTCACCTTCGACGAGAGCGGCGGCATTAGAGAAATTCCCATAAGCGGCGAGCGCGCAGTGCTCACTGACGATGTCGCTCGTCGCTTAGCAGCGGCCGCTGCCCGAATCAAAGAGATTTTTCATGGTCGCGATCAGGACATTGAATGGGCTTACATGAAAGGCCAGGTTTACATCGTTCAGGCCCGGCCATTTATCGCGGGAGGCTAGAGAGTGGCACAGACTTCAGTCTGTGTCTCAACCCTGAACGTAAGAATCGACATCACAGACTGAAGTCTTTGCCACTTATGAATTCGATATTCACTGAAGGCATTCTGCGCGGACACGTCGCGTTCGTGACTGGCGGCGGCACCGGCATCACCGGCGGTGTCGCGCGCGCTCTGGCCGAAGCGGGCGCAAATGTTGCCCTTGTCAGTCGCAGTCTCGAACATCTTGAACCGGCTGCGAAAGCAATCAACGACACGCGTGGCGGAAACCCGACCGTGAGGGAGGGTTCATCGCGCGCGACAGGTGAAGCCTTCGCCGTAGCCGCCGACGTTCGCAATCCAGAAGAAGTTCAGAAAGCGATAGCCGCCACGGTCGAACACTTCGGCAAGATTGACGTCGTGGTCAATGGTGCGGCGGGCAATTTCCTTTGTCAGGCTGAAGAGCTTTCGCCAAACGGATTCGGAACTGTTGTAGACATCGACCTCAAGGGCACCTTCAACGTCTGCCGCGCTGCGTTCGAGCAACTGAAGGAACACCGCGGTCAGATTCTGAATATCAGCGCGACACTTCATTATCTGGGCACTCCCATGCAGCTTCATGTCTCGGCAGCGAAGGCGGGCGTCGACGCGCTTACGCGCAATCTGGCAGTCGAATGGGGCCGCTATGGAATTCGCGCTAACGCGATTGCGCCCGGCCCGATTGAAGACACTGAAGGTATGAAGCGACTCGTGCCCGAACCCATCAAAGAAAAGCTGCGGCAACGCGTTCCGCTCGGTCGCTTTGGTTTGATCAAGGACATCGAAGCGGCTGCTGTCTTCCTGTGCTCAGACGCCGCCAGTTTCATTAACGGCGCGGTGCTGGTTGTGGATGGCGGGCATTGGCTGGCGGCTAATCGGTTGCTGTGAGATCAGCGAACGTCAATTGCGCTATTTCATCTTCGGTCCGGCCAGCCTTGCGCCATTCTTCAGCGAGTGCTTGCAATTCCATTAACCTGTCGAGGCGCTCTTGAACGGTAAGTTCAAGTTCTCGCGAATCACAGCGCGATCAATTCGCCTCTTATAGAACTCGATTACGGGATCAGGTGGTAACGCCTCGTCGGTCTCGAACATATCAACGTTATAGGATGCTTTCGGGTGTCACGATAGGCCGACCGGTTTATCCGTTTACTCAAAGTTGATAATCTACGCATCGTGTTGGAATTAACGCCCCCGACATTCGAAGAATTCGAGCGCGAAGCCGCCCGCGGCAATGTGGTGCCGGTCACACGGTCGGTGCTGGCAGACCTGCAAACTCCGCTTGGAGCTTTCATTCGGATTGCCGGCGAAGCGCCGCACGCGTTCTTGTTAGAGTCAATCGAAGGCGGCGAACGCCTGGCGCGTCACTCGTTCATCGGCGCAAACCCATGGATGATTGTGCGCGGTCGCGGCAACCGGACAACAATTCAAAAGAACGGACGTGAGGAAGTTCTCGAGCAGAATGCGATTGAATTCGTGCGCAAGTATTTTCGCGGACAAACACTCGCCCGTCGTCCCGGCGTGTCCCCATTTAGCGGCGGCGCTGTGGGTTATCTCGGTTACGACGCCGCGCGTTGGTTTGAACCAGTCCTGGCTCGCGATGGGACAGCGGCGCCGCAAAGCGACGATGCCGCTTGGATGTTTTTTCGCAACGTGCTGGCTTTGGATCGCGTGCAGCAACAAATCGAAATCACCTCGGTGGTCTTCGTGGATGAAGCAGGCGGCGACCGCGCGCGGCTGCGCGAACTTTACGATCAAGCAGTGCAGGAGATCGATGCGATCGCTTCACGCCTCAGCGAGTTAGCCCAGGCACCCGTGAATTCCGCCACGACGGGACAAGCCACAGTCCACTTTCAATCGAGCTGGCCGCGCGCGCTTTTCGAATCTGCGGTTGAGAAAGTCAAGGAACATATTGCGGCCGGAGACTGCTATCAGGTGGTCATCGCCCAAAAGTTCACCAAACCGACAGCCGCCGATCCCTTGGCGATTTATCGCGCGCTGCGCGCCACCAATCCATCGCCCTACATGTTTTTTCTGCGCATGGGCGACGAGTCTGTCGTCGGTTCGTCGCCTGAGATGCTGGTGCGCTGTCACGGGCAGCGGCTTGATTATCGGCCCATCGCCGGCACCCGACCCCGCGGTGCGACGGAGCCCGAGGACTGGATGCTCGGCGAAGAAATGCGCAACGACGAAAAGGAAGTCGCCGAACACACCATGCTGGTGGATCTGGGCCGCAATGACCTCGGCCGTGTTTCGGACTACGGGTCCGTCAAAGTTGACGAACTGATGACGGTCGAGCGGTTTTCGCATGTGCAGCATCTGGTGACCAGTTTGCGCGCGCGGCTGCGCGACAATCTCGATCGATTCGATGCGCTGGAATCCTGCTTTCCGGCGGGCACCGTCACCGGCGCTCCGAAAATTCGTGCGATGCAAATAATCGACGAACTTGAACCCGTCAAGCGCGGCATCTACGCCGGCGCAGTACTCTACGCCGACTATGCCGACAATCTTGATTCGTGCATTGCGATCCGGACGATTCATTTGCGCGATGGCGTTGCCACAGTGCAGGCCGGCGCCGGCATCGTCGCAGATTCGATCCCTGAGCGCGAATATGAAGAGTGCGTAAACAAAGCACGCGCGCTGTTTCGCGCCATCGAATTGGCTGAGAAAGGCTTGTGATGCGCGCTAATTCAAAACACCTGGTTGCCGTCGGCGTTCTATTGTTAGCTGCGGCGCTCATCTCTGCGCAGAATCCACCGCCGGCTTCCGACAATCTGAAGAAAGCGAACGCGCGACCGTCCGCGTCGCCGTCGCCGTCAACGAGTGCTGACGCGTTCGATAATGCGCCGGTAGCTCAGCTATCAGGCCAATGCGTCACGCTCGACACCGAACAAGGCGCGATCGTCATTGAAATGCTGCCGGACAAAGCGCCGCAGACCGTGCGTGGTTTTCTCAACCTGTCAGCTTCGGGAGCGCTTGATACGACAACATTCAGCCGGATCGTCAAAGGTTTTGTGATTCAGGGCGGAAATCTTTCCACCAGCGAACACTGGGGCAGCGAGTTATCAGCTCGCATGCAACGAGTGCTGCCGGACGAGCCCAACGACGTGAAGCACGTGCGCGGCATTGTTTCGATGGCTCGCGGAGACGAGCCAAACACTGCGACCACACATTTCTTTATTCTGGTCGGCGATGGGCCCCATCTTGACGGGAAATTCGCGGCGTTCGGTCGCGTGCTCCGCGGAATGGAAGTCGCCGACGCCATCAACCGGGGCGAGACTACAGACGAAAAGCCCGTAGTGCCGGTGCGCATTAAGCGCGCCACGGTCGCGCGCTGTGAAAATTGAGAATTAGATGCTGCTCGTCATCGACAACTACGATTCATTTACCTACAACCTCGTGCAGTATCTTGGCGAGTTGGGCGCGCAAATCGAGGTGCGCCGCAACGACGAAGTTACAATTGGCGAGATCGAGGCGATGTCGCCCGACCGAATTGTTATTTCGCCGGGACCCGGCACGCCTAATGAAGCTGGGGTTTCGTTGCAGGTAATTGAGGCTTTCGGCGGCAAAGTGCCATTACTGGGCGTCTGTCTCGGCCACCAGGCGATTGGCCAGGCCTTCGGCGGCCGCGTGGTCCGGGCGCCTCATCTTGTTCATGGAAAATCGTCGACCGTCCAGCATGACAGCAAAACGATCTTCGCAGGTCTGGAGCAAAACTTCAGCGCCGGCCGCTATCATTCTTTGATCGTAGAGCGCGAAGGCTTGCCTAATTGCCTTGAAGTTTCTGCGGCGACGCCAAACGGCACCATCATGGGATTGCGCCATCAGAAGTTGAAGATCGAAGGCGTGCAGTTTCATCCTGAGTCGATTATGACGACTGAAGGAAAAAAACTTCTCGCGAATTTTTTGAGGCTGTGACTGTAAGGCCAGGGCTTGTCCCTGCCCGCCGCAATGTGAGATGAACGGGCGAGGACAAGCCCCGCCCCTACAATCATGTCGGGATTGAACAACAATTTTCTTTCGCGATTAATGCGAGATGAACATCTCTCGCGGTCGGAAGCCTCGCAGTTGCTGGACTGGTTTCTCGATGGCGACGCTACCGACGGGCAAATCGCGGCCGCGCTCATCGCGTTAAAACTAAAAGGCGAAACCGTTGAAGAGCTCGCTGGGTTTGCCGAAGGCATGCGGGCTCGCGCGGTGCGAATCAAAGCTCGGCATGAGCGATTCATTGACACAGCCGGGACCGGCTCAAGTTGCGCGAAGACTTTCAACGTTTCTACCGCGGCGGCCTTTGTGATCGCCGGCGCGGGACTGCCGGTGGCTAAGCACGGCAATCGCGCCGCGAGCAGCAAATGCGGCAGCGCCGACGTGCTGACGGCGTTAGGCGTAAATATTTCGGTCGCACCCGAAGTTTCCGAAGCTTGTCTGAACGAATTAGGAATCTGTTTCATGTTCGCGCCGCTCTATCACTCGGCGACGGCGCGGGTGGCGGCAATTCGGCGCGAGCTAGGCGTGCAGACGACATTCAATCTGCTCGGGCCGCTCACAAACCCGGCCGGAGCGCCGCGACAAATCATAGGGGTTTCCGATCGTGAAAAGGTCGAACCGATGGCGCGAGCACTGTCATTGCTGGGAACGGAACGCGCTTGGGTGGTGCACGGTACTGATGGATTGGACGAGATTACGATCGCGGAAGAGACTTTGGTTGCGGAAGCCGGCAACGCCAATGTCCGCACCTTTAAGATCACGCCGGAAGATTTCGATATCAAACGAACACGTCTTGACAGTGTTGGCGGGGGCGACGCCGCCAGTAACGCGACGATTATTCGCGACGTTTTGGCAGGAACGCGGCGCGACGCGGCCAGACTGCTGGTCTTAGTCAACGCAGCTGCGGCTCTGCATGTCGGTGGAGTGGCTGCCGATTTAGAAGAAGGAATGCGTCTGGCTGAGCAAAGCATCGATAGCGGCGGCGCCAGCGAGAAACTCACCGAATTAATTCGATTTACGCAAGATTGAAAATGGATTTTCTTTCCGAAATCATCGAAGCGAAGCGGCAACGCGTGGCGGCGGCAAAAGGACGCTTGCCGTTAGAGCGCGTGCGCGAACTCGCTGGTGCTGGCAACCTGCGGCCTCATCGTCTGGCCGAAGCGCTGCGCGATTCGAGCCGGCCAAACATCATCGCCGAATTCAAGCGACGCTCGCCTTCCAAAGGCAGAATCAATTACCAGGCTGATCCCGAAACCGTCGCGCAGAGTTATGAATCAGGTGGCGCAACTGCCCTCTCTGTGTTGACCGAAGAAGATTATTTCGACGGCTCGTTACATGACCTGCACAAAATCCGCGCGGGCACTTCCCTTCCCATTCTGCGGAAGGATTTCATCGTCGACGAATATCAGGTTTATGAATCAGCAGCCGCGGGCGCTGATGCGCTGCTTTTGATCGTCGCCGCGCTGGATGACGAAACACTCTCGACTCTGCGCGCGCTTGCTGAAAACGAGTTGGGCATGGATGCGCTGGTCGAAGTCCACGACAAAGCCGAGCTTGATCGTGCGGTGAAATGCGGCGCGCGATTGATAGGGGTCAACAATCGCAACCTCCGAACTTTCGAGGTCTCGACTGAGACTTCGACATTGCTTGCTCGCACCGCACCCGCCGACGCGATTCTCGTGAGCGAAAGCGGATTGACTCCCGGTGAAGTTCAGCGGCTGCGAGCGCTTGGCTATAAAGGTTTTCTGGTCGGTGAGGCCCTGATGCGGGCGCCTGATCCGGTTCAAGCCGTGCGCGATTTCATTGGCGGTCCTGAACTACCAGCGTCACGCACAGTCTTCACCAAAGTTTGTGGCATCACTAGTCTAGAGGACGCTCGCGCAGCGATCGACGCGGGCGCGGACATGTTGGGATTTAACTTCTATCGTCGCAGTCCGAGATTTATCGAACCCAAAGCTGCGCGCGAAATCGTCCAGGTAATTCGATCAGGCAATGAGACTACGGTTAAGCTTGTCGGTGTCTTCGTCAACGAGTCGATGAATGAGGTCGCGCGGATAGCTACAGAAACTCAGTTAGATGGAATCCAGCTCCATGGCGACGAGGACTTGGATTTTTGTGCCGGACTGAAACAGAGGCAACTCAAGCAATTCGTGATAAAGGCCATCAACAGCAACCAGCCTATCGACGCCGCGAAATATCAACAGTACTCCGTCGACGCTTTCATGATTGATGCGTATGATCCCCAGTTGCGCGGCGGCACCGGCCGAAAGGCCGATTGGGCGCTGGCACGTGAACTTGTGCAAAAACTCCCGCGCGTTTTTCTCGCCGGCGGACTTGCTCCAGAGAACGTTGCCGACGCCATCGCGGCGGTTCGCCCCTACGGTGTCGACGCGTGTAGCTCGCTGGAGATCTCGCCCGGTAAAAAAGACCATGCGCGCATGAAAGAGTTTGTGGCGGCCGTGCGGGCGAGTAAACTGCAAACGGAATCTGCGACCACGTAAGACCAGGAAAAACGAACTTGTCACAGCTCATCGACGCACCGACTATTGCGCCTGGCACGTTCGAAGCGTCCCGCCACGTAGCGCCGGCGCCTTCAGCGCGCGCCCTGGCTGCGTTCAGCCTGAGAAAATCTTACGGCCGGCGTCGCGTGGTCGATGATGTCACGCTGCATGTCGAGCCGGGTGAGGTTGTGGGGTTACTCGGCGCGAACGGCGCGGGCAAGACCACGACCTTTTACATGATCGTCGGACTTGAGGCGCCAGAGGCCGGGCGCATCCTCCTGGCGGGAGAAAACATCACGCGGCTGCCGATGTACCTGCGCGCGCGCCTTGGTGTCGGTTACCTACCGCAGGAGCCGTCTGTCTTTCGCAAACTAACGGTCGCCGAAAACTTGCTGGCGGTACTGGAGACGATGGGATTGCGGCGGCGTGAACAGCTGAAGCGCGTCGAAGAGCTCCTCCAGGAATTTGGTATCGCGCAAGTCCGGAACACGCGCGGCGAATCGCTGTCTGGCGGTGAACGCCGGCGTACAGAGATCGCCCGGGCGCTCGCGACTGAGCCGCAGTTCATCCTGCTTGACGAACCATTTGCGGGAATCGATCCCAAAGCGATCGATGATATTCAGAATGTCATCCTCTATCTGCGCAACCGCGGCATTGGAATTTTGGTCACTGATCACAACGTGCGCGAAACGCTCGGCGTGACGGATCGTGCCTACATCATGGCTGACGGAAAAATATTTCGCTCGGGCGCGCCGCGCGACTTGACAGAAGATGCTGAGGTTCGAAGACTTTATCTGGGCGAAAAATTCCGAATGTGACAACATGCGCCATTGCTGCGCGATTGAGTTATAATCTCTCCACGCGGGATTCCCGCAAAATGCAACCCCGGCATTAGAGAGCAACGTCACCGACTATGTCAGTTAGGTTAACCACCAGTCTTTCGCAACGGCTCGTGCTGACGCCACAGCTGCGCCAGCGGATCGAGATGTTGCAGATGACTACCCTCGAACTGGCGGACTTAATTCAGCAGCAACTGAACGAGAACCCCGTGCTGGAAGAAGTTGCCACGCAGGAAGAAGCGCGCGAACTGGCTGAGAAGATCCTCGATCACATGGCCAGCGGCGGTGATGTAGAAAATTTGCCGGCGCAACCTGTCGAGGGATCGGCGCCAGAGCTTGGATCGCCCGGGTCGAATGGCTCCGGAGAAGCCGAAGCAGGTTTCAGTGAAACTGAAGCCGAGACTGAATTTACTTCCGGCGGCGAGACCGACGGCGATATTGAGGCAGCCGCGGCCGAGGCCGGCGAAGAAAACGCCGCGGAAGCGGCTCGCGATCCTTTTGAAGAGGTCGATTTTGGTCGCGAGTTTCAGGACTATCTCGATCCTGGCTACAAGACACAGGAATTCGAATACAAGGAAGATGCGCCAACGTTCGAGCAGTTTCTGACCAAGGCGCCTTCGCTGGCGGAACATCTCGAGTGGCAACTCCACATGGACTGCATGGACGGTGCAGTTTGCGATGCCGCGGAAACGGTGATCGGGAACCTCGATCACGATGGACGACTGAACGCGACCAACGAAGAAATCGCGACGCAAGGTGGGTGGTCGGAAGAAGTCGTCGAACGCGCGCGGCAACTGGTGATGAGACTTGAGCCGGTTGGCTGCGGCGCACGGGATGTGCGCGAATGCCTGTTAGCGCAACTCGAGGCGCGTGGAGAGACGGAGCGTCTGGCCGCTAGCCTGATTCGCGATCATCTGGAGAGTTTGCAGCAGCACAAACTGCCCCATCTCGCGAAGCAGACTGGCGTCGATATTGAAACCCTGGCCGCCGAAACCCAATTTATTCGCACGCTCGATCCCTATCCGGGGCGTCGTTATTCATCGGAAGAGCCGATTCTTATTTCGCCCGAAATCTATATCGAGAAGCTGGACGAGAACGGCGAGTACGTGATCTATTTCGCCGATGATGGCAGCCCGCGTCTGCGAATCAGTCCCAGCTACCAACAGATGCTTTCGCAGGGCGTAACGAAAGAGACGCGCGATTTTATCAAAGAGAAAATGCGGTCGGCGGTGGACTTACTGCGCAATATCGAACATCGGCGCCAGACGATCTATCGCGTAGTCGAGTCGATCGTCAATCGTCAACGGGATTTTCTCGATCACGGCGTGCAGCACATCAAGCCTATGATGCTGAAAGACATCGCGGAAGACATCGGCATGCACCTGTCGACTGTTTCGCGCGTGGTGAATCGCAAGTACGCGCACACGCCACAGGGCGTCATCGAGCTGCGCCGCTTCTTCACCGAAGGCATGCTGAACGAAGAAGGCGAAGAAGTTTCCACCCGCATTATCAAGCTTAAGATCAAAAAATTGATAGAAGAAGAAGACTCTCACAACCCAATTACCGACGATCAAGTGGTAAAAATCCTAGTGAAAGACGGAATTAAACTTTCACGCAGAACGGTGGCAAAGTATCGCGACCAGATGAGTATTCCGGGCTCGCGGGAACGCCGGGCGGTTATTTGACCGCAGTCCGCCGCGGATCCGGGACCGCATGCTCTGATCCGTTCTTGTGTCAGATGCCAGGAGGCGCGAAACAGAATGACGTTTGAATACACCGGACGCCACGTTGAGGTAACCCCAGCAATTCGCCGCCATGTTGAGGAACAATTCAAAAAATTAGACAACATTTTTAACGGAACTGAACCGCGCGTGCATGTGATTCTTGAAGTCGAGAAGAATCGTCAAATCGGTGAAATTATCGTGCACTGGCGCGAACACACCTTAACCGCGACCGACACCAATGCCGATATGTACATGGCGTTGACGCGCGCGGTCGATAAGATCGAGAAGCAGGCGGTCAAGATAAAGAAACGCATCATCGATCGCAAACAGCACGCTCGCAAAACTTCAGTAGTCGCGCCGAATCCCGATGGCCAGCTCGAGGCAACGCCGCCGCCGGTCCGCATTATTCCAGCGCGCCGTTACTCAGTGAAACCGATGACAGCCGAAGAAGCCGCGCTGGAGTTGACGGACAAAACCGATCAATTCGTGGTGTTTCGCGACTCGGACACCAATCGTCTGGGCGTACTTTACAAGCGGCGCGACGGCAACTTTGGTCTAATTGAACCATGAGGATTACGGATTTGGATTTTTAACGGGAGCGCCCGGCGCTCCCTTTTATTTGCGTCTGGCAAAACTGCTACGATAACAATTTCCAGGATTGCAGCTCAGACGTCACGGGTTTCAAAGTCGCGGGCATCTCGAATGCCGCGATGGTCGAAGGACAAGAGTACACAGACGGCACTGCTGACTTTTACACGATTAGTCCGTGCAATGTGAATTGCACAGTAAGCGGATTCGTTCGCATTCAACTCGCGTGTGGATCCTTCCTTCAATACGAATACCGCACCGAGTATTGGGTGAGGAATCAGCCGTTTGGGCCAACCTTGTGTTTAGGCAACCTCAAACCAGTCAAGTATGAAGGTACTTGTCATCCGATTGAGTGTTTCGAGACTATTCTTGCGCCATGACTGCGAATTAGAGCGAGTCGAAGCCAAGAGCAACCCCAAAGATGTTAGGCAAGTCGCACTCGGCAGACTAATCCTCGAGGAGACAAGAGCAATGCGTTCGAGATTCGTTATCGGAGCGCTGATAGTCCTTTTACTAGTTGAATTGTCTTCGTGCACGGTAATTTCCAGGATTCGCCAAAATGATCTTCGGCTAAAAGAAAACCTTTTGCAAAGTCGCCTAGAGTCATTTCGTATCGGACTCCGCGATTATGCAGCAGCTAGAAATGAGTTACCTCAATCGCTCGCGGAATTTCGACGGTCGGGTCTTGCTCATACCTTCGAAGATCCGATAACCGGCAAGGACGATTGGCAGGTTGTGATTGGTGAGGACCCGAAACTGCTAAAGGGAAAAAGAGGCATCATAGATATTCATAGTTCTTCCGTCGCAATTTCTTCACGGGGAACAGCCTACAACACCTGGTGAACTAACTCACACCTGAAAAACCATAATGCCTGAAACATGATGCTTCAATCTCAGAACGAATGTCAGGCCAGCTCGAGGCAACGCCGCCGCCGGTCCGCATTATTCCGGCGCGCCGTTACTCAGTGAAACCGATGACAGCCGAAGAAGCCGCGCTGGAGTTGACGGACAAAACCGATCAATTCGTGGTGTTTCGCGACTCGGACACCAATCGTCTGGGCGTACTTTACAAGCGGCGCGACGGCAAC
>DATNEI010000226.1:0-74309 GCA_035606795.1 Pyrinomonadaceae bacterium
ATCGATCCAGGATCGTATCTGCTGCCCAAAGCGGCGCGGTGGCTGGTAAAGAACCGCAGCAACGGCTACTACTGGCTGTCAACGAAAGAAACCGCGTTCGCAGTCTACGGACTGACGGATTATCTGAAAGTCAGCAAGGAACTTTCGCCTGACTATTCTTATGAAGTCTACCTGAACGGCGAAAAAATCGCGGGGCAACACATTGGCGCGAACGAAGCCGCGAACGCGCAGTCCGTTGTGATCACCAAGAAGGCGGGTGAGCTGAGCGGCACAAATCAGATTCGCGTCGTGAAGCACGGCAAGGGCGCGCTGTATGTTTCCAGCTCCCTCGAGTACTTCACCGCGGAAGAAAACGTCGCGGCCAAGTCGTCCGCGGGACTTACGGTCACGCGCGAATATCTACGCCTGCGCGTCTCAGAAGATGAAAACGGCAAGGCGAGTTGGCGCATCGAGCCTTTGTCGGGCGAGCTGCGGTCGGGCGATATGATCGTCGTGCGGCTGCATTTGAAGGGCCCGCGCGCGCAGTACGTGATGATCGAAGATCCAATTCCGGCCGGCGCTGAACAGGTGGCCACCGTGAGCGGCATTTACCTGAATTACTCGCTGGGGAATTGGAGCGACTGGTACAGCAATCGGGAGTTCCGCGACAATCGCACCGCGATCTTCATGAATTACTTCGACGGCGACGCGACTTTGCAATACGCAATGCGCGTCGAGGTGCCGGGCGAATTCAAGATCGCGCCGGCCCGCGCCGAGCTGATGTACCAACCGACTGTGCAGGCGAACACCGCAAATGATCGGCTGCGGATTCTGGACAAGAAGTAGGCTTTGGAGTGCGGCAAAGCCGCAGAGCGGCTTAATGTTTGTAGATTCGTAGTAAGAAAATGATCGCAGCTCCGGAGGAGCTAAATATTCTGTCGCCCATAAATGGGCTGGAAGAACAAAGTCAACGCCGTGGGCTATAAATATGTCGCGCCTACGGCACTCTGCGAGGCCACTATGACTACAATCCTGAAACTCTGGTTTGACAGCCTAAAGACGACGCTTACGAGCCTGCGCGCGTTGCTGCTTGTTGCGCTCTACGCGCTGCTGCTCGTCAGCTTTTACTTTTTCGTTTCCACGCGCGAGGCGACGCTGGGCCAGGTGTTTGTGACTTACGCGCTGCTGTTTTTGGTGCCGGCTGAATTCTTCGTATTTCAGGCGGCCATCCTCGACTTCGCGCGTAGTCGAAAGTTTGCCTTGAAAGAAATTCTGATTAGCGCAGTCAAACTGTTTCTCGTCACGGTGCCGGTTGTGCTCATCGGTTTTTTCATCTGGTGGCTGATGAACAAGCTCCAGGCGCGCTTCCCTGCTCCGCCTGCTCCGGTTGTATTCGCACCGCGGCCGCAGAAGCCGCCGTCAATTCACTGGCCCACGATGCTGATCACGACGTTGCGATTTGTGCTGTTCGGCGTCGCTATTCCTTTGGCCACGATTTATTTGTGGATCGAAGCGTCGGTGTGTGACGTGCGCGCGTCATTTGCGGGCGGGGCGAAAACGATTTTCGGCACAATCGGTCGAGCGCTGGGGCGGGCGTTCAGTTCCGAGGCGGTGTTCGTGTACGGGTTGGGACTGATTCTGTTTGTGCTCGGCCCGTACCTCTTTCTGTTCGCGCCGATTCACCCGAAGGGCACCAAGACCGATTTCGCAGTTTTCATTCTGCGCTTGCTGTTGGCCTTCATCTTTACCTTTGTCGGTTGGGTGGTGACGGTAACCACACTCCTGCGAGCAAGCGATACGACTGAACCAATTCCGGCAAAGGCCCCCGTCACCGTCGCTGAATCACCTGCGTGATGGATCGCGGATTCATTCTGCTGGGACGGCTCACGCGCGCGCATGCATTGTTGTTGACCTGCACTTGCGCCGTAATCGTGCTATTCAATGCGCCATCCCGCCCCGGAGTATTCCCGAGTTTCACCTGGTCAAACTCATCCGCCACCAATGAGGCCGAAGTCGATTCCGTGTTGCAGCAAGCCGCGGAAGACGCCCTGGGTGAACGCGACGGTTCAATCATCGTCATGGATGCGCAGACCGGACGCGTGCGTGCAGCAGTAAACATCGAAGCTGCCTACGCGCAGGCGATGATGCCCGGGTCTTCGATTAAGCCATTCACGACTCTGGCAGCATTGCGCGCGGGATTGGTTAGTGAGGATTCGCGCACGACTTGTCCGGGGCGATTTACCGGTCTGAGTTTTTCGCTGCCGTGCGTGCACGCCGATCACTTGCCGCCGTTCACCCCCGCACAGGCTATTGCGTATTCGTGCAATTACTATTTCGCGACGCTCGGGCAGCGGCTCGGCAGAGACAATCTAACCGAAACTCTCCGCCAATTCGGTTTCGGTCAGGCGAGCGGCCTCGCAGAATCTGAAGCCGCCGGAGTAATTAAACCCTGCGAATCAGGAGACACCACGCGCGTTCGCTCGGCCTCCGTTGCTCAAGCATCGCAGCAGGCTGACTGTGCCGCGCGTGAAGCAATCGGCGAAAGCGATCGCGTTCAGGTCACGCCCATTCAACTGCTAACTGCGTACACGGCGCTCCTGAACGGTGGTCATCTATTTCAACCGCAGACGCGATCTGCAGATGATTTTCATTTCGTCGAACGCAGCCAGGTCAGCATCTCTGCCGACGAGCGGCGCATCGTCGCGAACGGAATGGCCGGAGCGATCCGCTACGGCACTGCGCGCAGCGCGCGACTTGATTCTTTGCCCCTGACGATACTCGGGAAGACCGGCACTGCGCAGCCGCCCAAAGGCTTTCGCACCAACGGCTGGTTTGTCGGTTTCGCTGGGCCGCCTGACGCGTCCCGTGAAATGCAGCCCACAGACGTGCAACTGGCCGTGATTGTTTTTCTGCCGCGCGCGCATGGCGCGCAAGCCGCGGAAGTCTCGCGGCCAGTCTTTGAGGCGTACGCGAATGAGATTCGCCACAGAGACACAGAGGCAGCGAGCATTTCAAATGATCAGAACGCGGCGAAGGACTCGAATATCGCCCCGTCTCCCAATCTCCCCGTCTCCCGGTCTTCAATCAAAGTTCATCTTGTCACCGAAAACGTCACGCGTGAATTGGCGCTGGAAGACTACGTGCTCGGCGTCATGCGCGCTGAAGGCACGATGGAAACAGAGCCGGAAGCGCTGAAGGCGCTGGCAATTTCGATTCGCACTTTCGCGCTGAAAAACGTTGGGCGGCACGCGAAGGACGGGTACGACTTCTGTTCGACGACGCATTGCCAGCGATTCGTAAGCGGAAACCCGACCGTGAGGGAGGGTGCCGGCACCCTCGCTGACGCTCGGGTTTCTGCCGCTGTTCATGCAACCGAAGGACAAGTGCTGCTGGACGATCGCGGCGAGCTCATCGATTCATACTTCGGCGCTTCATGCGGCGGCGAGACCGCCAACATCGCAACTCTATGGGGCACATCGCCCGTGGCATACCTCCCCGGAGTGCGCGACGAATTTTGCGAATCAGGACCGCATGCGCACTGGACGGATCAGATCTCGCGGGGTGATCTGTTGCGCGCTTTGCAAGCCGATTCGCGCACCGACGTGGGCCGTCGCTTGGATCAAGTAGTCATCAGTAAGCGCGACGACACTGGGCGCGCCGAGTTCATTACGATCGAAGGCGAGCAGCGCAAGGTCGTGCGCGGATGGGATTTCAAAATCATAGTGGGACGAACGCTGGGCTGGAACGTCTTAAAGAGTTCGCGCTTCGAGGTTTCCCGCAACGGTGCCAGCTTCGTCTTTCATGGCACCGGCTTCGGTCACGGCCTGGGCCTCTGTCAGGAAGGCGCACACGTGATGGCCGCGCGCGGTGCAAATTATCAAAGAATTTTGGAGAAGTATTTTCCGGGGACACGGGTGGAGCGGGACGGGGAGACGGGGAGACGGGCGGACGCGGGGACGCGGGGACGCGGGGACACGGGGACGCGGGGACGCGGGGACACGGAGAATACAAACTCGGGATCGCGATGGAAATCAGATTTGCTAACACACTCGGTCTCCGATTATCTCCCCGTGTCTCCGCGTCTCCGCGTCTCCGCGTCCTCTTTCTCCCCGTCTCCGCGTCCCCCCGTCTCCGCGTCCTTTTTCTCCCCGTCTCCGCGTCTCCGCGTCTCCGCGTCCCGCTTCGTCACCGTTTCCTCCGAACACTTCCGCGTCACTTATCCAGCGGACGTCGATCGCAGTGATGCGAATCAGGTTCTGACGATTTTGGAAAATGCACGCGCTGATTATTTGCGACGCGCGGGAAATGCTTCGGTGCAGATCGATAGTTTGCCCTTCCTCGAAATTCGCATCAACGACTCGACCGGAAATTTCGTTGGCCGCACCGGCCAGCCATGGTGGGCGGCCGCGGCGACCAAAGGACGCTCGATCGAGCTGCAACCTGTTGCGATCCTCAAACGCCGGGGCGTGTTGAATACGACGCTCAAACATGAACTCGCGCACGTCATTATCGACCTCGTCAGTCACGATCGCGCGCCGCGTTGGCTGGAAGAAGGCTTAGCGATCTATTTGGCTGGCGAAGGCGCGATGTATGATCACCCCCGCCGGGGAAGGCTTATCGACGAAGAACTGGAAAAGCAGCTCGAGCACCCGCGTTCGCAGACTGATATGCGAGCGGCGTACGCCGAGGCTTATTTCAAAGTGAAAGAGATGATTCGCAACGGCGGCGAAGCCAGCGTGTGGAAAAAGTTAGCCGGTCAATAAGATCGAGGCAAAGAGCAAAGTGCTAAGAGCTAAGAGCTAAGAGCTAAGAGCTAAGAGTGAGATGCCCACTTCGTTTAATGCTTTGCGCTTCGCGCTTCGCGCTTCGCACTTTGCTCTTTGCATCGGTCTATTTTCGGCTGACAAACGGATTATCTTTGATCCAAAACCTCCAGGGCTTTTTCACCCACTGTTCGGCGTAATCAATCCCGATCCTCGGACCCCGGGCAATCTGACGTGGCGAAATTGAGATTCCCTCTTCCAGCCAGACTCGGTCTCCTAATAAATCTGCTTTGTCTAACTTTCGATCGATTCCGAGTGCGATACAGAGACGCCCGGGGCCACTCGTCCATTCATATTCCGATCTGCCCGCGCGTCGTCGTTTGATGATGTCGAGTCCTTCCACAGGTTCGAGCGCCCGCACCAAAACAGCGTGCGGGGTGTCGGCGACGTTCGTCACTACATTGAACTGGTTGTACATCCCGTAGACAAAGTACACGTACGCACTCCCGCCGAGGCCGTACATCGTCTCAGTCCGGTTTGTGCGGCGTCCGCCGTAAGCATGCGATGCGCGATCTTCAGGTCCGCGATACGCTTCAGTTTCGACAATAATGCCGGCGACGCGTTGTCCCTTTCGGTTAGGAACAACCAGTTTCTTGCCGAGCAGATCGCGCGCAACTTCGAGGACGTCTGAGCGTGTATAGAATTCGCGAGGAAGCTTCATGAATTTATTGGTTCATTGATTCATCGGATCATTGATTCATTGACTCATTGGTTGGTTCATTGGCTCAGTGAGTCTTTGTGCAGTGCAAATAGATATCAAATGAAGCAATGACTCAATGAATTAATGAACCAATTCTTCTCAACTCATCCGCCACAACATCACCAGCGTAATCACAAATCCAATCACGACGATGGCCCGCCGAATCACTTTCTGGCCAACGCGTTGCGCTGTGAGCGATCCAAAATATCCACCAAGCAAAGCGGCAACTGCCATCAGCAAAGCCTTCGGCCAGGCAACCAGATGCGAGATCGAAAACGCCAGGACAGCCACGCTGTTGATGCAGATGCCAAGAAAATTCTTGATGCCGTTCGCCCGATGAATGTCGTGCAGGCCGAGCAGTCCCATCGCCGCCAACATCCAAATGCCATTGCCCGCGCCAAAGTATCCACCGTACATGGCTGAGAAAAACTGCACGACGATCGCGATGGTCCACCAACTCTTTTGCGAGCCGGACGTGGGCGAGGGCACGTGCAACCACCGGTTAACCGGCCCTTGCATCATGAACAGAATCGTCGCGAACAGGATTAGAAACGGCACCAGTCGCGCGAACGTCGGCGACGGCGTCACGATCAAAAGCCACGCGCCAAGTCCTCCGCCGACCACGCTCACAGCTCCCAGCCGCATCAGGATCAAAGAGCTGTCATTCATTTCGCGGCGGTAGCCAAACAGTCCGCCGAACAGACCCGGCCACAAAGCCACGGTACTGGTCGCGTTGGCTACTTTGGGATCTAATCCGAGCCAGATCAGCAGCGGGAAAGTCAGTAGAGTGCCACCGCCGGCGATCGAATTCACCAAACCCGCGACGAACGCGGCGGCGAACATCAACGCGCCGTGGAGGAGAGACATGCGCCGTAGTGTACGAGGCAAAGGGGCAAGGGCAAAGCGCAGTGGCACAGACTTCAGTCTGTGTCGATTAACTGCGATCACAGACTGAAGTCTGTGCCACTCTCGATGCTAGAATCCAAATTCATGAAAGCAGTCAAGATCGTTTCCTTCGGCGGCGTCGAAGGCTTGCAAGTTGGAGAAGCTCCGGATGCGCCGCCACCCACAACAGATCGCGTGCGCGTTCGCGTGCGTGCCGCCGGCCTGAATCGCGCAGACATCTTGCAGCGACTGGGCCGCTATCCCGCGCCGCCGGGCTATCCCCAGGACATACCCGGTCTCGAGTTCGCCGGCGAAGTTGAAGCCGTCGGCGCAGATGCCCGCGCCTGGAAACTCGGCGATCGCGTCTTCGGGATAACTGGTGGAGGCGCACAGGCTGAATTAATCACTGTTCCTGAGTCAGCGCTGGCGCGCGTTCCGGACAATTTGAAGTGGGCCGAAGCCGCGTCCGTGCCGGAAGTTTTCATGACCGCGCACGATGCCCTGTTTACGCAGTGCCGACTGCAAATGGGTGAGGGCGTGCTGATTCATGCGGCTGGTTCAGGCGTCGGCACGGCCGCGAGTCAACTCGTGAAAGCCGCGGGCGCAGTCGGCTTGGGCACCTCGCGCACGCCCGAGAAACTCGATCGAGCTAAAGACTTCGGGCTGTCACAGTCAGTTGCGGTCGGGAATGATCCCTCGTTGTTTGTTGCTAAGGTGAAGGAGTGGACAAGTGGCGCCGGCGTGAATGTGATCCTCGATCTCGTAGGGGCGGCTTACCTGCAACCGAATCTGGATTCCCTGGCGACACTCGGCCGGCTGATCTTCGTGGGCACGACCAGCGGCGCGAAAGCAGAAATCGATTATTCCATCGTCATGCGCAAGCGCCTGCGGATCATGGGCACTTCCTTACGAACGCGATCAATCGAAGAGAAGGCCACAGCCACGCGTCTCTTTGCACAGCATGTCGTGCCTTTGCTGGCTAACGGATCGGTACGACCAGTGATCGATTCTGTTTTCAAGCTTGAAGAAGTGCGTGAGGCGCACAAACGAATTGAATCGAATGAGAGCTTCGGGAAGGTCGTGGTAACGATCGACTAAGCGCGATCTCCAACCAAATCACGTGTCTCTACAGCGGGGCGAACCCGGCTAGCCGCATCGTCACTGACAATGCACAACCCGTGACGACCCTCGCTGGCGAGCTTGTGCACCAAGCGCCGCGCCTCTTCATGCGTCAAACGCGTCGCTTCGCAACCACGTTCGCTGAGGACGGCCCAATTCTCATTTTGAAGATTGCTGGTCATAAGGTACGCAGCCGTCCCGGCTGCTTATGTTCTGTAAGAGCACGCGAGACGCGTGCGTACCGACTCACTTCCCTTTGAAATCTGCTTTTCGTTTTTCCAAAAATGCTTTCACGCCTTCGTCTTTGTCTTCGCTCGAGAAGCACATGGCGAAAAGATCGACTTCGCGGCGCAAGCCTTCATCGAGATTCGATCGCGACGCAAGCTTCACTGCTTCTTTTGCGAGCCGCAATGCAATCGGGCTTTTTTCCGCGATGCGATTGGCGATCTCCATCGTCTTCGATTCGAGATGATCCGCCGGCACGACCTGATTGACCAATCCGTAGCGAAACGCTTCTTCAGCATTGATGATCTCGCCGGTCAGGATCATCTCCATCGCTTTGCCTTCACCTACCAGGCGGGTCAAACGCTGCGTGCCGCCCCCACCCGGTATGATGCCGAGATTTATTTCCGGTTGCCCGAATGAGGCGTTATCACTCGCAATGCGAATATCGCAGGCCAGCGCTAACTCGCAGCCGCCGCCCAGACAATAACCATTGACCATCGCGATCACCGGCTTGGGAAAACTGTCGATCGCATTGAACAGCCCACGCTCCAGCATGATGGCGCGTTGCTGGAGAGCGGTGCGCCCCGCGAACTCGGCAATATCAGCCCCGGCGATGAAAGCTTTGTCGCCGGCGCCGGTGAAAATCACCACGCGGATCGAATCGTCATCGCGCAATTCGTCGAGGACCGCTGCGCCTTCCGCACGCGTCTGGATGTTGAGCGCATTTCTTTTTTCGGGCCGATTGATGGTGATGATCGCGACGCGTTCGCGGCGTTCGACCAGAATAGTCTCGTAATTTTGACTCACTCCTGAACGACTCCTGTTAGGTTTTTCGGTGCTTGAAGTAAAGCACAAAGGGGCGCGGAAAAGCGAGTAGCGCTAAGGAAAATCGCAGCAGAACTTAAGTAGTGGAAGACTTTTCGTCAGTGGCGGTGGCTTGCTCATCGGCGACCCAGGCCACGAACAGCCGCATCCAGTTTTCGGAAGGCTCAGCGATTTGCACGCCGACCCGCGCGGTTCCGTAAATAGCCGGCGAGATGCGGACCACAGTCGCGGTCGCTTCAGTCGGCGAATTGTCCGGCTTGTGCGCGCGAATGTAGAGATTCTCGCCGATGCTGACCTTTTGGTTGAGATGAAACAACGCGCCGGAAGTCGAGATGTCGTCAGTTTCGGTCGGTTCGCTCCAGGCGCCGCCGTCCTCGGCGCGACCGGAAACGACAATCGGCAGCCGCAGCGCCATTCGGAGAGCAAAGCGTCTTTCTTCGTTCTGGTAAGGAGTGCTCATCGCAGTCGCCATCGCGTGTCGGGTTCGCGGTTCAATTACGCAGCCTCAACTAGTATACGCTGGCTGCCCCGGTTCAGGGTCGTTCCACTTGTAAAAGCCTTCGCCAGTTTTCTTGCCAAGCTTTCCTTCGCTGACTAAATGGCGAAGAATTTCAGGAGGACGAAACGTTTCAGATTTAAGCGCGTGATGCAGATATTCCGCAATACTCAAACGCACATCCAATCCCACCATGTCAGTCAATTTTAGTGGGCCGACCGGGTGGTTGTAGCCAAGTTCCATCGCCTTATCGATGTCGCGAGCGCTGGCCACCCCCTGTTCGACCATGCGCATCGCCTCGAGCCCCAGCGTGACGCCGAGCCGGCTGGAAGCGAATCCCGGAACATCGCGAACGATGATCGGTTCCTTCTTCATTCGTTCCGCCACCGCGCGCACCGTGGCGGTGGCTTCATCCGACGTCTCGCCACCGACAACGATTTCAATCAGTCGCATGATGTGAACCGGATTGAAGAAATGCATGCCGATCACGTTGGCCGGTCTGGCAGAGGCCCTGGCAACCTCAGTGATGGAAAGCGATGAAGTGTTCGTCGCAAAGATGCAGTTGCTGCCCACGTGGGGTTCGGTTTCGCGTAATAGATTCTGTTTCAGCTCGAGCTTCTCGGGCGCAGCCTCGATTACCAGATCGCTGTCGCGAATGTCGGCCAGGTCGGTCGTCAGGCGAATTCGTTGCAGCGCCTGCTCCCGTTCCGCCTCAGTGACTTTCCCAACTTGCACGCCCTTGGCCAGGTTTCGCTCAATCGCCTGCAATCCGCGCTGGGCTGCGGCATCGTCGATGTCGCGCATCACGACGTCGTATCCTGCCGCGGCGGCAACCTGCGCGATGCCATGACCCATCGTGCCCGCCCCAAGCACACTAACGCGCTCGATTGGGCGAGCCGCTGTGTTGTTATCTTGATCCGAGTTTCTGCTCAACGTATCTCTCGCGATCGAACCAAAGGTGGATGCCAATTCAGGCCACGATGTGGCTAGGGCCTGGCTGGTTCGACTAACTCGTGCACCACTAGTTATACTACACGCGCAACGCAAAACGCCAACAGTTTTCCTGCGCTCACGTATCAGCAGCCGGACCGATAACGACGGGATTTATGCGTTATCCAGCCGTTGGCAATCCTTTGACCGATCGTAATCTGCTGCCCAAAAGGAGACGCTGAATTGACAGAAGAGATTCGCCGCCAGGTGGTCATCATCGGCTCGGGACCGGCGGGCCTGACGGCCGCTATCTACACCGCCCGCGCGAACTTGAATCCACTTTTGATCGACGCGCCTGCTGACACTGAAAAGCAGACGACGCCCGGCGGCCAACTAATGATCACTACCGAAGTCGAAAACTATCCCGGCTTCGCCGAAGGCATTCAGGGGCCGGATCTGATGTTGGAGTTTCGCAAACAAGCAGAGCGCTTTGGCACTGAGTTTCTCGAGGAATGGATCACGAAGGTCGATCTCAGCGAACGTCCGTTCAAACTGTTCACCGACAACAAAGTCATCAAAGCTGAGACGCTGATCATTGCCTCCGGCGCTTCCGCGAAATGGCTGGGAATTCCGGGAGAAGCCAAGACGCCCCAGGGCTTCGGTGGCAATGGTGTATCCGCGTGCGCGACCTGCGACGGTCCGTTGCCAGCGTTTCGCAACAAGCACCTGGTCGTGGTCGGTGGCGGCGATACGGCGATGGAAGAAGCGACGTTCCTGACCCGTTATGCTAAGCGCGTTTTTGTCGTTCATCGTCGCGACAAACTGCGCGCGTCGAAAATCATGCAGGACAAAGCATTCCGCAACGATAAGATCGAATTCATCTGGGACACGGCCGTTGACCGGATCCTGGGCACGGACGAGCAGGGCGTAACTGGAGTCCACTTGCGAAATATCCAAACCGGAGAAGAGCGTACTTTCGATTGCGAGGGAGTCTTCATCGCCATCGGTCACAAACCGAACACCGATCTTTTCAAAGGCCTAATTGAGATGGACGACGTTGGCTACATCAAAACATCGCATCGTTCCACCGCGACGAACATCCCGGGGGTCTTCGCGTGTGGCGATGTGCAGGATTCAGTCTATCGACAAGCGGTGACTGCGGCAGGTACTGGATGCATGGCAGCGATTGATGCTGAGCGCTACCTCGATCACTTGCCGATCGTAATGCCAACTGGCGAAGAAGTGACGATGGAAGGCGAACATCTGCCAGCCGATCACTCAGTGATCATCATGCCGAGCGGTGAAGTTGTTTCAAACGAGCCGGAACAGCCGGCGTTCGAAGACTGTCCTTAGTTGAAGGCAATGTCGACTTTCAAGAATCGCAGAATCGCAGGCCTGTCCCCAGTCTCGATTTTGATAAAACGTACTACTGATAAATTCAGACGCAGAGAGCTAGAGCAGCACGATCGAATCGTCCTTTGGACGTCCCCCGGGACGGGGTTCAGGTGAAGGCGTGATTTCCTCTGCATAGGCTGCCCCGTCCAACGAAACAGCGCGCACGTTCGGACAGAAGTCGCAGTAGTAACCCAACTGCTGTTTCCGATCTTCGCAATCGTTACAGTGAAGTGATTGCCCCGTTTGCATCAGCGCGTCCAGCAAAGGTAGCAGCCGCCGGCCACGTTGCGTGAGTTCGTACTCCACTCTGCGCGGCAGACCTCCATAATCAACCCGGACGATCAACTCGTCCGTTTCCATTTCTTTGAGGCGGCCCATCAAGGTGCGGCTGCTGATGGGATGGAGTTCTTCGAGGAGTTCAGTGGTGCGCTTGGGACGCGCAAAAAGCTCGCGGACAACCAGCAGCGTCCACTTATCGCCAATCAATTGCAGCGCGCCGGCGATTGGGCAACCATCGATTTTGCGTCGTCGCACTGGCCCAGTTTACTCGCTTTCGCGGCGAAGCTTATCACATATAGTCACGATGTTTTGCGCTGGAACGGCTGATTACATCAAGTTCTTGAATTCATTGTGACTTTGCACCACAATGCTTTAGCTGTTCGCGTTTCCAGTCGCTAAAGTAACTGCAACTTTCCGGCCGAACATCCATTCATGATCGGCAAAACCATTTCGCACTATCGCATCGTCGAAAAGCTAGGCGAAGGCGGCATGGGAGTGGTCTACATCGCGGAAGACACCCTGCTGGGCCGGCGTGTCGCCATCAAGATGCTGACGGTCAAACCGGGCCAGAACGAGCACCACTTTCGCACCAGATTCTTGCGCGAGGCCCGCGCCGTGTCCGCGCTGTCACACCCGCACATCGCGACGATTCACGACTATGGTGAGACGAAACGCGGCCAGCCTTACATCGTCATGGAGCTGGTCAAAGGGCAAACCCTCGGCGACTTGATGGCCAAAGGGTCAATGACGATCGCGCGCGCGCTCCAGATTATTCATCAGGTTACCGAGGCCCTGGGCGAAGCCCATCGCAACGGCATCGTGCACCGGGATATCAAGCCTTCGAATGTGGCGATCGATCATCGTGGCGAAGTTAAGGTGTTGGACTTTGGACTCGCCAAGCAATTGAATGTCGAACCTGTCGATGCTACCGATCCCGAACGGCAGACGCTGCTGACGTCGCAAACCCAGGAAGGCACGATCGTCGGAACCCCTCTCTACCTTTCGCCTGAACAAGCGCTGGGCGCTGAGATCGATGCGCGCAGCGACATTTTCGCGGTGGGCTCGTTGCTTTACGAGTGCGTTTCCGGCCGCCCCGCATTCGACGGCGAAACCCGCATGGCGATCTGCACCAAAGTTATTCGCGACGATCCCGTGCCGCCATCGAAGCTCAATCCTGACGTGCCCGAACTTGTCGATCGCATCGCCATGAAAGCGCTCGCGAAACAACCAGCCGAGCGTTATCAAACGGCAAACGATTTAGCGGCAGACTTAGAGACTGCGCTTTCAGCTTCAGGGATCGCGTCGCGCGCCGTGCCGCGGATCAGTTCGCCTTCGGACGAACACCGGCCCACCGGGGCAATGGCCACTCTCTCAGACATTTTTCGCCGGCCGCGCATTTCCGTCGGCTACGTCGTCGCGGGGGTTGCAGTCGTTTTCCTGATTGGGGTGGGGCTCTGGTGGATGCTGCGCCCAAAACCTTACGAACCAAAGCCGGAAGCCAAGCGACTGTACGACCAGGCGGTCGATGCACTGCGGCAAGGCGCGTTTTTTAAGTCCAGCAAGATCCTGCAGCAAGCGGTGTTGGATGACGATCGATTTGCGCTGGCGCACGCGCGGCTGGCCGAGGCCGACATGGAGCTGGACAACTCTGACGACGCAAAAGATCAGTTGATCCGGGCAAACGATCTCGCGAAACATTCGGCCATGGCCGACGTCGACGAGATTCGGCTACAGGCAATCACCAACACCGTGCAGCGGAATTTCGCCGGCGCGGTCGAGAATTACCGGCAGCTGGTCGCCAAAGTGCCGGGCGCCGAAAAGACGTTTGCGCTCGCCGATCTCGGCCGGGCCTGCGAAAAGAATGAGCAGCTCGACAAAGCCATCGAAAGTTATCAGCAGGCTACGCAAGCAAATGAAAATTATGCGGCCGCGCATTTACGGCTCGGCGTGGCGCTCGGCCGCTCGCAAAAATACGACGCGGCGAAGGCGGCGTTGGATCGCGCCGACAAACTGTTCAATATCTCGAACGAGATCGAAGGCCTGACTGAAGTGTATTTTCAGCGCGGCATCCTGCTCGTCCAGCAGGGAAAATTCGGCGAGGCGGAGGCGCAATTCAATAAAGCGCTCGAGCGGTCGATTGCTTTGGAGAATAACGATCAGCGCGTGCGCACACTTCAGCAGCTGAGCAACACGTTCATCCAGGCAGGCGACGCGGCGAAAGCGCGCCAGTATTCCCAGCAGGCAACTGAGTTGGCGCGCGCCAGTGGGTTGGAGAATTTGACCACCGCCGGCCTGATTGAAATCGGCAACTCTTATTTGCTCAAAGGCGACCTGGCCGAAGCTGAGAAGAATTACACCGAAGCGTTACGCCTGGCGAAGCAGTACAAAGCGAGATTCAACGAAGCGCGGGCGCTGTTGGCACTCGGTAGCTTGAGCAAACAGAAAGACGACCCCGAAGGCACGCGCGATTACACGCAACGCGCGCTCACTTTTTTTCAACAGGGCAATTACCGCCGGCAGATGTTCGTGGCTTACGTGAATCTTGGTTTCGCAAATGCTGAATTGGGAAATGCTGACGCGGCCCAGCAGACTTTCACACAATTACTGCAAGCAGCGCAGCAAGTAGGCGACCGGCGCTACATCGCGTTTGCGCATGAAGGTTTAGGCCATGTCTCCCTGGATAGAGAACTCTGGCCGCAAGCCTGGTCGGAATTTGCCGAGGAATACAAAACAGGCAAAGCAATGGATGCCGATCTTACTATTGGTTATGCCGCCGAATATCGCGGTCTGGCCGCGGCGCGCTTAGGCCGATTCGATGAAGCGCACAACGATTTCGCGGAAGCATTGGCCATCGCCCAACCGGCCGGACAGGATCCATTCAAAGATCTGCTCGCTGAAGCGACCTGGTGCGCGGCAGCATCCGATCTCAGCGAGCAAAAGTTCAAGGATGCAGTGACAAAAGCACGGCAGGCGGTGACGCTCGCGACGCCGGATTCCAAACAAACGATTGTGCGGGCCAAAGCGACCTTAGGTTTGGCGCTGGCGAACTCGGGGCAGGCAGCGGCCGGCCGCAAGCAATGTGAAGAGGCGGTGCAATTGGCGCGAACACTTCGCAACCCGCTGCCGCTTCCTGAGGCGATGCTGGCGCTCGCTGAGGCGGCGCTCTTGAGCGGAGACGCAAACACAGCCATTAGCAACGCCACAGATGCGCAGGCGCGCTTCGCGTCCGCGAATCAACACGATTCCGAGTGGCGCGCATACGTAATCCTCAGCCGCGCGTACGACAAGTCGGGTGACAGAGAAAAAGCGAAGCAACTGGCGTCGCAGGCGGCAGGAATTCTGGCCGCGCTCGAATCAAACTGGGGGAGCGAGAATTACAAGCGGTACCTCACGCGTCCCGATGTGCAGGAACTGCGCCGATATCTCTCTAACTAGACGATTAGATTACCGGCGGATTCGGCTGCGAGCCCTTCTTCTTGTTCGTCTTTAATTTGGCCCTACCCTTCGCCTTGCCTTTCGTGGCGCCTTTCGAGGCACCTTTCTTCGCTTTCTTCTTCGCAGCTTTCTTCTTGGTAGCCATGGTGAGTTTGCTCCTTGTGTGGTTTGTAGAAATCGGCGCTAGCCTATGCCAAACAGTCGCGACTGTAAAGAATTTTCCGGGTTGGTGATTAGCGCGCGATCTGAGAATCGCGCGATAAGATAAGGAGTGTTGATTACCGCAGATTGATGTTGTAGGTCTTGATCTTGGAGTTGAGCGTCGTGGGATTCATTCCCAGCAGACGCGCGGCGCGAGACTGGTGGCCGCCAGTTTGATCGAGTGCCCGCCTAATGAGATCAATTTCGAATCGTCTCACTTCATCGTAGAAGTTCACGCCCCGCGTCACATCGATACCGGACGAGGTTCCGGCCGCTTCACGTGCTACCGCCGCGGCCGCTTGCGGATCCGCGATTTCGCGCCGCAAGCATTCTTTGGTGATTTCTTCCTCCGGGGCGATGACCACCGCGCGCTCGATCGTATTTTCCAGTTCGCGCACATTACCCGGCCACGAATAGTTTTCCAATAGCAACAGGACATCCGGATTGAGGTGCCCGGACACCTGACGTCCATTTTCTTCGTTGTACTTGCGGATGAAATGCTGCGCCAGCGGCAAAATGTCCTGACGACGATCACGCAGCGGCGGCAACTCGATCGGCACCACTGCCAGTCGGTAATAAAGGTCTTCGCGGAAGACTCCCTGTCGCACTGCTTCTTTCAAATCGATATTCGTGGCGGCGATGATGCGCACATCGACCCGCCGCGGAGCTGTATCGCCGAGAGGCGTGAATTCCCTTTCCTGAATCACGCGCAGCAAACGCACCTGCGTCTCGGGGGGGATGTCACCAATCTCATCAAGAAAAATTGAGCCACCGTCGGCTACTTCGAACAAGCCTTTTTTAGCAGCGACGGCGCCGGTGAAAGCGCCGCGCGTGTGTCCGAAGAGTTCAGACTCGAGCAGCTCAGAAGGAATATTTGAGCTGTTAACCGTGACAAACGCTCGAGTGGCGCGCGGACTCGCTTCGTGAATTGCTTTCGCGATCAGTTCTTTGCCGGTGCCGCTTTCGCCGGTAATCAGCACCGTCGAACGCGCCGGCGCGACCTGCTCCACCAGGCGAAAAACTTCCTGCATGATGTCCGACCGGCCGATGATTGCGCCGCGATCGACTTCGCGACTCATTGCCTGTCGCAGCGACCGGCGCTCTTCTTCTTTGCGACGACGCTTGATGCCGGCGGCGACCTGCGCCTTGATATGTTCGTTCTGAAAAGGTTTGCGAATACAGCCGAAGGCGCCTTTTTCCCAGGCGGCTATCGCTGTGTCGAACGTCGCGTAAGCGGTAATCATCAGGACGACTGCATCGGCATCCAGCTTGAGAAACTCTTCCAGGGCGCGCAGACCGCCGATGCCCGGCATCGACACATCCAGCAGCACGACGTCGTAAGGACGCTTCGTGTACGCGTCCAGACCTTCCTCGCCAGTCTTGGCGAGGTCAACGCGATACGCTTCGGCTGAGAGCAAAGTCTCGAGCACGTCGCGCATTATCTCTTCGTCGTCAACGATGAGGATAGAGCCTTTTTTCGCCATGGAAACAAAGTCAAACCGCCTGCAGTTGCCGGCGGTTCAAGCCACGATTATTACGAAAGTTCTATTAAAAGGGAATTCAGCAGACGCCACCGGCGATTAGAGCACTGCGGCCGTCACGCGCGCGCGTGGATCGTTGATGGGAAGCGTGATGCGAAAAGTTGAGCCCTCTCCCGGAGTGCTGGAAACGCTGATATGACCAGAATGTTCCTGGACAATTCCATAAGTGACGGCGAGACCGAGGCCCGTGCCACCGCCCACGCCCTTGGTAGTGAAGAACGGATCATAGATCTTGGCGACGTGTTCCGGTGCGATGCCGATACCGTTGTCGCCGACTTCGACGACCACCAGACCTTCGTCGCCGGTGCCGGTCTTCAGCGTAATGCGTCCGTCGCCATTCGAAATTGAATCACGAGCGTTGAGAATCAGATTCGTGAATACCTGTTGCAGTTTTACCGAGTTGCCGTGAATGTCGGGCAATTCTTCGCCGTACTCGCGCACAACCTGAATCTGGGTGCGTCGCAGTTGCGGCTCGAGCAATTGCAGCGTGTCGTCCAACACGCGATTCACGTTGATAGGCGAAAACTCAGTGGCACTGCCCGTGCGCGAGAAATTCAGCAGATTGTTCACGATGTCGGTGGCCCGATCGGCCTGCCGCCGAACTTTTTCCAGGAGCGCGTGCTTGGGATCGTTCTCGGACAACATGCCCAGCAGCATCTGTGTGTACGAAGAGACTCCGGTAAGGGGTGTATTCACCTCGTGCGCTACGCCGGCCGCTAGTAAACCAATCGACGAAAGCCTCTCGCGCTGCTGCAGTTGTTCCTCGAGTTGCAGCCGCTCGGTGACGTCCTCGAATACGACCAGCGCGCCGGTCTGTTCTTCCGAGTCAGCATACAAAGGCGCGAGCGCAATATTCAGCACGACGGTACGCCCGGCGCGCGTCACAGTGTGCAGCTTATAAATCTGGCGCGTTTGATTCAGTCGCCAACCCTCGGGTCCCAGCACCTGGCGCAAGGTGTCCGCAAAATCTTCGGCGAACAAATCCTCGAGATTCTTGCCAATGGCTTCGTCGCGGATGATCGCGAAGATGTCCTCCATGGCAGAGTTCAGCCGGGTGATGTTGCCGTTCAGATCGACCGCCAATAAACCGACATTAATCGACTCGACAATCGATTCGTTGAACTCTTTTAAGAGCTCCAGCTCGGCAGCTCGATGTGTTTGTTCCTGATAGAGCAGGGCGTTTTCAATCGCCACGGCAATGTAACCGGAAACGGTGCGCAGGATCTCTACGTCTTCGGAAGACAGCAAAGCGCCATCAGCCGAGCGGCCCAGCCCAATCACCGCAACCATCCGGCCGCGCACCACGCAAGGAACGTAATAGTGCAGCGTCCGGCGAACAAAACTGCCGCTCTCGGTCGACAGTTCGAGATCGTCAGCGCGCACTACTCCGCTTTCCGCCGAACGCGCGCGAATCATGTCGCGAAAATCCGGCGGGGCGGTCAAGTCCGACAATCCGGCAGTACGCGCAACTCGATAACCGGACGGGGCGAATTCGTCTTCGATGAAAATCGCGACCCGCTCGACGTTCATCACTTCTTTCAGCCGCGAGATAAGCGAATCAAGCAAAGGATCGAGTGCGGTGCTGGCCGAGATCGTGCGCCCGAAATCCAGCAAGCTGTTTCGCAGGTCGTAACGACGTCCGTAAAAGAGGCGATCGACTTGCTCCTGAAGGAAATTCTTCACCGGCGCGGCAATCATCACGATCGCCGCCATGGCCGCGACCGACAAAATCAGCCGCAAAGTGATTTCGCCAGACGAAACCACGTCGCCACTCAACGCATACAGTCCCGCGAGGTAAACAATCGCGCCGATGGCTAAAGCGATGGCCAGGGTGGTGGCCGCATAGACCGCCGCCCGTCGCACTACCAGCTCAACGTCCATTAAACGATAACGCACGACGGAGTAGCCGAACGACAGCGGAATCAACACCAGCGGAACTACCGAAAAATCACTTAAAGGCGTCCCGTCGTTCCCCAATACATAGCCGATGCCGTAGAGCAGCGTGAACGGGGCAATCGCCAGCGCCGAGCCCCACACAACCCATTTCAACTGCTGACGGGCGACGGTATTCTTGCTAACCACGAATCGCCGGATCAGAATTCCCGCGCTGATTATTAGCGCCGCCAAAAAGTGCGCAAACGAGATGCGATAGAAACGCGCGGCGAAGGCCGGCGAATAATCAAACAGCTGGTTTACGGCGGGGATTAAGAGACCGATCTCGCCGCGCAGAAACATGAACGAGTTCACCGCCACTAACAGCAGCGCCGGCAAATAGAGATAGAGACTACGCCAGCGGTGTTCATCAAACAGATGCTGCCGCACGGGATAAATCAAACTGAAGTGCAGAAAGATTGGCGCGAACAAGATGAACGCCGCGTTATCGAGGATCGCGATTGCCAGATCCAAATCGCGATAACTGCCGGCAGCTTTGTAAAAGTGGAAAACAAATGCCACCAGGCACAAGGTCGCAAAATGCAGCACAAATGGCGCGCGACCACCTTGCTTGAAGACCACAAACAGACCAACGCAGAGGTAAATGAGTCCGATGAAGTTTATGTAAAAGTCGGCGGGCGTCGTGGTCTCGAAAGTTCCCAGCGTATCGAGATCCGCGTAATAGAAGCGCGTCTCCGCGGGAAATGACGGCCGCTCGATCAGGTAATGAATCTCACCGCCGATGCGTTCGCGCTCGAGATACATCTGGACGCTGGCGGCATTGGCCACAGGTTCACAACGCGGGCCGCGCGTGATCTCCTCACATCGACTCCCGTTGGGGCTAACGGCAATCAAATGGTCTCCGGGAATGATGCGCGATCGCGCCGCGGCTGAATCAGGTTCGACTGTTCTGGCGACGACTCCTTGTGCTGTGTCAACCCAGGTAACACCGTCCCACGGCGGCGATTGGTGACGGATACGCTGTGAAAAGTTCAATGCACCCGCGACGACCAGCATGGCAGTCGCGCCGAGCAAAACCCAAGTTCGTCCTGTGAGTACTGAACCTTTCATGACGTTTTCTAAACCGTCAGAACCAATCCACCCGATCCGCGGCCGGTGACATCAACCGCAAAAGACACTAAATCGCAGAATTTAGAAGCAACCAATGTTCCAGCAAGGACTTGCGAGCACACGTCTGAGCCACATCACGTCCGCGACAGTTTCAACTAGCCTTTTGGGTGCTTCCTGCGCTGGCAATCCGCGCGGCCCCCGCGTCATGCGGCAAGCCCGTCCGATTTTTCGTATGCGTCCGAGATTTTGGAGAAACCCGCGAGCCCTGCGACTGAAGTATCGGGAGCTAAAACAAAAAGACGCGCGTGTTTCGCGTCTCAGAACCGAACCGAAATTCCTCCACGAATTGATCTACCGTTGGGTCCAACCAACAGGATCGTCTCTCCGTTAGTGGTGGTCGTTTGCACGTCGAGCAGGTTGCGCGCATCGACAATCGCCTGCGCCCGCAAGGGCAACCCGAAGGTGGGCAGATCCTGCGTTACCTGAATGCTCAAAGAGGGGTCGTAAACCGCCAATTGTCCCGCAAACGGGTCGATGGCAAACACCGTGGCCTCAGGAGAAAACCTGAACACAGTTTGGACATGTGTGCCGGTTGACCAGTCACCCGCAATTTGGAACGCGACCGAATGGAAAAATCCTCCATCGAAAAGTTGCGCGGGATTGCGAATGCCCAGGGGCGAAACTCGCTGGCCACGTCCGAACGAATAACCTGCTGAGGCGTTCCATACGTGATTCAAACGATTCGAGTAGACCAGGCGTACACCTCGCGAAGAACCTTCTTGATTCGCAACTTTCAACAGCATCCTGCCGGTTTCACCGGAGAAAGCCGAAACCGGAGTCGCCAGCAATCCTACGCCACGACCGGAAGTCATATCGAGGAAAGCGGTCGCTTCAAGCGCCGAGCGATTACTCAACTCCCGGTCCAGTCCGATCTCCAGACGCCGGCTGCGAGCCATCACTGCGCGGCCACCGACATACGCCACGGGCTGATTAGTTGGTCGTTTGAAACCGACGTCGCCACTTTCGAAATTCGGAACGCTTTGATACTCATAGCCGTCGTCGGTCATCGCGTACGCGGCTTTGACTCTGGTGCGCGCATTCGCATCGAACTGCACCCCGATTCGCGGAGTCAGCGCACCGTCATTGCCTGCGCCCAAAAATCGCGAATAATCGACGCCGAGAACCACCACGAATCCGTCACGCACAATCCATTCATCGACAGCACGCACGGACATTTGTCCCAACTTCTCTCGAGAGTTCTTTGGCGAAAAAGCTTTAAACGCCGGCAGCTCAGCGCCTCCGGCCGTCACTCCTAATCGATGGCGATCGTTTACGCGCAGGTGCGCCGTCGTTTCAAACCGTTGGGGAGCTGACGAGCCTACGCCGGTCTGTCCTGAGAAGATCAAATCGATTCGCTCGGAAGCAGGTAGCGCGAACGCAAAGTTCACACCCTGATAGCTTGAGACCAATGGACTTGCTGATTCCTCAAAGTACGTTTCAACGACACCTTGCGGCCGCGAATTGCTCCTCCCGCTGTCGTCTCCCTTGGTCATGCTGACGTCGTCGACGTTCGCGGACTGTTCAGCGTCAACGGCGGCGACCGTTGCGTCCGGATTGCCGTTCTGCTGAAAGATTGATCGCTGCGTTTGCGCCGCACGCAGACGCCACTTCACATTGTCACGGTCACTGCGCTGCTCGGGGTACGTGCGCCCGGCGCCCAGCGGTTCGAGATTGAAGCGATAAGCGATTTCGGCAGAAGGCGCGACAGTGACTGACGAGAAAAGGACCTCGCTGAATCCGGTCGCAATGGCTTTGAGTGAATATTTTCCGGCGGGAATTTTTGCTGAGAAGCTGCCGTCGGCAGACGTCCGTGTTTCTTTGACGATCTTGTTCGCGCCCTCGCGAATCATTTGGATGAGAGCGCCGGCCAGCGGCATCCCGCGGTTGTCGCGCACGGTGCCGGTGACAGTTGCGAGGCCGCGAGTGCCCTTACCGTAGGCTGACGCGCAGATCGTCGTCAGAATCACGGCAAGCGCTACCAGCGGCGTGCTAAATCTGAAGATCTTTTTCATCGCGGTTGGACCTCCGACTGACCTGGCACGGAGCCACGAACAATTGAACGAAATGTCTTGGCTTGCATTAGCCGAAATGAACCCGATTTCCGCTTATTCGATTCTCCGCTGCGTTTGTCAGATGCCTGAGCGCCATCATAATAAGGGCGCCTCTGGGCGAGAGAGACCTTCACCCGCTTGAATGGCGTAATTCTCAGCTACCGCGCACCGTGCTGTCAAGGAAACTCTGACCATTAACCCGCGGATTTGCAGTGCAAAAACTTGAGCAAGCCGCGAGTTTTGCCCCTCGTTTTCGCCGTGTTACGATGTTCATCCCAGAAGATTTGCCACCTGCTTTCCGCAATCAATGAACGATCAAGTTAAGACAACCCGACTTCCGAATGGTCTGACCATCCTGACGGAACACATGCCCGGCTTGCGGTCTGTGACCCTGGGAATTTGGGTGCGGCGAGGTTCTCGACACGAATTGCCGCAACTGAATGGCATTTGTCACTTCATTGAGCACGCCTTATTCAAAGGGACACAGCGCCGCACGGCCCACGACATCGCCATGGAATCGGATCGGCTCGGCGGCCACCTGGATGCCTACACCACGCATGAGATGACCGGCTTTTCGATGAAAGTTGTCGACTCTGCGTTACCGGCGGCCTTTGATCTCGTGGCCGATATGCTTGCTAACCCGCGTTTTGACGAAGGCGATTTGAAGCGGGAGCAGAACGTCATCATCGAAGAGATGAAGATGGTTGAGGACACGCCCGAAGAGTTCCTCGGCGAATTATTCAACGCAGCTTATTTTCCGGATCACTCGCTGGGCCGGCCCATCGAGGGGACAGTCGCAACCGTTTCGAATTTTGATCGCGCCAAAACGGCAGCTTTTCACTTCAGTAACTACGCACCGGCGAATCTGGTCATCGCTGCGGCTGGGACTATCAGTCACGAGCAACTCGTTGATCTGGCAACCAGGTTTTTCGGCAACACCAACGGTCACGTTCCAGAGAGCTCAATCGCGCTACCACCGGCGGCGGCGGCCCCTATTATCATTGAGCGCAAGGGCGAACTCGAACAGGCGCACTTGATCATTGCCTCGCCGTGGCCGTCCGCGAAAAGCGACGATCGCTATATCGCCAGTATGTTGGCCACGATCATCGGGGGCAGCACCTCAAGTCGTCTCTGGCAATCAATCCGCGAAGAGCGCGGCCTGGCATATTCAATCGGCGCGGGCGGAAATACTTTTACAGACGTAGGCATGTTCACGATCTATGCCGGCGTTTCGCCAATACATATCGATCAAGTTTTGGATTTGTCGTTGCATGAGTTGCGCCGGGCAGTCCGCGAACCCATGGCTGAAGATGAACTTCAGCTCGCCAAAGAGCAGGCGGTCTCGACGATTCTGCTTAGTTTGGAATCCTCGAGCGCGCGCGTCGGCGCCTTGGCGCGCCAGGAAATCGTGCACGGCCGCCGGATTCCGCCCGATGAGATCATTCAACGAATCGAAGCCGTGACGCGTGAGGATATGCTGACTCTCGCGCAGACGCACTTCACGACTGATTCACTCGCTATCGGCGCGCTGGGAAACTTGAACGGCTTTGCCGTCGATCGCTCACGGCTGGAAATTTAAGTTACGCCACAATCCAACAAAACCTGATATTCTCCCTCATTCGGCGCGGAGTAGTTTGGAATGAAGAAGTCACTATTGTTTCTCGTACTCGTGGCACTCGCCACGGCAGTCGTCCGCTTCGACAACTTCGTCACAGCGCAACAGACGAGCGCACAGCTCGCCGCGACAAAGTCGACACCGCTGGAAGAACGAATCAAGCATGTCGAAAGCGGCTTGCTCCCAGCCGTCCTAATCAAAGGAGCAGCCCTTCCGCCAGGGACTACACTGACCGAGCGGCTTGCGCACTACCAGATTCCGGGGGTGAGCATCGCCGTCGTCAATGACGGACGGGTTGAATGGGCGCGCGCTTACGGCTTAAAGGATGCAACTACTAAAGAACCTGTGACGACTGAGACCTTGTTTCAGGCCGGATCGATCAGCAAACCGGTGGCGGCGCTCGCCGCGCTGAAGCTGGTCGAGCAAGGCAAGCTGAGCCTGGATGAAGACGTCAATACAAAACTCGTTTCGTGGAAAGTTCCTGAGAATGAGTTCACCAAAGATCAAAAAGTCACGCTGCGCCGATTGCTTACGCATAGCGCCGGTCTAACAGTGCACGGCTTTCCCGGATATGCGGCCGACGCACCAGTTCCCTCCCTGGTTCAGGTGCTAAACGGCGAGAAACCGGCGAACACCGCGCCGATTCGCGTCGATACCGTGCCGGGAACCATCTGGCGATATTCCGGCGGTGGTTACACGATCATGCAACAGCTGCTGATCGACGTGCTAAAAAAGCCTTTTCCTGAAATCATGCGCAGCCTCGTGCTGGAGCCCGCCGGTATGACCCACAGCACATACGAACAGCCTCCACCCGCGGCACGCGCACAGCAAGCAGCGACGGCACACTTACGCGGTCAAGCCCTGAAAGGTCGTTACCATACTTATCCGGAAATGGCTGCCGCCGGATTGTGGACCACACCGACCGATCTCGCGATCCTGGCGATCGAACTTCAAAAGTCACTCGCCGGAAAGTCCAATCGCATTCTGTCGAAAGATATGACGAGCCAAATGCTCTCAAGGCAGTTTCAGAATTGGGGTCTCGGTGCGGCAGTGACGATGAAGGGACAAACCGTTGAGTTCTCTCACGGCGGAGTTGATGAAGGTTTTGAAGCGTACTGGGTCGGATTCGGTGACGGCCGTGGCGCGGCAGTCATGACGAACGGCGATCGCGGCAGCGAATTCGCGATGGAGATTATGAGATCGATCGCGCGCGAATATGACTGGCCGGATTTTCAACCGGAAGAGAAGGTCGTGGCGACTGTCGATCCAAAGATCTACGACTCGTATGTAGGCGACTACGAATTCAAAATCAACCCCGCGCTAACCATCACCCTGTCTGTTTCAACGGAAGGCGGAAAGTTGTTCGTGCAGCAGAATGGCGGCGCAAAACGCGAATGGCTGCCGTCCTCAGAGACGGATTATTTCTCGCTTGCGTCACCAAACAGTTTGCGCTTTTCTCGCGACGAGCAGGGCCGCGTGTCTGAACTCGCGATTACGCAGGGCGGCGAAACGTATCACGGAAAGAAAATCAAGTAACGATGCGACTCTCGGTTCTTGGCAGCGGCTCAACAGGCAATGCAGTGTTGCTGGTTGCTAACGGCACAAGCGTGCTCGTCGATGCCGGTCTCAGCGCGCGCGAAATTGCGCGCCGCATGGCGCAGCTCGGCGCAGATCCAAACTCGCTCGACGGCATTCTGATCACGCATGAGCACGGCGATCACGCGGGCGGACTGCGGGTGTTGATGAAAGATCTCGACTGTCCCGTTTACATGTCAGCGAAAACGCATAACGCATACGTTTTGGAATCACGAGGCTCCGGAGTGGTCAACGATGAGCGCCGCCGCCGTGCCGACGCATTGCGCGATCGCATGGTCGAGATCGACTCAGGAAAAGATTTTCGCATCGGCCAGATCGATTTTCACCCGTTCACTGTGCCGCATGACGCGGTCGATAACTTCGGCTTCACCGCCACGCACGACGGCGTAAAAGTCGCCACGCTGATGGACTTTGGTCACGTCACTACGCTAATCACGCAGCAATTACGAGGCTGCGCGGCGGTTGTGATCGAATCGAATCACAGCCGCGACATGCTGAAGACAGTCGAAAATTATCCGTGGGAGTTAAAGCAGAGGATTCTTTCGCGACTCGGCCATTTGTCGAACGAAGACGTGGCCGAATGGCTGGTCGGCGGATTTGACGGCCAGGCTAAGCACATTGTGCTGGCGCATCTTTCCCAGCGCGCGAACAATCCGTACCTGGCGAAGATTACCGCCGAAACTGCGTTGTACGAACGGTCGCCACTGTTTCGCAGCGACACTGAAATCACCTTGTCTTTTCCGAAAGAGCCGACTGCGTGGATCGAAGTGTGAAGAGTGTCAGAAGCCCGCGCGTTAGCAAGGGCTCACGACGCAAGTTGCCCTCCCTGACGGTCGGGCTTCTGACACTCATCTGTGGGGCGAACTTTATCGCCTGCAAACAAGGCGAGAGGCGAAGCCGAATTCCCGCAGATGCGCAAACGGTGCTCGACACGTCAATCCAGGACATCGACGCCGGCCGTTACGAGAAGCTTTATAATGACGCCGGGGACGAATGGCGCAAGGATTCAACGCTGGAAGAATCGAAAGCCACCCTGCAACGATTGCACGATAAGCTGGGACGCATGCAAGTGCGCAACCTCGACACTGCGCGCGAAGAACAGACGGGGACGGCGCCGATTGCCGGTCATTCACTGGTGGCGATTTACCAGACGCAATTCGAGCGTGGTGACGCGATGGAGACTTTCATCCTCATCGAGCACGGCGGCAAGTGGTATCTGGCAAAATATCTGGTGACTTCGACAGCGCTTAAATAAGTTTCGAGTTTGGAGTTTCGAGTTTCGAGTTCAAAACAATTTCAACTCGCAGCTTAACGCGAACTCGAAACTAGAAACTAGAAACTGGACATGATCTCACGATACACCTTGCCCGAAATGGGCGCGCTCTGGTCTGAGCAAACCAAATTCCAAAAGTGGCTGGACGTGGAGATTGCTGTCTGTGAAGTGCACGCAGAGATGGGCACAATTCCGCGCTCAGCGCTGGCAGACATCAAGTCTCGCGCGAAGTTTTCCGTCGATCGGATCAATGAGATCGAGAAGACCACCGATCACGACGTCATCGCCTTTACTACAAACCTCGCCGAGTCGATCGGCGACGCATCCCGTTTTGTGCATTACGGCCTCACTTCTTCAGACGTGGTCGATACCGCGAACGCTCTGCTGCTGCGCGACGCCTGCGACATCCTGTTCCGCAAAATCGATAAGCTGCTCGAAGTCCTGAAGCGACGCGCGTTCGAATTCAAGACCACGCCGCAAATCGGCCGCACCCATGGAATTCATGCGGAGCCGACTTCGTTCGGTATGACCTTCGCACTTTGGTACGACGAAATGCGCCGGAATCGCGAGCGCCTAACGCGCGCTCGTGAGGCCGTCGCCGTCGGCAAATTGAGTGGCGCCGTCGGCTCCTTCGCACACCTGACACCTGAGGTGGAAGAAAAAGTGTGCGCGCGTCTCGACTTGAAAGCCGCGCCAGTTTCAACTCAGGTCGTGCAGCGCGATTCCTACGCTGAATATCTTTGCACGCTGGCGGTGATCGCTTCCTCGATAGACAAGTTCGCGCTGCAAATTCGTCACTGGCAGCGCACTGAAGTTCGCGAAGCGGAGGAAAAGTTTAAGAAGGGACAGAAAGGCTCCAGCGCAATGCCGCACAAGCGCAACCCAATTCTGTCTGAGCGGCTCTGCGGGATGGCGCGAGTGGTGCGCGCAAACAGCATTGTCGGACTTGAAAACGTCGCGCTGTGGCATGAACGCGACATCTCGCATTCGTCGGCTGAACGCGTGGTGCTGCCGGACTCGAGCATCGCGACGGATTACATGCTCGAAAAGGCAGCGTCGTTAATCGATGGCTTGATCGTTCATCCCGATCGCATGCTGGAAAACTTAAATGCGACGCGCGGTCTGGTTTTCAGTGGCGAGTTGCTGTTGGCTCTAACTCAAGCGGGCGTCGCGCGTGAGACTGCTTACGAGTGGGTGCAGCGGAATTCGATGAAGTGTTGGGATGAAGGCGGCGATCTCCGGGCACTTGTGGCAGCGGACAAAGACGTCGCCGGCACGCTTTCCGCGCAGCAGATTGACGCCGTATTTTCTTTAGAAAGATACCTGCGGAATGTGGATGAGGTTTTCGCGCGAGTGTTTGGTACAGAACCGCGAGCAATAGCGAGCGGATCAAAAACTCAACATTGAGTATTCACCCGCCCCCTACCGGGCACGGTTCTGAACGGCTATTTAATCCACTTGTCGGCCATGCCGCCGATAATAGGTAGTTTGAACATCGCTCCCTGGTAAGCCTTTACGGCCGACAGAATCAGTCCAAGGAGATACAAAACCACGAAGACCAGCCAAACGAGTCCGATTAACATGCTGGCCAAACCACCAACCGCGCCGCTGTTGGTTGCCGCGCTCGCGGCGATACCACCCACCATTACCACGGCGCTTAATATCCAAAAAGCGATCATCACAATGACTGCCGCGACGTGCAGCAAAATCGACTGCAGCGCGTGAAACTTCACAAAGCGATTCTCTTTCTCCATGACCAGCGAAATGATCGCGATGATGCCGATCGGATAGCCGAGGGCAGCGGCTACATTTCCGTCCAGACCGAGGGCCGACTTACCAGTATCCATTTCAAGTTTCTCCTGCGAATTTGAAAGTAAGTAGAGCGTTTAAACTGAAGACTGCGGTTTGTTGACGATGTTCCAGGCGATATTGCCGATGATCGGTAGCTTGAAGTACTGACCTTGATAAGCTTTGATTGCCGCTAGAATCAAGGGAATTGCCAGGATTAGAGCGACAAGGATTTGCACGATCCAGAGACCCAGGGAACCAAGGAGGCCGACCATATCTCCAATGGCCATGTTAACCAGGAAGCCTAATATCCTGAAGACAATTCCAATCGCGACATAGACGCAGCCAAACAAAAGCGCCTGCATTGCGTGAAATCGAAGTAGACGACTGGTCTTCTCGATCAAGAAGAACACCAGGCTAATGATGATACCCAAGCCGCAGCAAAACATCGTTAGGTAACACAGCATCGCAGCGAGATTCGCGTCCATTCCGATGCTGGCTTGCCCGCCGGGCGCATTCGTTTCCGGCGGTGGCGGTACTGGCGGCGGCGGCGTATATGGAGACGACATCGAACTTCTTCCTTTGGCAAAGTCGAATGCGTTACAACAACGGCGGAAATACTATGCTATCGGCTACCGTTAGCGCAACGTTTTGCCGTATTATCTTGCGTTCGCCAGCCCGGCAGTTTCGAGTTCCGGGTTTCAAGTGTCGAGTTAGATCGCCCTTTTGCGCGAAGCAAAGTTGCACCGGGCGGGTTGAACTCGAAACTCTAAACTCGAAACCCAAACTTATGAAAGCAAAGGTTTACGTCACCCTAAAACCAAGCGTCCTCGATCCGCAGGGCAAAGCAATCAAGCACTCCGTTGAATTGCTGGGCTATCACGGAGTCAACGACATCCGACAGGGAAAATATTTCGAGATCGCGCTCAACGGCGGTTTGAGCGAAGATGATGCCCGGGCCGAGGCCGAGCGCATGGCCCGAGAAGTTTTGTCCAATCCCATCATCGAAGATTTTCGCGTGGAGATTGAAAAGTAATTTGGAGTGCGGCGGCTTGACGCCGCTTTGTATTAGCTGTCGCGTTGCCCTGACCGCGGGCCGAGAGTAAGAAATACTGAGAAAGCGCCGTCAAGCCGGCGCACTCCAAAACTAACTCATGAAATTCGGTGTCATAGTTTTTCCCGGCTCAAATTGCGATCACGACGCTTACCACGTCATCTCGAAACACGTGGGCCAGCCGGTCGATTTCATCTGGCATCGCGACACGGAACTCTCGTCGTATGACGCGTTAATTATTCCGGGCGGATTTTCCTATGGCGACTATCTGCGGGCCGGCGCGCTGGCCAGTTTCTCTCCGGTCATGAATTCAGTGAAGAAGTTTGCGGCGCAGGACAAGTTAGTGCTGGGGATCTGCAACGGGTTTCAGATCTTGTGCGAGGCGGGACTGCTGCCGGGCGCCTTAATTCGCAATCGCGAACTCCACTTTGTCTGTGAACACGTGAACGTGCGCGTCGAAAACACCAACACCTCATTCACGCATGAACTTCACAGCCGACAAGTGCTGCGCATGCCGATCGCGCACGCCGAAGGCAACTATGTCTGCGATGACGCAACGTTCGCAGAATTGAGCCGCGATGACAGAATTGTTTTTCGTTATTGTGACTCGCAAGGCAACGTCACCGACGAAGCAAATGTTAACGGGTCGCGCGACAACATTGCCGGCATTTGCAGCAAAGGCCGCAACGTGCTCGGCCTCATGCCGCATCCCGAACGCGCGTGCGAAGATGCGCTGGGATCGAGCGACGGGCGCGCCGTCTTTCATTCGCTGGTAGGAGCGCTCGCGGCCGCCGCGTGACAACCTGAAAGTTCGCTGACTGCAAACGCACAAATGAAACGCACCCTTCCCTTTCTTATCATCGGCATCGTTTTAATCATTGCGCTGGCGGCGATGTGGAAGTTGTCGTCGAATTCGCGGCGGTCAGGTGGACCGCCACCCGGGCCGACGCCAGCGCCCGGTTCGGTGCCGGCCGGCGCGACGCCGGCTCATGTCCGCGGCAACGCGAATGCGCCGGTGACGGTAGAGGAATTTGCCGACTTTCAGTGTCCTTCCTGCGGCGCCTACTACCCGGAATTGAAAAAGATGGAAGCGGACTTTGGCGACAAATTGCGCGTTATCTATCGCGAAAATCCGTTGTTTCCCACTCACCAATATTCAAACATCGCCGCCCAAGCGGCGGAAGCTGCCGGCCTGCAAGGTGAAGACAAGTTCTGGGCTATGCACGATAAGCTTTTTGAGACTCAAACCACATGGAGTGAATCCAAAGATAAAGACGCCGCGGTTTCGGTCTTCGTCGATTACGCAAAACAGATTGGGCTCAACACGGATCAGTTCATGCGTGATTTGAACGGTGAAACCGTGGCCGCGCGCATCTTCCAGGACGGCAAACGCTCGCACGCGCTCAATATTCAGTCGACGCCGAGCTTTTTCGTGAATGGCAAAGAAGCCGCGGGCGAGTCATGGAAGCCCGATGGATTGCGCAAGATGATCAATGATGCGTTGGATCAGTAGTTGATTTTTCCCTCTCCCTTGGAGAGAGAAAGGTGCCAGAACCCGGAGCGGTAGCGACGGGATCATACGAGAAGGTTGAATTATGATCCGGTCGCTACCGCTCTCGGTTCTGACACTTTGTATTTTATGACCGATACAAGAGCCCAATCACCGTCTGGTCTCTCCTGGCTCTATCTTGTCGCCGCCCTCATCTCTCTGATTGGCCTCGGCGACGCAGTTTATCTCACGGTCCAGCACATCACCGGCGCGAGTCTTCGCTGCACGATCATCTCCGGCTGTTCCGAAGTTCTCAGCAGTCCGTACGCGCAAATCGGCCCTGTCCCGCTCGCAGCCGTCGGGGCCGCAGCCTATTTCGTCGTCTTTAGCCTCGCCATTCTGGCGGCGTTTGGCTATCCATTCGTGAAGCTCCTGCTGAAGGTTGTCCTGGCCCTCATGTTCTTGAGCACACTCTGGCTGCTGTATTTACAGGCCTTTGTGATTCATCACTTCTGCCAATATTGCCTTTTGTCGGCAGCGGTGACGACCGCATTGACTTTAATTGTTTTTCTTTCCAGCGTGCGGAAAAAGACTGCGTGAGATTTGTCGCTCGCGCAAACCACGCGGCCGCTTGCCACGTCTAACTTTTCGTTGATACTCTCTGACTTCAACCCAACCGCCCGAAAGGAGTTTCCGCATGAAGAAGTATTTCACCGTTTTCTTGATCGTTGCTTCTCTTTTGGTTGTAGCGCTCGCCGCGATTTCCAGCATTGGCCGGACTGTCAGCGACCTGCCCGCGCCGCCGGCCATCGGCACTGTCATTGACGACTTCAAACTGCCGGACGCCGATGGTAAAGAGCATTCGCTGAAGGCGCTTGCCGGAGCGAAAGGCGCGGTGATCCTGTTCATTGCGACCAAATGCCCGGTGTCGAACGCTTACAACGATCGCATGGAGAAGCTCGCCGAAGATTACCAAGCCAAGGGCGTCAATGTCGTCGGCATTAACTCGAACATGACTGAGCCGGCAGCGGAAGTTAAATCGCACGCGGCCGAAAAAGGTTTGAAGTTCACGATTCTTAAAGATGAGGGAAACAAGATCGCCGATCGGTTCGGGGCAACGCATACGCCGGAAGCCTACGTGCTCGACGCGAATATGAAGCTGGTGTATCACGGACGGATCGACAATTCGCAGCGGCCGGAAGGCATAACTTCAAACGATCTGCGCGACGCGCTCAATGAGTTGCTGGCGGGGAAAGCTATCAGCAAGACCGGCGGCGCGGCGTTTGGCTGCTCGATCAAGCGAGTCTCGTAAGCGTAAAGCGAGCATTACCGGCAAGCGCCCAATCACGAATTTTCGGGAGTGCGCCAAAATGAAAAAGCGTCTTTCACTTTCAATTATCCTGGCGGTGGCGCTGGGAGTAATCGCGGCCCAGTCCCAGACTCCCAAAGCGCCATCGTCTGTACCCACGGTAAACAGCGCCGCTGCGGCTGAAATTCGCGTTATCGATCTCGACGGCCTGAAGAAGCTGCTGCAGCGCGATGCTAACGAGCCGCGCCCGCTGCTCGTAAACTTCTGGGCGTCCTGGTGCGATGGCTGTCGCGAAGAGTTTCCCGACCTCGTTAAGATCGATCAAGACTATCGAGCCAGGGGTTTAAATTTCCTATCTGTGACCGTCGATGAACTTGAGGACAAGGCGCAAGCAGCGTCCTTCATCGAGGAGATGAAAGCGAAGATGCCGGTGGTGCTGCTGAATGTGGCGGACAAAGAGCCGGCCATCCATGCAATCGACATGAATTGGGACGGCGCGCTGCCGGCGACGTTCATCTACGACAAGAACGGGACAGTTTCGTACCGGCACTTCGGCAAAATTAGTCCCGCGGAGTTGCGAACAGCCATTGATAAACAACTCGGTACAAAGCAGTAGTCAAGAAGTATCAGCTCCGTTCAGGAGCAGGATGTTTATAGAACCAACGTCTACCAATGAATCATCAACTCGGCGCGACATCGAACCGATGTCGCGCCGAGTTGTTTGGAGCATAGATCCCGGTCTATAAACATTTCGCTCTGTTCGTTCTGACAGAGCGAATGGGCCTCACTTTTTTGAATCATGAATTCGATTAACAAAGAAGCAATCGCCGCACACAACCTTACTTCCGAAGAATTCGCGCGGATAAAAGAACTGCTGGGACGAGAACCGAATCTGGTTGAGCTCGGCGTCTTCTCAGTGATGTGGTCTGAGCATTGTTCCTACAAATCATCGCGCGTTCATTTGAAGCGTTTGCCGACGCAGGGCGAGCGCGTCATCGTGCCGCCGGGCGAAAACGCCGGAATCGTCGATGTCGGCGATGGCTGGTGCGCGGCGTTCAAGATCGAATCCCATAATCATCCTTCCTTCATCGAGCCTTTTCAGGGCGCGGCGACTGGCGTCGGCGGAATCCTCCGCGACATCTTCACGATGGGCGCGCGACCCGTGGCCGCGCTGAACAGTTTGCGATTCGGCTCGCTGGACGACCCAAAGAATGGCCGCCGCAATCGCTCGCTGCTCGCCGGAGTTGTCGCCGGCATCGCCCACTACGGCAATGCTTTCGGCGTTCCGACTGTCGGCGGTGAAGTGTCGTTTGACGACGCCTACGCGCTAAATCCGCTGATCAATGCATTCGCGCTGGGCCTGGTGCGGAAAGATCAGATCTTTTTCGGTAAAGCGGCGGGCGTCGGAAATCCCGTTCTCTACGTGGGCGCGAAAACCGGTCGCGACGGAATCCACGGGGCGACCATGGCCTCTGCCGAGTTTGACGAAGAGGCTCTTGAGAAACGTCCTACTGTGCAAGTCGGCGATCCGTTCCTGGAAAAACTTCTCCTGGAAGCATGTCTCGAGGCGATGCGCAGCGGAGCCATTGCCGGCATTCAGGACATGGGTGCGGCTGGCCTGACGTGCTCAACCTGCGAGATGGCGGCGCGGGCGGATACCGGTATCGAAATCGATCTGTCGCTGGTACCGCAACGCGAAACCGGCATGACCGCGTACGAGATGCTGCTGTCAGAGTCGCAAGAGCGCATGCTCATCGTCGCCCACAAAGGCCGCTCGAAAGAGATCGTGGAAATCTTCGCGAAGTGGGATCTCGACGCTGTGGTCATCGGGCACGTGCGCGACGACGGCCGCATGCGCGTGTCGCACGAAGGCCAAGTCGTCTGCGACGTGCCGGTGAAAGCGTTAACCGACGAGGCGCCGATTTACGATCGTCCGATGAAGCCAGTTTCGAGTTTCGAGTTTCAAGTTTCGCGTTCGCTAGGCGAGGTTGAATCACAACAATCTGGCGAGAGACTTCACAACGACGGAGACACAAACTCGAAACTAGAAACTCGAAACTCGAAACTGAGTTCGGCTCGAAACTCGAAACTGAACGAAGCTCTTCTTCGTTTGCTGAGTTCGCCTAACCTCGCTTCCAAAGAGTGGGTTTACCGCCAGTACGATCACATGGTGCGGACCAACACAGTCGTGCTGCCCGGCGCGGATGCAGCAGTCGTGCGCATCAAGGAAACGCGCAAGGCTTTGGCAATCGCCTTAGACGGCAACGGTCGCTACTGCGCCGCGAATCCGCGTGAGGGCGCGAAGCTCATGGTCGCCGAAGCCGCCCGCAATGTTGTCTGTGTCGGCGCGAAGCCCATCGCGATCACCAATTGTCTCAACTTCGCATCACCTGAGCGGCCCGAAGTTATGTGGTCGTTTTCAGAAGTGATTGACGGCATGGCTGAAGCTTGTCGCGCTTTCAACACGCCGGTCGTTTCGGGCAACGTCTCGTTCTACAACGAAACGGAAGGTCGCGGCGTGTTACCGACGCCGGTCATCGGCATGGTTGGTCTAATCGAAGACGTGAAACGGGTGATTCAACCCGGATTCAAGAATGCCGGCGACGTGATCGCGCTGCTCGGAGAGACGCGCGATGATCTCTCCATCAGTCAATACGCTGCGGTGATGCGAGGTGACGGCGCTGAGGATTTGGGAAGTAGCTCGACCGTGAGTGAGAACGTTCCCGCTCTGGACCTGAACCGCGAACTGGCCGTGCAATCTGCCTGTCTGCGTGCTGCTGAAGCAGGCTTACTCAAATCAGCTCACGATTGCTCGGATGGCGGACTCGCGGTAGCGCTGGCTGAATGCTGCTTCTCTTCTTTGAACCACGAAGCGATTGGCGCCGACGTTGATCTCACCGGCGACGATTGGCCGACACTCCTGTTCAGCGAATCGCCCTCGCGCATCATCATCAGCTTCGCCGAATCGGTGCGCGCACAAATCCAACACATTGCCGAAAGCGCGAATTGCCCGATGGCAATCCTCGGCACGGTTGGCTCTGAAAGGTTGAAAATTACGAGCGAGGGCGAGGAACTGATGAATCTCCCTGTCGCGGAATTAGAGAGCGCTTGGCGTTCCTCTCTCCAGCAAGAACTTCAAGCCGAAGCAATGGCGGCGAGCGCAGAGTAGAGGCAGTAAATTGGCTGGCACACACCTATAACTGTTAAGAGCGCGGTGCTAACTGGGTGTGTTCGATATGTTAGAATCAGGGCGATTTGGGGATAGACAACATGGTTGACGCTCTCCGAGAAATCTATAACGCGTGCGATCCGTATGTTCCGGCAACGTCCCAGTACTATTACGACTGTGAAGAAGCACGCGGAAGTAGCGGTTTAGCCCTGGAATTTCAGAATCATCTTCGCCTCGCAAAAGACTATATCTACTTTCTTTTTTCCGGCCACATTGGATGCGGAAAATCCTCAGAGCTCAAACATCTGGAGCGCTCCCTCATTAACGCACCGGCTGGGCGGGATTGTTATTTTCCGATAATGCTCAACGTCAGTGATTATCTGGATGATTATGATGCGACGCCTACGGACATTCTGCTGGCCATCGTCACTGAACTTGCAGACACACTTCGGGAGAAATTGGGCGTTGAGCTTAAGGACAACTATTTTGTGAAGCGGCTTGATGAGATTAAGCAGTTTTTCCTTAGTGACGTCGAAATCAATGAGGGCGAACTCGCTTTAGGTTTTGCGAAGACAAAGATTCAAAGACTCAAGAAAGACCCTACGGCGCGTCAGAAGGTGAGAGCCGTGCTCGAGCCTAAGATGTCAACCATGTTGGATGAAATTAACACGCTCTTAGACGAAGCCAGGCTGGCAGTAAAAAAAGCCAAGGCGGCTGATGGTCAACGGAGTTGCACGGATATCGTCTTAATTCTTGATAACCTCGAAAAGATTCGCAAGATCGCGGGAATGGAAGAGGGTCTCGTTTCGCAGCGGGAGTTATTTCTTGAGCGCTACACACAGCTAACTGCGATGAAAGCCCATTTCATTTACACGGTGCCGCTTCGTCTGGTGCGTTCAGCGGACGGTCCTCAACTTGAACAACGATACGGCCCTCTATTCGTTTTGCCGATGATTAAAGTGATCGAGCGGGGCACTCGCCAGCCATTCCAATCTGGGATGAATTCTCTGCGCGCGCTGTTAGAAAAACGGCTGGCCGGTCTTACGCTGGAGCAGGTTTTTGAACCTGACGCTCTGAACTTTCTGCTCACTTACTGCGGAGGCCATGTCAGAAACTTAATGTCCTTTGTGCAAAATGCGTGCACCTATGTAAACACACTTCCCATTCCATTAATTGCCGCGCAGAAGGCAATCCAACAAACCGTTCGCGCTTACAGCACCGCGATTCCTGAAAATCACTGGGAGAAGTTAGCGCGACTCGATATTTCTGGCGATCAAAAAATTCCGAACGGCGATAACGATTATTTGGTAATGCTCGAAAACCTCAGCGTGCTTGAGTACATTAACGGCGGCGGTGACAATCCTTTTGCGTTGGCCGAGCCCTGGTATGCGGTCAATCCTATCGTGCGAGAACTCCAGAGGTTCAAAGCTGCGACGCAGGCAATCAAGAATGAGAAGCCAAGTCTGGACCAGCTTCCTCTACCGATCTCTGCAGAGGCGGCTTCATGAATGAAGAACCCTCGTCACAACTTGACCCATTTTCGCCCACGGTTCTAGATGAAACGACCGAATTGCGGGCGCTATCGCGCGCACTGCAACTCGCGAAGGGTTTCAAGCTTATCTTTGCTCGGTGTAATCAAGCGGATCAGCGTCGTTCTCTAATTCAGAAACTTCGTAGCGAATTGCCATCGCTTAATATTCAAGAGATTCAATTCACACAACCCATTGCACACTTGCTCGATGCTCTTAGGGGACAGGTCGAACTGCCTTTGCGGGACGCGCTCTTTATTGCCGGCCTGGAATATTCTTTCCCAAGCGCCGCCGAAGCGCACGTTACGTCCGTGGTGGCAAATCTCAATGCCTCGCGTAATTCCTTTCCGGAAGTAGTAGGTTGTCCCTTAGTGCTTTGGGTGCCCGAATTCGTTCTGAACGCCATCATGTTGGGAGCGCCGGATTTCTTTTCAATTCGCTCGGGTGTCTATTTCTTTGCAGCAGCCGCTCGCGAAACATCAGAGCTTGTCCAGAATTTGATGGCCGGACAAGAGAGTTCGTTAAATAGTCTGACGTCAGAAGAGAAAACAGAACGGGTTAATGCTATAAAGAGCCTATTGGCAGACTACGAATCCTTACCCGCCGACAAGCGCGATCTTGCGGCCGAACTGAGACTGCGACTGCGATTAGGAAACCTTTACATAATGCTCGCGGATTATGAGGCGGCTGACGCTCATCTCAAACAGGCGCTAGATCGAGCCAAGAATCTCAATGACCTTGAGGCCGAGTCTGCAGTTACCAGTGGATTGGGGATTATGTATCGTTATCTTGGGAGGTGGTCAGATGCGAAGGCCGCCCTTGAGCGTGGCTTGGAACTTTCTCGTCAACTTGGCGATCGCTCAGGCGAAGCCGCGGATCTCACGAATATGGGTAACTTGTGTGTTAGTTTGGGTGAGTGGGAAGAAGGTCGTAAACATTTTGAGCAAAGCCTGAATATCGCTCGGGAACTTGGTGACCGCGTTCAAGAAGGACTAGCCTTGGTTAATTTCGCAAGTGCTCTTCTCGAAGTCAATGAGCCGTCCAAGGCAGAAGAACTCCTCAAGAAAGCGCTTGGGGTGGCGAAGGTGACAGGGCACAGATCGATTGAACAGGCTGCGTTTCAAACACTAGGCAACGTATACGGCGATGAAGGACGATTATCAGAAGCCGAGAATGCCTATCACATGAGCTGGCAGATTGCGTCGGAACTTGGGGATCCGGTAGGAATGTGGAAGACCCTATACAATTTGTCAGTGCTACGTGAACTTCAAGGCGATCTCGATGGCGCCCAGGATTTCATGAGACGTAGCATTGAAATTCTGAAGAAGATCAAGGGTAAAGAACTAGACAGCGTACTTTCGCTCTACGCCGATCTTGAACGCAAAGCCAAAGAGCAAGAGGAGGCTCAGAAGCAACCAGCCTGATGACTACTTGGTTACTTTGACCTCCGTTAGGAAGACTCACTTCATTTCCTCGCCAACACCACCGGCGACTGCTCAGCGGCGCGAATCTTTTCGAAAAAGCTGCGCACGGTGCTGTATTGGTCCACCGGAATTGTGCCGGCTTTCTGCACCAGCTTGCGCGTAAACAGTAACTCGTCACCTTTGACTTCGTAATTGGTCGCGTATGATCCGAACGAAGCGTTGAGCTTGACCGCGTCAGGTAACTCGTCAACGTCAAATCCGGCAGGCAGTTTCAAGTGTAGAGTTTCCGCGTACGCCTTTGAGGTCAGCACAACTGGATATTTTCGTTTCGCGTCAGTCAGACTGAGCACTTCCTGGCGCGAAATGATCGCCGGCTTGAACACCAACAATCGCTGCTGCATTAACTGGCCATACATCGGCGCGACAAAATCAATGTCGAGGTTGAATCTGCCGGCGGCGGCATCGTCGCGTGGGTCGACCTTGTTGATTGTGGCCGTCGCCGTTCCCTCGGTAATCCAGTGCTCAATCACTTTCTGATAGTCGGGCCGCGACAAGTGGCGAAACTCGCCACGGTACCCAGACGCCCATTTTCCGTTGGCGTTTTCCTGAATCGTGGCAGCCAACGAGCCGTCCGCCGAAAGAGTGCCGTCGATTTTCCGTTCGAGTAAATTACCTTCCACCGGCGTCACCGGCATTCGAATGAGCGATCCCGATTCGCCCGCAACGATCAACGCCCAACTTCCCTGCTCATGCTCCGGCAGATCGCCGACCGGTGTGTCGTCATCAGTGGCGTCGAAAATCAGGAGCCGGCCCAGCGTGGAATCGGTGACAATCGTCGGCGCTTTAGTTTCATCGCTGACTTTGATGGCGATAATGCAATGATTGAATTGGTTCGGCGAAGCCCACTCTTCGCGGACGTATTCCGGATCGCCCGAGTAGATTCCCACTGGATACGAAGTGATGTTCAGCACCTTCAGCATCGCTCGCATCAGGTTCGCCTTGTCTTTGCAGTCGCCATACGACTTTGCGAAGACCTCGGCAGCGGTGCGCGGCCGCATGCCACCGCCGCGACTGACGCCAATGGCAATCGCGATATAACGAATGCTTTGGACAAAAGAAGCGATGGCGCGAATCTTGTCCATCTCTGTTTGCGAGTTGGCGGTCAGTTGCCGAACTCTCTCAGCCAGCAAATCATTCGGATTCGATTGCGGATCCTGCAGCTCACTAAGCCAGTAGGACACCTGCGACCATTTCGAAAAAGTTTTGAAGCTCGGCGAGGGCTTGTCGGCGGGCGAATAGAAACTCACCGCCAGTCGCGGCGCCAGACTGGTAATTCGCGGGCTCTTCGGCTCAGGTGATATCGGCGGAAGGTTTTGCAGTTCCCAGGTGAAGGTCGAACCGCTCACGGTGGGTGTGATGGGTTCATGATTCAAGGTGATGCTCTTGCTCGTCCAGCCCGAAGGCAGGGTCAGAATGTACCGCGAAGAGAGCGTGGGCAGCTGGTATTGAAACATCCAAATGTCCTGCGAAAAAATCGAACGCTCTTCCGTGATCGACTGATAGCCAAACACCGCGCCGGCATCTGCGTCATCGGACGCCTGGATTAGTTTCAGGCGTGACTCGTTGTAAATATCGTTCGGGTCTTCTACCTCATCGATCGTTTCATCCTTGCCATACTTCTTGACGGCGCCATTCGCGCGAATCAGCCATGCCTTCAGGTCCTTAACTTTGCCGGCGTCGTTTTCATAAAACTCGGTGGCTTGCGCGTAACCGCGTCCTTCGCGCAGCAAAATCCGCACTGCGTACGTGGTGACAGTTGTGATCCGTCCGTCCTCGCTCACGGTGACGTGCTGCTCGTTTTGCAGGACCACCGCAGGCACGTCTTTGTCGTAAGCCGGCACCGGCAGCTTCGCCGCCTGCTGCAACCATGGCGGTGCATCGTCAGCGGCGGCCTTGGCCACCAGTGACCCAGTCAAAATCAACAGAACCGATGTAACAAGTTTCAAACGCATCTGTATTCCTTCGCAGCGCCTCTAATTTGCCGCACTTTGTTTGAGAGTAATCGTGTGCTCGTTGGCCTGGTTAATTACGTCGAAGAGATGCTTGACCGCGGCGTACCCGGTCACCCGGAAGATGGTGCCGCCGGCGCCGCCAAAAAAGAAGTCCCGGTCGTAAACGATAATGTGGCCGTCCGTGCCGATTTTGATCACTTGAGCGCAAACCTGCTGCGTCATCTCCGGCGTTATCCACGCCGGCCGCTCGGCATTGTCGAGCGTAAATCCGGGCGGCAACTCTATCGTGATGTGATCTTTCTCAGACCACGGATAATGAAAATAGACGTCGTATTTACGCGTGGCCGCCGGGAACAACGAGCCGGTTCCATGAGTGAAGAATCCAGGTTGAAAGAAGATTCGCTTGCCGGTGCGTTGCGCGTAGCCCGGCACGCGAACATGATAAGTGTAAGTAAACGGCAGAATCGGATCGTCGGCGTTCTCGATTTTGATGTCCGAGAGTTCCGCGGTGCTCAGGCGCTTCTTCACAGCGTCCCGAAGCGTCTCCTCGCGCTGCGTCGGCGAATCATCGTCGTTGTATTCCTTCTTGTCATACCCTAAATGACCTGAGTACTCGATCTTCACGTCGCCTTCCAGCGTGCCGTCTTCGAGCAAGCGAAACTTGCCGGTACGCTTTTCGACAGACTTGTCCGGGCTCGCCATGGGAATGGTAACCCAGAGCGGTTCCTTCGCATCGAGAATCATCCCGTCCTGGCCGTCCTCAGGCCAACCGAGCATTCCGAATTCTGTGTACTTCTCGGCCGGGCTAAAGAACTCCCATTGATCGCCCACCTTGACGGCGATGAATGACGACCGCAGGAAGTAGGCGTTGGCCACAGACTTAGTGAAAAAGAAGTCGTCGCGATTTCCGGATAACGCGAGGCGCGCGTCAAAACCGGCAGCCTGCGCCAGCGCGGCGAACAGGTAATCCACATCTGAACCTGTCCCCATCCCGTGTTTCAGAGTGTCGGCAGCCGACTCGTTTTTCTTCAGTTTCTTCCGGTCCTCGGCGGTCAAGCCGGACGCATCATCACTGGTGTTCTTAATCTTGGTGCGACAGAAATCGTAGATGCGATGGAGTTTCTCTTCGTCAGTTTTCGCGTCGCCAATGATGCCGCCGATCGCCGCCTTCACCTCACCGTCAGCTTTCATGCGGGGCTTGGTCGCTTCGTAGAGTGCCTTTCCGAAGTCCTGCCAATACTTGTCAACATTGAGGTTCTTATCCTCTGAAAAATATAGGAATAGCCACGAGCGCAACTCGTCTTCGGGAGGAGCCATCGGCTCCTCGCGAAAAGCCGGTAAGTTCGTGGCGGCAATTTTCGAAAAGCCATCCTTGTCCTTCACGAATTTCGCGTCGCCGAGCCGGAATGGCATGTATCGCATGCCCTGAAAAGGTTTCAGATAATAGCTGACATTCGCCACGGGAATTTCGCGTTGGAACTGGATGCGCAGGTGGTTGGCGCTGCCGTTGGGAATTACTTCGCGCCAGCGATATTCGATGATGGCGCCGGGTTCGACGCCGGGCAGCGCAAACGATTTCGCTTTCAGTTTAGCGCCGCTGACTTTGACGATGGTGCGTTCAAAGATGTCTGTCTTTTTCAACTCGACGATCGATCCGTCGGGCTTGATCACGCGCGCCGCGATATCCTTAATCTCCGTGCGGCCCAGGTATGGAATATCGACCTTGCTTTGCGATTCTTTGCCGCGCTCGGTGTAAATCTTGATGCGAATATAGTGTCTCAAAGAAAACTCTTCGGGCTGACTGTCGTCCAGCCGAACTTCCCAGAACAGAGCTTCGGCGTCGGCGTCTTTTTCCACAATCGATGTCTTGAGAGCAAGTTCCGCCGGATCAACAGCGCGCCAATCATTGTCGCCCGGTGGATGTGCCGACGCAGCAATTGCCAGACACACCAAGAGCACAATTAGGGGAAAAATGTTGCGGGGGCACCTCATTTTACTTACCTCGAAAATTTGGAAAATCGCGGGTTGAAGTGGCGCGGTGATGAAGCAGCCGCATGTCCGAGACTAAATCTACAACCGGATTCTAACGCAGAAAATCAGGCGTGCCAACTCAAAAATTGCGGCAGAGTTCTCAGGCGTCACCGGCCGGATTCTGCGTCGAAAGCACGGGCCGCCGCGAGCCATACTTCGCTGACCGTGACGTTGTTTTCTGCAGCGCGCGCCGCGCAGTCATCGTGTTCGGGTGAGACTTTGTGCGAACCGTCGGGGAGCATCGCGACTTTTACGCGCACTGAGCCATATTGAGTCTGCAGCGTCTGGATCTCCCGGGGCAGACTGTGACGCGTTACCGAGGTCTCGCGCACGCCGAGCGTCGTGCTATGACGAAACAAAACGTCGCGCAGCTTTTGCGCATCCTCACCGCGACACAGAACTTCAACGACAGTTCCCGGCCGGTTCTTTTTCATCTGCACCGGCGTTAGCCAAACGTCGAGCGCACCGCCCTCGTTGAGCAGCTTCATCAGTGGCTGATACCACTGCGGGTTCATGTCGTCGATGTTGCACGAGAGGACGAGGAGCTGCTCGACCAACAGAGCGGAGGCAGCGCTGCTTTCGCCAATCGTCAGACGCAAAACGTTCGGGCGATCCGGCCAGTCGCGCGTGCCCGCGCCATAACCGACGCGCTCGACCTTCATGGCCGGCATCGTGCCGAACTGTTTCGTGAGTATGCGGGACAGAGTTGCACCGGTCGGGGTGACGGTCTCACCTTCGATGTCTACGCCCACGACCGGTAGCTCGCGCAATAAACGTGCGACGGCGGGCGGCGGTACCGGCAGCACGCCGTGCTCTGTCTTCACGGTTCCGCGCGACCAGGGCAAAGCGCTGGAGTGAATCTCGTCAACCTGTAGTTCATCAAACCCAACGACCGCGCCTACTATGTCGACAATCGTGTCCACTGCGCCAACTTCATGAAAATGAATTTGCTCGACGGGCACTCCATGGACCTGGCTTTCGGCTTCGGCAAGAAGTTGCAATGCAGCGATTGCTCGCTCCTGGATCGTGTGCGGCAAATCGGCCTGCGTGACCAGAGACGAGAGATCATGCAGTCCGCGATGTGGCTGATGCTGTGAAGAAAGGATCTGTACTTGAGTAGCGGAGATGCCCCGCTTACTGACCCGCTCAACTCTTAGTTGAACCTCACCCAGTTTGAGTCTCGCAATCAGCTCGCGCAAGTTCTGTTCGGGCCAGCCGGCGTCGATTAACGCGCCCAACACCATGTCGCCGCTGATTCCGGCGGCGCAGTCAAGATAGGCAACGCGCATTATCGAACCACCGCCTGCCCGGACAATTCGACGCGCCCTGTCGCGGCGATCCGCATGCGCGTCAACAAACGGTGCGCCGCCGTTGCCGCTCCCAATCCATTGTCGATGTTCACAACGGTTAAGCCGGTCGCGCAACTATTCAGCATGCCGAGCAGCGCTGCCAGGCCCTGCAAACTGGCTCCATATCCGACGCTGGTCGGAACGGCAATAACCGGGCTATCGACGAGTCCGCCCACGACGCTCGGCAACGCGCCTTCCATTCCGGCCACGACGATCAGCACATCCGCTTCCTGCAAGTAGCTCGCCTGCTCGAGCAGACGATGAATTCCCGCAACGCCGACGTCGTAAAGTGTGCGGGTTGAGTCGCCCAGAAAGCGCAAAACCTCAGCGGCTTCTTCGGCGACCGGAACGTCCGATGTTCCCGCGGCGATTACCAGCGCGCGACCGATCTCCGCGATCGGAAAACTGTTGGCGCTCAATGTCCGAGCAACGTTGTTGTGAACGACCTCCGGCAAGACTGCGCGGACAGCTTCGAAGTGCGCTTGAGTTACGCGCGTCGCCAGTGCTGTTCCCGTTCGCTCGACCATGGCGGACATGATCGACGCAACTTGTACGGGCGACTTTCCTTCGGCGTAGACAAACTCAGGCATGCTTTGTCGCAAAGCGCGATGATGATCCAGCCGTGCGAAGTCGCTGATCGATTCGACCGGTTGCCAGCGCAGTTTCTCGAGTGCCTGGTCGGGAGACACCTCGCCGGCTGCAACCTGCGCTAATAATTCGTTAAGAAATTCTTTATCCAATGTTCTTCAATCCCTCGTTCATGCTGCCGTGGCGGAGGCCTTCGAGATCAATAGTCACGTAGGCGTAGCCGGCAGCTTTGACCGCCTCAATAATTTCATCGCGTTGCGCGAGCGCGCGCGCCAGCATCTTGGGCTCGACTTCAACTCGCGCCAGCTTTTCGTGATGACGCACCCGCAGGTCTTCAAAACCCATGCGTCGCAGCGCAGTTTCAGCGCGATCAACCTGGTTCAGAATCGCCGGCGTAATTTGAATTCCGTACTCGACTCGACTCGACAAGCAGGCCATCTGTGGCTTGTCCCAATTGCTGAGGCCGAGGTGCCGCGCGAGACTGCGCACTTCATCCTTGTTGAAGCCGACTTCATGGAGCGGGCTGCGCACACCCAGTTCGCGACCCGCTTTTCGTCCCGGCCGAAAGTCCATTGTGTCCTCGGCATTAAAGCCGTCGACGACGGTTTGGATGCCGTGTTCCCGCGCCACTTTCGTCAACGCGCCATACACGTGTTCTTTGCAGAAGTAACAACGGTTTATTGGGTTCGCGGCGTAACGCGGATCCTCAACTTCGCCGGTCTCGATCGTGACATGCGCCAGACCGATGTCGGTTAGCGTTTCCAGAGCGGATCGCTCTTCCTCTTCGCCAAAACTCGCAGAGACAGCGATGGCTGCCAGAACTTTGGGTGGTCCCAGAACATCCAAAGCGACCTGCGCAATCAAAGTGCTATCGACGCCGCCGGAAAAGGCTACCAGCACGGAATCAAAGCCGGCCATGATGCTTTTTAGCCGCTCGTATTTCTCCTGAACTTCAGGCGTGAGAGTTTTGTCAGAACGTTCGAGAACAGCAGCAGTATGCATATTTAATGATGATTTCCGATTCGACCTCAGTTTAGCATCAACATGGCGCATGTTCATTTCCCGTCGCTCAAGATGATATAATTCGCGCACATTCCAAAGCATCAATTGGATTTCGTAACGCAAACAACGACGCAAACTGGAGGAACGACATGGCTACAGAGATGAAGCGAGTTTCCGGCTCGATTGATCGGATTGAGGAATTGCTGGGTGACGATGCGCGGGGGCTGCTCGATCATAAGTCACGAGCCATTCCGAAAGAGCAGATTTATCTTCCCGGACCGGATTTCATCGATCGCGTCGTGTCGCAAACGGATCGCTCGCCCGCGGTACTGCGCTCGCTTCAGTCGCTCCTCAGTCATGGTCGTTTGGCCGACACTGGCTATGTTTCAATCCTGCCGGTCGATCAGGGTGTCGAACATTCGGGCGGTGCGTCATTTGCGCCAAATCCCCAGTATTTTGACCCCGAAAACATCGTGAAGCTGGCGATGGAAGGCGGCTGCAACGGCGTCGCCTCGACGTTCGGCGTGCTCGGCGCCGTCGCTCGCAAGTATGCGCACCGAATTCCTTTCATCGTAAAAATTAATCACAACGAGTTGTTGACGCTACCCAATAAATTCGATCAAGTCCTGTTCGGAAATGTGCGAGAAGCGCGGAACCTGGGCGCGGTGGCGGTGGGCGCGACGATCTATTTCGGCTCTGATGAATCGACCCGCCAAATCACAGAAATCGCCGAAGCATTTGCGCAAGCTCATGAACTGGGCATGGCCTGCATCCTCTGGTGTTATCTGCGCAACCCGAAATTCAAAACCCCCGAAGGTGATATGCACGCAGCCGCGGATCTTACCGGCCAAGCCGACCATCTCGGCGTCACGATCCAGGCTGACATAGTCAAACAAAAACTCCCGGAACGAAACGGCGGCTACCCTGCGGTTGAGAAAGAACTGGGCAAGTCTTACGGCAAGACGAGCAAGCTGGTCTATGAAAAGTTGTCCGGCGACAACCCGATTGACATGGTTCGATATCAAGTTGCGAACGGGTACATGGGTCGTATTGGTTTGATCAATTCCGGTGGCGAGTCGAAAGGCGCCGGTGACCTGGCCGCAGCAGTTCGCACTGCCGTGATCAATAAACGTGGCGGTGGCATGGGCCTGATTTCAGGACGCAAGGCGTTTCAGCGACCTATGAATGAAGGTGTCGAGCTGCTCAACGCGATTCAGGACGTGTATCTGTCTAAAGAAATAACAGTAGCTTAGAGCTGTCGCAACAAAACAACAACGCGCTTGCATTGCGAAGGTGAACACGCGTGCCTATAATGCGCGCGCTTTCTCCGAACCAACAATGTCCACTCCAATCCGCTGGAAACACGATCGCCCGACGCGTCGCTCTGTCAGAACGCAACCTCGGCCACTGAACTCGATTAAGTCCGCGCTGGCGCAAGCCGCGCGCGTCGCGTTGACAGAGCCGTTCATGCTCTCGATCGAGCGGCAGGAAATCTACCTGCGACGACTGCCGGCCAAATTGAACGGGTTGCGCGTGGTTCATCTTTCGGATTTTCACTACGGTCCGCTGGTGAATCCGGAACATCTGGAACGCGCAGTCAAAGCGGCGAACGATCTGCGGCCCGACCTGATTGCGCTCACCGGCGATTACATTTCACAGGACCGTGTGTACGCTGAGCCGTGCGCCGAAGTCGTCGGTAGGTTGCGAGCTCGATACGGTATTTACGCGGTGCTCGGCAATCACGATCACTGGACTGATGCAGCGCTGATAGCCGATCTATTCCGCGCCGAAGGAATCAACGTGCTGATTAATGAAGGCTCGCGCATGGACCTTCGGGGCGAGTCTTTCTGGCTGGCCGGGGTTGATGACACGATGGTCGGCCTCGAAGATTTATCGCTGGCGCTGGCCGGGGCACGACACAACGAATTCAAGCTTCTGTTGGCGCACAACCCCATAATTCTTCGCCGCGCTGCCCGCGCGAATGTTGACTTAGTCCTGAGCGGCCACACGCACGGCGGCCAGGTTACCTGGCGTTCCGAGAAGAGCCGATCGGGTCGGCCGCGTCAGCGCATGCTCCGCGGTTTGGGACGTCGCGGCAACACACAGATTTACGTCACCCGCGGTTTGGGGACAGTTGTCCTGCCCATTCGCTACGGCTGCCCACCTGAAATATCTGTGCTTGATTTGCGCTGCGTCTAAATCTCTGTGTCGTCGCGCATCATCACACTTCCCAATCTGCTGACTGTCTTTCGGATGGCGCTGATTCCGGTATTTGTCTCACTCCTGTTCTACCAGAAGTTTCTGCTGGCTTTAGGCGTTTTCGTGGTCGCCGGAATTACCGATGGTCTGGATGGCTTGTTCGCGCGCAGATTTCATCAGCAATCGCCGCTGGGCCGGATTCTCGATCCCGTCGCAGACAAGCTGATGCTGGTAACCTCATTTGTCGTGCTCTCAATGAAAAACGTTTTTCCGGCGCCGGTCCCGAAACACTTGCCCATCCCGTTTTGGGTGACCATCACCGTCATCAGTCGCGACGTCTTCATTCTCGTGGGCGCAGCGGCAATCAATGTGGTCACAGGTTTTCGTGGATTCCAGCCTTCCCTTCCCGGGAAAATCAGCACGGTGGTGCAGATTGTGACCATCGCTATCGTAATCTTGGCCGCTCAAGTCCGCGTCGGCACCGGCTACTACCTGCCCACTATCTACACAACTGTCTTCACGCTGGCTCTGATTTCCGGCATTCACTACGTTTTCTTCGTCTCGCGCCTGCTCAACGAACGGCAATAGCAGCCTGCCTTATACCTTCATCCGAAAGTCTCCTTTCCACCCACTTCAGCCAGAATTGACCCTCTCACAAGGTTGACAGTGACACACTCAGGTATTATATTGAGACCGCATTCAACCCCGCATCTCACGAAGCGGAACCAATGGAGCATTTAACATGAGCAAAATCATAGGAATCGACTTAGGAACAACGAATTCAGTGGTGGCCGTGATGGAAGCCGGCGAGCCGGTGGTGTTGGAAAACTCTGAAGGTGGCCGGACGACGCCGTCTGTGGTCGCTTTCGCCAAAGACGGCAACCGTTTGGTCGGACAGGTGGCCAAGCGGCAGGCGGTCACCAATCCCGAAAACACTATCTATTCAATCAAACGATTTATGGGTCGCCGCTTTAACGAAGTGAGCGAGGAAATCAAACAGGTTCCCTACAAAGTCCAGGGCAGCGGCAGCGGCGGCGACGTGCGCATCATCGCCGGCGGCAAGGAATGGAGCCCACCGGAAATCTCGGCAATGATTCTGCAGAAGATGAAGCAGACCGCCGAAGAAAAACTCGGGCAAAAAATCGAGAAAGCGGTGATCACGGTCCCTGCTTACTTCAACGACGCGCAGCGCCAGGCAACGAAAGACGCCGGCAAGATTGCCGGGCTCGAAGTGATGCGCATCGTCAACGAGCCGACCGCTGCGGCGTTGGCCTACGGGCTGGACAAAAAGAAAGACGAAACGATCGCAGTGTTCGACTTTGGTGGCGGCACCTTTGACATTTCGATTTTGGAAGTCGGCGAAGGCGTAGTCGAGGTGAAGTCTACGAATGGCGACACGCACCTCGGCGGCGACGACATCGACGAGCGCCTCATCGAATGGATCATTGAAGAGTTCAAGAAGGATCAGGGCATCGACTTGTCGAAGGACAAGATGGCTTTGCAGCGACTGAAGGAAGCGGCTGAGAAAGCCAAGATCGAGCTCTCGCATACGATGGAGACAGAAATCAATCTGCCTTTCATCACCGCGGATCAATCGGGACCTAAGCATCTCGTGATGAAACTCACTCGGGCGCGTTTCGAACAACTCGTCGACCCCATCTTCAAACGCCTGATGCCGCCGGTCGAGCAGGCCTTGAAAGACGCGGGCGTAGACGCGAAGAAGATCGATGAAGTGGTTATGGTTGGCGGCTCGACGCGCATTCCTAAGGTTCAGGAGTTAGTGAAAAACTACTTCGGTAAGGAACCAAACCGAAGCGTCAATCCCGATGAGGTCGTGGCCATTGGCGCGGCGGTCCAAGCCGGCGTATTGTCAGGTGAAAAGACCGACATTCTGCTGCTCGACGTAACTCCTCTGAGCCTCGGGATTGAAACTCTGGGTGGCGTGGCCACCAAACTGATTGAGCGGAACACGACTATTCCGACGCGCAAGTCAGAGATTTTCTCAACAGCTTCTGACAACCAAACGTCAGTCGAAGTTCACGTGCTGCAAGGTGAGCGCCCGATGGCCGGCGACAATCGCACCCTCGGCAAGTTTCATCTGGTCGGCATTCCGCCGGCGCCGCGCGGCATGCCGCAAATCGAAGTCGCGTTTGACATCGACGCGAACGGCATCGTGAACGTGTCTGCTAAGGACATGGGTACGGGCCGTGAGCAGAAGATTACGATCACCGCGTCATCGGGTCTAAGCAAGGACGAGATCGACAAGATGATGCGCGATGCAGAATCGCATTCGTCTGAAGACGCAACGAAGCGCGAAGAGATCGAAGCTCGCAATCGGCTCGACGGTCTCGTTTATCAGATGGAAAAGACGCTCAACGAAAACCGTGAAAAGGTCAGCGGCGTTGCTGGCGAAGTTGAAACCGCCATCGCCGACGCTAAGAAGGCGCTCACCGAAGGCGGCGTCGAGCGGCTGAACGAGGCTTTCAATGCGCTGCAAACCGTCTCGCATAAGATGGCCGAAGCCCTGTATCAGCAGACCGGTTCCGAGCCGAGCGCCGATACGACCGAGCAATCATCGGCGGCGGGCGCTTCTTCCAGCCAAAGCGGCGGCGAAGATAACGTTATCGACGCTGAATATGTCGACGTAGACGAAGATAAGAAGTAAGACACATTGCCAATTGCCGATTTTTGATTGCCGATTGTTCGCTGGCCGTAACTCCTGGGCTTTTTGCCTGTGAGGCGGGCAGAGGATCAATCGGCATTCGGCAATTGGCAATCGGCAATGACAGATGGCCAAAGAGGACTATTACAAAACCCTGGGCGTCAAACGCGACGCCAAACCGGATGAGATCAAGAAGGCTTATCGCCGGCTGGCCCGCAAGTATCACCCCGACGTAAACCCGGGAGACAAATCCGCCGAAGAGCGCTTCAAGCAAATGAGCGAAGCGTTCGACGTCCTCTCTGATCCAAAAAAGAAAGCTGTTTACGATCGGTTCGGGCAGTACTCTGACAATCTCGCCGATGCGGCAGCGCGTGGAGCAGGTCCGGGGCCAACTTATACCCGCGGTGCGCCCTTCGATTTCTCTGGTTTCGATTGGGGTTCGACCGCGAGCGGCGGAGGCGCCGCCGCCGGCTCCAGCTTCCGCGATATCTTTGCGGATCTTTTTGGCGGCGCAAAAACGGAACGCGAACCGCCAAGGCCACAGCCACAACGAGGCGCGGATATCGAGATGCCTCTTTCGATAAGTTTCGAAGAGGCGATTACCGGTCTCACGACTAATCTCACTGTCAATCGATCTGAACAATGCTCGCGTTGTCACGGCGCGGGTGACACTGGTGGCGCGGTCGGGACTTGCCCCACGTGTAAAGGCGCGGGCCAGGTACAACGCGCGGGTGGGCGTCTGCGATTCACCCAGGAATGTCCCGATTGCGGCGGCACCGGCAAGCGTCGTCCGCCTTGCTCGCTCTGCAAAGGCAAAGGCACGTTGCCAAAAACTGAGACTGTCAAAGTTCGGATTCCCGCCGGCGTCGATACGGGTTCGCGCGTGCGCGTTCCGGGCAAAGGCGAAGGCGGCCGCCTGGGCGCGCCCCCGGGCGATCTCTACATCATCACGAATGTCGGCCGGCACAAGCACTTCACTCGCAAAGGCGACAACATCTACGTGACCGTGCCGATTACCGTACCCGAAGCTGCACTCGGCGCCAGGATTGAAGTGCCGACAGTTCAGGGCAAAGCACAGTTGCGAATTCCGCCCGGCACGCAATCCGGACAAAAGTTTCGCTTGCGTGATCGGGGCGCGCCGAGCTTGCGCGATCCGAACGCGCACGGCGATCAGTTTGTAGAAGTACAGGTGGTGTTGCCACAGGTCATTTCCGAAGAGACGAAGGATCTACTGCGCAAGTACTCGCAACTGAATTCGGAGAATCCGAGAGTCGCGATGGGACTGGAATAGGATGAAGAAGCAGCGAGCTAAGACCTACACGATCAGTGCCGTCGCGGAGCAGTTCGAGCTGCACCCACAGACGTTGCGGCTCTATGAACGTGAAGGCTTGCTCAAACCTTCGCGCTCGGAAGGCAACACGCGCCTCTATACGGATACTGATCTCGAACGGCTCGAAGTAATTCTGTCTCTGACCCGGGATCTCGGCGTCAATCTCGCGGGCGTGGAAATCATTCTCAACATGCGCGAGAAAATGGATTCGATGCAGCGTGAGTTCGAACGCTTCTTCGAATACCTGCAAGGTCACCTCGAAGAATTCTCACATTTTACCGAGGCACCCCCACCAGAAGCGGGCGCGCTCGTAGCCATTAGTCGCGTGAAACGTCCCGTGCCCGCCAAACGAAATACCGCCAGACGCTAGATCGCCGCTGGTGTTGATCTCAGCATGTTTAGCTAAATCTAGCAGCCTCCACGATTTCGCCAAAACGTTCTGCAAACTTCGTTGCTAGCCTTTTGAATGCGTGATATAAGCGCGCGCCCAAGCGACAATAAGGTGCTGCTTGTGCCTGAGCGCCAGGTGAAATTTCGGTTTGCTTGAGCCAGGAAGAGTTTCACGCAAAGCGCCAAGGCCCGGAGCGTTTATGTGCTGATCTCACGGGTTTCCCAAAAGTTGACCTCCAACGCTGCGGTCGCGGCGTTGGTTTTGTTCGCCGCGATCACTTCCCCGGCATTCGCGCAAAAGAAACGAATTCCGCCCGGTGGAAATATCGCTGTTGTGGCTGACGAGCGGCTGGCCGCTTTGCGTGTGGCTCCCACTCTTTCAGCGCGTTTAGTTCGCCGCTTGAGTCGCGGACGGCTCGTCTCTGTGCGGATCAGCAGGCGCAATTACGCAGGCGTCTCCTTCTCCCAGGTCGTCGTCACCCGGCGCACATCCGGATGGATACAGAGCGAGGCGTTGATCATGTCAGGGCGCGACGGCGACGATGAACGGCTGGCGCATTTAGTTGGCGGCACTGACGAATTCGAGCGTGTCGCGCGGGCCAGAATCTTTCTTAATACATTTCTGCGCTCGCCGCTGCGACCCAGGGTCTTGCTGGCTCTCGGGGACGCCGCGGAAGAAGCGGCTGAACAACTGTCGAAAGAAGCTACCCGCCGTTTCGAACGGCGTGAGATTCCCACCGACGGCGCCCCAGAGTTTTCTTACTACCTAAATTTTAACAGCCTCGATCGCTACAATCGGCAGGGTGTCACCTTTACCTTCGATCGCGAGAAGAAACAGTTTCATTACGACGGCGCGGCGTGGCGCGAGATCGTCCGCAGATATAGGGACAGCCCGGAGGCCGCTGCAGCAGCCCAGCGATTGGAAAGGTTTTCTCGCTGAGGTTAATCTGATGGCAATGGGTTTGACGCACGTCACAGTAACCCTGAGTCGGCCTTCGGAGTTGAATGGCCGCTACGAAGCTAACTTCCTTGTCGACACCGGCGCTATCGACTCACTCGCGCCGGCCGAAGAGTTGCACAAGGTTGGTATTCGTCCGGTCGGCAAGACCGCGTATGAACTCGCGAAGGGAAAAGTGGAAGAGTATGAGTTTGGTCTTGCCGAAATCAGGTTCATGGGTGAGGTGACGGCTGGTCGCGTGATTTTCGGGCCAGACAATGTTGAACCAATTTTAGGCGTAACGGCGATGGAATCGGCCGGGATCACCATCGATCCGGCAACACGCAAACTAGAAAAACTCCCGGCTATTCCGTTGAAGTAACGACACAAACAAAGTCGGTACTCGCGCAATTAACTCGCCTTCCTTATTAGTTTCGGCGGGCAATTTAATTCAATGCACTACTCCCACTTTCTGAGACTCCCTCTTTCTCTGCTCTTAGTGATTCTCTGTTTTGCTGCGCCGGTATTCGCGCAGGACCTCGACAACGCCACGATCACAGGTCGGGTGATGGATCAGAACGGCGCGGTGATTCCGGGCGCCTCAGTTACGGCGACGCTGATCAAGACTAAAGCCGAGAGAACAGTCGTCGCGGATGAAGACGGTCGGTACAAGATTATCCAGCTTGAGCCCGGTGTGTATTCGATCAGGGCTTCGTACACCAATTTCGCAACCGAAGAGAAGACCGATCTCATGACGGTTGCGGCACAGAATGTTCAGCTCGACTTCATTCTGAAACCCGGGGGCGTATCCGTCGAAACTGTGGTCGTCAGCACGGCGAATGTGCCCGAAGTCGACACCACGCGCACGGTTGTCGGCGGCACGATTGCCACCCGCGAAGTGGAATCGCTGCCAACTCCGTCACGTTCGCCAATCGATTTGATTTTCACCCTCGGTGGTGTGGCTGAAGAGCCGCTTTCGACGCGCGACCTCGCGGAAGATCGCAGCGCTTCACGCTCGACGCCCGAAGAAGCCGGCAACTTCTCTCTCTCCGGCGGGCCGGCTTACTCAAACAACCTCACGATTGATGGCCTGGACAACAATGACGACCGCGTCGCCCGCGAACGCTTCACCCCGTCGCCAGAGGCCGTCGAAGAAGTCCAGATGATTCGCAATCAGTTTGCGGCTGAGTATGGTCGCGCGTCTGGCGGACGAGTGAATCTGCGAACGCGTGGTGGATCGAACAAGTTTCACGGCCGCCTCTATGACTTCTATCGGAACGATGTCTTCAACGCGAATACCTTCAACAACAAACGTCTGGGATTGCCGCGTCCACCGTTCGAAGAACACGATCCTGGATTCACTTTCAGCGGGCCGATCATTCTACCGTTCTACCGCAGCAGAGACAGCACACACTTCTTTGCCGCTTACGAGTTCGACACGATTCTCGATTTGACGACGATCGATACGCTACTGCCCATCGATCGGAACCCGCTCTTTCCCTTGCCCGCACCGACGAATCCTGGAGCGAGCAGAGCTGAAAACCCGCCGGACCCGGCGCTGATCGCTACAAAGGGCATCGCGCCGTTCGTCGAAGGCGTCAGCACACCGCAGCGAAATCAAATTCTCACGACGCGCATCGATCACAGATTCACGGAGACGCACAACGGCCAACTTAATTATCAGCTGGGCCGCTTCACGAACCTGCGACAGTTTGGCGGCGGCAGTCGTCTGGCGGAAGCGCTGCAAGCAAAAACGCGCAACACTGACGCCATTGCCTACCTCGACAACTACGTGTTTTCAGCGAAGGTGGTGGCGCAGACACGTTTTCAATGGTCGCGCTTGACTCCCGCAGTCGCAGCCCAGGGCGGCGCCAGCCCGGTGGTGCTGATAGACATCAATGACTCGCAGAGTTTGGTTACGGGGACTCTGGTCGCGGGCAGTTCAACCACTGGCGCGACCGATCGAAACGAATCGCGTTGGCAGGCGCAGGAAATTTTCGCTTACGTCACCGGCGCGCACTCTCTGAAATTTGGCGGCGACGTGCAACGGATCAAATCGACTTTCATCGATTTGTCGGACGCGTCGGGAACTTTCGATTTCACCAGCTTCGGAGATTTTCTGGCGAATGCGCCGAGCCGCTTTCGTCAAAACTTCCTGACGACTTCGACGCAACAAAATGTCTACACCGGAGTTTTCGCGCAGGACGATTGGCGACTGCTTCCGAATCTATTGGTAAGTTATGGCTTGCGTTGGGAAAACGAGAGCATCCGCCCCGACCACAACAACTTCGGTCCGCGATTCGCGCTCGCTTACGATCCTTTCAAGTCAGGCAAAACTGTCGTGCGCGTCGGCGCGGGAGTCTTTTACAACCGCGCGCTGTTGCGCACGATTGACGATTTCACACTCGGGGCTGAGCAACTGTTTCTCGACACAAACGATATTCCGGTGGGGCAGCGCGCCGCCGTCTTAAGTCAGATTCATTTCCCACAATCGCTCAGTTCTGACTCTTCGATAGTCAAACAATTCGGCACGTTGAACGCTGGTTTCTCGCGACGGCTCGATCCGAACTTACGCATTCCGGAGAGCTACCAGGCAAATGTCGGCTTTGAACGCGAACTGCCGCGATCCTGGGTTTTCGAGGCGAACTACACCTACAACCACAGCCTGCACCTGTGGCGCGAATTCAACATTAATGCGCCGCGATTGCCGGCGGGATTCACGAGCTTCACGCAGTATCTGTCAACCCGTGATTTTTCGAATTTCTTAAGCGGGTTGAGTGGCAGCCGGTCGATCATCAACACATCGACTGCCGGTGACCTGGTGCGATTTGTTTTGACTTCGCCCGATCCGGCGAGTCCGAATTCAGTTGTGCGCATCTTTGAATTAGGAGTGCCGGTCTCGCTGGTCAACCTGAATGCTTTCACTTCCACCACCTCGGTCAACGCAGCTCTTGCGGCGCTGAATTCCCTGCGCCCGGATCCGACACGTACGGAAATTGAGCAACTGATCTCCGCCGGGAATGCTTTCTATCACGGACTCACTTTGGAAGTGCGGAATCGCTGGCGGCAGAAATCGAGCGGCGCGGGTTTTTCTTTCCGCGCGGTTTACACGCTTTCGTTTTTGACGGACGACGGCATCGTCAATACTTCCGACGCGCTTGTTCCGGGTGATTTTCGGAGTGAGCGTTCGCGCAGTCTGCTCGATCGCCGGCACCGCTTCGCGTTTTCCGGCACATTCGATACGCCCCGCTCGATCGGGCATCTGCAGTTCGCTCCGATTCTGCGGCTGGCTTCCGGGGCGCCATTCAACATTAGTCTGGGCGGGGTCGATCGAAATCTCGACGACGTGAGTAACGACCGGCCGGACTTCTTCGGCGACACAAGTCTCCTCCGCTGGCGTCGCCCCGGAGATTCGATCGATGCCTCGATCCTCAATCAATTCTCACTGCCAACGATCGGCCAGTCAGGAAACCTGCCGCGGAACGCGGGCTCTGGTCCCGGTCAATTCCTTCTAGACTTGAACCTTTCACGCGAATTCAAGCTGAATGAAAAGATGCGGCTGCGCTGGAGTATCGAGTTCGATAACGTCCTGAACGCGACCGTTTACAGCTTTGGCAGCGAGTTCATCGACTTCAACGCCTTCGGGCCGACTGCCACCGCCGCACAGAGACAAGCCTTCATCGATCAATTTCTCGTCACCACGCGCACCATGCGACCAAGGCAAGTGCGGATCGGTGTGCGACTTGATTTCTGAGCACAATCAAAGCAATGTTTGACGGGCTTGACTGTGAGTACTAAGACCGTCAAAAGACTCGCTGCCGCGTTGGCTTCTCTGCTGGTCGTCTGTGCGCATTCATCCGCGCAACAAAGTTCAGATGAGGTGCTGCGCGTTGATACCTCACTCGTCGTAGTGCCGGTTCGCGTGGTGGATAGCCACGGCCGGTTTGTGTCGGATCTGAAAAAAAGCAACTTCCGAGTTTTTGAGGATCAGGCGGAACAGGAAATTGCTCACTTTGAAACAGACAATGCGCCTTTTACGGTGGCGCTGATTCTGGATGTGAGCGAATCAACCAGCTACAAACTAAAGCAGATCCAAGAGGCGGCGATTACCTTCCTCAATCAATTACGGCCCGGAGACAAGGCAATTGTTTTCACCTTCGACGCCAATCTCGTCAAGATCTACGAAGGTCAAACCAAAGATCTGGAAAACCTCAGAACTTCTATTAGGCTAACGCACTCCGGCCAGGGCACAAGTTTGTACGACACCGTCGATCAAATCGTCGACAACTATCTGAATAAGGTCAATCAGCGAAAGAAAGCCATCATCCTGTTCACGGATGGCGTTGATACCAGCAGCCGAACCAGCACCTACGAGAAAAGTCTGCGCGGGGCCCAGGAGTCAAACGCCCTCATCTACTCAATCCAGTACGACACGTTGACGGACGATCGGCAAAACGCGTCCTTTGGCGCGAACGTTAACATCGTCACACCCTCCGGAGAGCCTTTATCCGTCGCATACAAGCGCGCCACGATGTATTTGAAGTTTCTGGCGGCTAACTCTGGCGGAAGATTCTACCTGGCCGACAATATCGACAACTTAGCCAGAACCTTCGCCCAGATCGCCGCGGAACTCAGTGAGCAATACAGCCTAAGCTATTATCCGCGCAACGAAATTGCCGACGGCAAGAAACGGCACATCAAAATCCAAATCGATGTGCCGGGCGCGAAAGTCGTCACTCGCAAGACGTACACTCTTCGTTCATCGCACCCTTGAGGCGGGGCTGCTCTTTTGCGTCGAGGTAAGGTAATCAGTTCACGCCGACGGGGATTACATCCCAAGCCCACCGGCCTACTCTGGAATGTTGAGCATCATCGATTTTGGCGCGGTACTTGAACTGATTACCGTGCTCGTCAGTTCGTTTAGACTCTTTGTAGCTAAGAGAAATCGAGTCAACGCTGAGTGAAGATAGGGTGTGCAGTTCGGAAGCCTCCGATGCGCCGTTGTGATTCATGTCTTGCCATAATCGCAGTGAAGAGAAGATTGGATCTCGATTATCAATGACCCCGTCACCGTTACCTCCGCTGGCGGGCTTGTCATATTCCGCGAGCGCGAGAAAGCCGTTCTTCTGCTGACCCGCGGGCGGCCGCGGCTGGGAAGTCAAATTGCCGAACAACTCTGCGCCGTTGTCGATTGTCCCATTACCATTCCGGTCTAGCGCGAGCCACGCGTCGTCACTTCCGGAAGACGTCCAGGCAATACGCTGCTTGTGGCCGCCTCCGCCGATGTCAAACAGGACTCCGTTATTGCCAGCAGTTAAGGAGAAGCCGTTCCCAACGACATCTATCACTATTGGCGTGTAACCGATGCAACAACCGCCCAGGGCCCAACTGCCTTGCCAGGGAGGACAGCCGTTCTCCCACTGACAATAGTCTGCAGACCCAACAACAGGTCCTCCTTCCACTGGAGGCGGATTTCCACTTAGCGGATTACAATCCTCCGCACAAGTTTGCTGCTCCTCATGACACGTGGCGTTCGCGAAGTTCCAATACCAGCCTGAAGCTTCGCATTCCTCCTGGTTTGAAGGAGTCGGCGTCGGAGTTGGCGTTGGAGTAGGTGTTGGTGTGGGACACGAGTCCGTCCGTACTTTAGTCAGATCGCAGGTGTTAGGCGCGGGAAGTCCCCAGCTTGTATCATTAAAGCCGTTTGCTGGGTTATACGGGGCCATCACAGTTGAAGAGTTGTTGCAGCCAAACGTGCAGTGGTCCAAACCGAATGTGTGACCAAGCTCGTGAGCCATCACTCTTGTTAATGCCCCTGAGTCTGTTGTACTGGGATGAATTTGAATATTGGCTTTCACAAGATTTTGTGCCGTACAATTGACAGGATGAAATTCACCACGATCCGCGGGATCTTTAGTAGGCACCTCGCGCAAAACGTTCACCCAATACGTTCCAGTGCTTGGAGATGAACTCGGCTCGAAGCTAACATGGCAATTACATCCAGTCTCCGCCTGAGCGGCGGAGCTCGACCAGTTATTAAATGCGGCTTCCAGCGCTGCCCTTTGTGAGGTATCGGACCACCCGGTCTGCGAATTATCCACATAATACTTAACGACAGTTGGGTTGGCTGTGGTCCCTTGCGGCCATGCTCCGTAATCGCTGCTGTTGAGAGAAGTACAGCTTTGGGCTTTCACTGGCGGACCGCTCTTGAGAATGAGCAAGCTTGGTAGGGATACAAGTAATGCTAACGCAAGGGCCTGCGTGGGAAGGGGCAGCTTACTCATTTCAATTCTCCTTCCCAGGTTGGCTCTGAGATATCTTCTGTTTGAGCAAGTCCAGGAATTCGGCTTCGCTAAGTTTGAGGAGAGGCTCGCGATCACCCAAATCTTCCAAAGGCATTATCGTTTTGTCCGTAAGTTCATAACCGACGACGAGCTTGTAGTCTCGGTCTGCCTCGTGGTTGAGAAATAACACGTATCGTTTTCCGGTTTCTGGAATTCTCAAAGGGCTCACGAGATAGCGAAATATACGGCCGTTGGGCATTCTGATCGCGCCACCTTCGCGATCTACAATCAGCGGTTCGAACGTGTAAACCGGAGAAGTTGCGTTATTTTTTAGTATCGCTTCAATGTAAACGGTGAGTTCAGTGTAAACAACCGTGATGTTGTCTGAAAGATACGGCTGCCGCCGCTGAATGCTTCCCACGATTATCAGATCACTGGTTGTCGGTACAGGTGGTGGCTCTGACTCAAGCAAAGTTCCAGACATTTCGCCATCTTTTTGTTCTTCCAATAAATACGGTAGTTTGGATTTGATATCGAATCGCTTGTTCTTCTTTATTCTCGCCGCTTTCTTTTCGGCATCTAGCTCCTCAGGCGCGGCATCAATGACGGTCAAGACCTCGTCCTTAAGGTTTCGCTTCTTTCTTTCCTGACCGCCGCCAATGGCAAACGATGAGTTTGTCCAACTAAAGTTGCTGAGAATAATTGCGATCACCGATAAGGCAACGGCCATCGTTAGCACAGTCGTAAACTTCGATCTCATTACTTCTCTCCTTCTAATCGGACAAGGCGAGCCTTCACCCCTGTGGTCCTGCGAAGAAATGGCTCATGTTTATTGGTGGTTCGATGTGCGGGCAGACATTGTGGTCGCAACTATACGCCCCGTCGAAGCGATGTCAAATTTTCTCTATGGCTTACGAATATTTGTGCGGATTAGAAATTTGGCGATGGCTTGGGCGGTGCCGATGATGGCACCACGCGATTATCTGACCGCAAAAAACTAACCGGCAAAAAGCTTGCCGGTATTTTCGAGCCGACGCTTTTGGTGTAAAGCTATTGAGATATTAGAAATACATCCCACGCCCAGCGACCAACCTTTGCGTGTTTCGCGTCGTCGATTTTCGAGCGATAGCGAAATTGGTTGCCGTATTGATCGGTTCGCTTCGACTCTTTGTAGTTCAACGAAATCGAATCGACAGAAAGCTCAGGCAGCGTGTGTAATTCAGAAGGTTCCGAGATGCCGTTGTGATTCGTATCCTGCCAAAGACGCAGACTTGCGAAAATAGAATCGCGGCTGTCAATTACGCTATCGCCGTTGCCGCCTGTTGCAGCTCTGTCATATTCTGCGAGCGCGAGAAAGCCGTTTCTTTGTACGCCTGAGGGCGGTGGGGGTTGCGGTGTGAAGTTACCAAACAACTCCCTGCCGTTGTCGATGGTCCCATTACCGTTGCGATCTAGTACTAGCCAGGCGTCCGTCGAGTCTGGCGCAGTCCATGAGATTTGCAATGGTCGGCCATTCGCCCAAAAGTCAAACAATACGCCATTGGCGGCGTTCGTAAGGTTATAGCCGCCGCCATCGACATTGATGAGGACCGGCGATTCAACGGGCTTGTCGCAATATCCTGAGTTGTTGCATTGCAGATTACACGCGCAGTCATCGTCGCTGTGACAAATACTTCCTTGTGGCGCACCGGATTCACAAGATGGATACCAGGGCGTGTCCTGACAGGTGTTGTTCGTGAAATTCCAGTACCATCCAACGGCTTCGCAGTCTTCTTCAGCGATAGGCTGATCTTTACACCAGAAGAAGTCCACGCCCGGAGGCGTACAACGATCAACGAAAGGATCATTCGTATAGCCGCACACTAACGCTCCCGCTGGATACCTACACTCAGTGACGTCGCATGCCAACGGGCCTTCGTTACAATTTCGATGGCCCGTGTGGATGATCTCTCCGAAGCCGCAGTTTTTGTAGCAATTCGGATCGTCTGGGTAAGGTGGATTAAACGGTCCAGCGCTGAGTGCGGCTGTAGGTAAAGCCAATGGCCGCCGATAGAGTCGCAGCAAGGATTAGACCCTTCATTTTTCACTCTCCTCAAATCGATTCAGCGGTTCGCGGACTAACGTACTATTATCGAGGAGGCTTCGCCGCCAGGCGCTTGTACTCATCATCGACTTCCTGGAAGGCTTTCCGGGATTTTTCGTCGCAGCCTGGTGCCTCCTTATTGGGACCTAATAGCCTTTCGGAGGGGGGGACTTCACGGTAGTGAGCTGGAACATCGAACAAACTTGGATCTGGCTCGCCCGCGACGAGCGAAACCAATTCCTTTTCACTTACCTCCGTGGGACTAAACTCCCACCTTTCTTTCACCGGAGCGCAACCATAATCCAGCGCATACCATGAAGTGATTATGCCGTCAGCAATCTTGGCGGTCCGGTATCCAGCGACTATCTCTTCAGCTACAAACGCCTCCCGTGGCGGGGAGGTAATGGGCGTTCCGGCTAGCGAATCGACACACATGGAACTTGGGTCCCGCAGCGAGGCGAGCGGCTTGTACTGTTTCTTGATCGAACTCTTGGTATTCGTTTGATCGTTGGTGTCCACTTGAAAGCCCGCAGCGAGATAAATGACCCGTTGTAAACCCTTACCGCGCCATCGCATCATCCTCGACCCATCCGAGCGAACGGCGTAAGTATGTTCAAGGCCCACCGTTGTTGTGCCGTTCGGTCCGTGCACGATCTCTCTCAAGGTCACTGTGTACGGAATAGGTTTGCGAACCACCGCCTCAACCGTACGCGGGCCGATTTTCGCCTTCATATGTGTGTGGAGTAAGCGGCCCGCGTAAGTAGCGGCTGCCAGGATCAAGACAACGAAAAGCCAACGCAACTTGGTTGTCCATCCAAAGAAGTCCTTCACTCGCATATTCCTTCTCCTTTGCGAGACCTTCTCACCCGCTGCGAAAGATTGAGCGTAATGTGAGGGGCTGACTGTCGGAGACATATGTTGTGGGCGGCAGGGAGCCGATTGTTGGTCGCACTATACTCCAGACAAAACTGCGGTCAAGCTCTTCCGAGAGTTTGCAGGTTTTGCTGCAAAGCTAGAATGGTGCGGGTTGGAGCGGCCATCAGTGACGGCGCTGAAGACAAACCAGCGCCGAGCCAATAGAATCGAAGTGGCATGCCATCAACTCGCATAGTTATCATCGGCGCGGGCGCGGCTGGCCTGGCGGCGGCTCGTGAGTTGAGCCGCGCAGAAAAGGGAAAGCCTGCACGTTCTATAAATATTAAGTGCCTCCGGCACTTCTTCTATCGGTTAGTCCCACGATGGTTTCAAACGGCGCTTTTGGGGCAAAGCTATTGAGATATTAGAAATACATCCCACGCCCAACGCCCAACGTGTGAATGTTTCGCATCGTCAACTTTGGCTCGATACCTAAAACGGTTGCCGAATTCATCAGTCCGCTTCGATTCTTTGTAAGCGAGCGACAGCGAATCAACATTTTGTTCAGGCAAAGAATGCAACTCTGAAGGTTCAGATACACCATTATGATTTGCGTCCTGCCACAACCGCAGACTTGAAAAGATGGTGTCGCGGTTATCAATAACGCCGTCGCCATTGCCGCCGTTCGCCGCCGCGTCGTATTGAGCCAGCGCGAGAAAACCGTTCGGCTTAGCGGACTCTGGTTGTGGTGTGAAGTTTCCGAACAATTCCTGGCCATTATCAATCATGCCATTACCATTGAGTGGCTATCGGGACGCAATTTGCCAGAAGGCGCAGCGGGGACAGCGTCAACATTATGACAATAGCCACACCGGATAAGTTTGTTAATTTCATTTGGTCTCCCTAAGATTAGGGGCCAGATCGTTTCGATGGCTCACCGAGAGGTATTGTGGAGCAAGAGTGCTTTTTTTAAATTTTGAGACTTCTTCTCGTAGTGCTCTTTGATTCGTTGCAACTCTGCCTTTGAAATAGCGGAACCAGGTGCCATTTCTTTTTCAGCCTGTTCAATATCCCCTAAAAGATACTGCTTCCCGTGCAGTATGCCGCCTTGCACCTCTATCGGGTTTTGCTTTATCAAGCTCCCGCAAATCGTTTCTATTCTCTCCCTTAGTAATGCCGTATTCTGAATTGTATTCAAATCAGGCCCTTTCAGAACTTCGTCGAAAATTGGCACAATGTGTTCCAGTGCTATTTGTTCTCCTAGCCTGCGATTGTTGATGTCGGCAGTAGCTTGAGGATCGCCATCGCCGGTTCCATCCGAAAAGACCACATTAAGGACGGTGATTCTCAAAGACTCTGTGCTCGATCCGGAGGGCTCCAAATTGCTGGCAGCAAATCGATACGTATAAAGGGAGTTCGGCAGAATTTCGTGTTCGCCATTTATTAAGTCCACCTGAGCGCCAGAGTTCACACCTCCAGATAAAGTAAAGCCGTTAATTGGTTTCGCATAATCATTCCTAAACGACATGCTTACTTTCTCACCTTCGCTGATAGCGCTTACGACAGAGAATCCACTCGTCATGTTCCTTATTGTCAATTGATTTAACTGTAGGGATTGTGAAATTGCTCTTGAATCGCGCACACGGGAGAATATGGCTGTTAGAATCAATCCAGTGATCAAAAGCGTCACATAAGCTTTGTTCTTAGTCATAACCGATTGCCTTTCGTCGGATAATAACTGAATTAAGGAGGCCGACTGTCGGAGACATCCGCTGATGTGGGCGGCAGGGAGCCGATGTTGGTCGCACTATACTCCGGACAAAACTGCGGTCAAGCTTTTTCGAGGGCTTGCAGGTTTTGGCGCAAAGCTAGAAATGGTGCGAGATTGGTGATGCGATCAGTGACGGCGCTGAAGACAAACCAGCGTCGAGCAAATAGAATCGAAGTGGCATGCCATCAACTCGCATAGTCATCATCGGCGCGGGCGCTGCCGGCCTGGCCGCGGCTCGTGAGTTGAGCCGCGCGGGCCGCGAAGTCATGGTGTTGGAAGCGCGCGATCGCATCGGTGGCCGGGTGTTCACGCGCAAGCACGGAGACGTGCCGGCGCCGATCGAACTGGGCGCTGAATTTGTGCATGGACGATCGCCGGAACTTTGGCAAGTGGCGACTGCCGCAAACCTGCAACTCTACGAAACTAGCGAGCGGCACTGGTATTTTCAGAACGACAAAGTCAGCAAGTCAGGCGAGTTCTGGCGCACGATCGAAACCCTGATGGACGAGATGAAATCATCACCGCGCGATCGATCGCTGCAGGAGTTTTTGGCTGCGTTGCCTGACAATCAGGACACGCGCCGCGCGAAATCAATGCTGGTCCGCTACGTCGAAGGTTTTCACGCCGCCAACATCGAACGTGTTGGCATACATGGACTGGTGAAAGCTAACGAAGCCGCCGACGAAATTGACGGCGACAAAGCTTTCCGGCTGGTCGATGGTTATGACTCGCTGATGCAAGCCATGCACGCCGAAGCTGAGAGCCACGGCGCCAAATTTCACTTGAACACAATTGTCAAAGAGATCCGGTGGCAAGACGGCCCTGTCGAGCTTTCATGCGCGGCGCATAGTTCACCAATTGAACTCGCCGCTTCATGCATAGTCGTGACTCTGCCCATCAGTCTGTTGAAGATGTCCGAAACTCAAACCGGCGCGATTCGCTTCGCGCCCGAATTGCCGGCGCTCAAACGCACGGCAATCGAAGCTTTGCCGATGGGAAATGTCGTGAAACTCAATCTGCTGTTTCGCGAGCGATTCTGGGAATCCGTAAAGCTTTGGGATGAACAAGCAAAGCGCATCGATTTCCGCGACGCCGGCTTCTTTCACTGTCCGGGAGCCTCCTTGCCGACGTGGTGGACGCAGTTACCGGTGCGCGCGCCGCTGCTGGTCGGCTGGACGGGCGGACCGAATGCGGACCGCTTGATGAAGAAGGCAGACGGCAGTAGGCAGAAGGCAGAAGAGGAGGCAGGTGCCAGTCGGCGGGCGGCAGGAAAGGATTATTTGATTCAGCAAGGGTTGGATTCACTTGCCACGATCTTCAACTTGTCTCGCAGAGAGATCGAAACGCAGTTGCAAGCTGCCTACTTTCACGACTGGCGCGATGACCCTTTCACGCGTGGCGCCTACGCCTACGTGCCCGTGAATGGATTAGAGCAGCAACGAATCCTGGCCCAGCCGGTGGAAAACAAACTGTTCTTTGCCGGCGAAGCGACCAGTGTCGGCCACATCGGCACCGTGCACGGCGCGATTCAGAGTGGCCAGCGTGCGGCCAGAGAAATCCTCTCAAACTAAAGTATCGCGCTCGGCGCGCACCCTGGGCTATCATGTCTTGCACCTTTGCGACGAGATGCTTACTACGGACAAAGAACCCGTCGGAGAAATTGAGACAGCGCTGCTGGATGCCGATCTTTTTTTGAAGTATGGCTCGCCGGAGCGCGCGATGAAGCGTTTGCGCACTGCCCTCGAACGCAGTCCCCGCTCCATCAGCCTGCGGGAAAAGATGCGGGAAGTCGCGGCGTCCCACAAACATCCCGAAGAAGCCGCGCGTCATTGCCTCGCGCTGGCGAGCCTCTACATCGAACGCGACAATTTTGACGCGGCTCACGATCGGCTGCTCGAAGCAAAGCAGCTCGACAGCCGGATTTCGATTGCGTCCGGTTTGGAGGCTATTCGGCGCGCGCGTCACCCTGAATTGAAACCGGAGCCCAGCGCGCCCAGAGCCAAAACGGCCGAGCGCCAATCCACGCTTACATTCTCTGGCGACCTTTCCGTGATTAGTATTTTCGATGCGATCCAGGCCATCGAGAATTCACGACAGACTGGGGCCCTGCTGCTCCAGAATTCCACCCAGACCGGCAAAGTCTTATTCAATGAAGGTCAAATCATCGGCGCCGAGTGCGGGCGACTAGTGGCCCAGGACGCTTTTCGTCAACTCGTCGAGATCACCGGCGGCACATTCGATTTCGAAAAATCGGTCAACCCATTTCCAGTCACGATCGAAGCGGCCAGCAATACCAATCTGATTTTGGATAGCTTGCGACAAGTGGATGAGGATTCAGTCAGCGCTGAACTGTGAGCTGTGGGCTGTGGGCAGTGGGCAGTGGGCAGTGGACTGTAAGCAGAAAGCAGAAGGCAGAAAGAAGTAGGCAGCGGGCAGTAAGCAGTAACGAATCGGCTGTAAGGGCTAATAGAAGTAAGAAAGCAATATCCAAGACGAAAAGTAAGACAATCTTCTGCCTACTGCTTTCTGCCTACTGCTCACTGCTTTCTGCCTTCCGCTTTCTGCCTTCTGCCTACTGCCTTCTGCCTACTGCTTTCTGCTTACTGCTTTCTGCTTACTACTTTCTGCTCACTGCTCTCTGCTCACTGCTAACTGCCCACTGATTAATCCATTAGCACACGCGTCTCGAGGGCTTCGGCACGTTCGAACGCTGAGAGCAGCCTCAGGAATTGTGCGTAGCTGCGGCTGCGCGCATAAAGTCGCTCGCGTTCCAACTGGCTGAGATCATTGCGCAAAATCAGATCGAGGAAATCATAGTAGTCAGCCGTGGCGCTGAGCGGAAATTCGCGGGTGTAGCTGGTCACGCCCGCGTCTTCGGATCGGAAGCCGGCGATCAGATCGAAAAGATTGTCAGTGGTGAGATTTGCTCCGGCGCGCGCCAGCTTGATCGGCACCCGCAACTCAAAGAACCGCAGACCGTCTTTCGTCGTCACGCGCCGCAGTTCTTTAGTGGCCTCGCCATCAAACGGCGATTCCGGATCGACCACGATGTGCATCAGTCGGGGCCAGTCTTCCGCATCCATAGTATCGAGCGCGAGCTGGACCCGATTCGCGAGAAACTTTTCGAACTCGGCATCGATTGGATAATTGATGCGCCCCAGACAGCCCAGCGATTCGCCGTGACCGGCAATCTCCGCGGGCAGACATGCCGGGCAGTCAACGCAGATCGCGCTCTCGGCCTGCAAACGATCGATTTCCGCTGCGGCGTGATTGACCCAACTCACTTTGTCGTCAGTCGGCGCTGAGCGATCACCAGTCGTGATGGCCGCATGCAAGCTGCTCAAGCGTCCCCACTCGCGCAGATGTTTTTCCGCATAGCGAGCGCGCAATGTGCACGGATGTTGAACTGCAAATTCCAGAGACATGTTTAAGAGTGAGCAGGAGGACGTGAGCGATCACGCGGAACGGTTGTGATCGATGATTTCGGAAATTGAAGAGAAAGGAACTTTGACGATCTGTCCGTCAGCCCGCTCGACTTTGACACTCGGCGTGGTGAGCGCCTGGGTTGTCTTCATGCTGCGCACTATGCCCCGGACGCGAATGCCATCGCGAGTGATAATTTCAACATTGCCCTTGCCGTAGAGCGGTTGAAGAGCTGCGAGCGCCTTGGTAACTTCCATCTTTGAAACTCGGTTCTTGAATAGTATCGTTGTAATTCGGATTCGTAAACCTGCGCGGGGGTAAAGGCGCAAAATACTCGCTGCCAAAGCTTTTCAGGCCGGGGAGCGGTTCTGGTAGCCTGAACTGGTAATTTCCTCGCAACCATTCGCAGCGAGAAGTCGTATAATTTTCGCGGTTCAAGGATTCAAGCAAAGTCCCATGCAGCCTCCGGACAATCTCAACCACCCGTCGGGCGATAGCGGCACGATTGCTTGCACACAGTGCGGCGCTCCGATGCCGCGCGAAATGCGATTTTGCCGCGCGTGCGGGCATCGTCTGGGCGAAGGCCCCGCTGAGTACACTGAAACCACGCGTTTTCCGAACGTGACCGCCCAGTCTCCGCGCGTAACGTCCGCCGCATACCTGCCACCGCAGGGCGGACCGATTGCGAATCAAGCTAACTGGAACTATCCGCAGAAGAAGCGTCGCCGGCTCAGCGGCATGGCGTGGATCTTCATCATCATTGCCGCCCTGTTTGTCGTCGGCGGCGCATTAAGCGCACTCCGTAAAGGCGTAGTCAGAAATGCTCCGCGATTTACAGTCAACGTGAAGCCGACATTCTTTGGTGTAAATGGTTTTGATGATGCAGCCGGCGGTGGCGTGACGTTCGACAATGTCGAACCGCCCGGTGGTCCGGCAGACAAAGCCGGCCTCGTCGGCGGGGACATCATCAAGACATTCGATGGCAAGCCGGTCAATGATGAGGATGAACTCACGAGCCTGTTGCGTCAGACACCCATCGGCAAAACCGTCGAAGTCACCTATCTCCGCGATGGTGAATTAAAGAAAGCGCAAGTGACCACAATGGCCGAAGCCGAATTCAACGATCTGCAGCGCGCGTATCGCAATCGGCCTGAGGGACGCGGATATTTTGGATTTGAAGAGAATCGAACCACCAAGATTGCGGACCCACAAACAAAGACCTACGGCGTTAAATTGGACTATGTCGAACGAAATGGGCCTTCGGATCTGTTTGGCTTGAGAGTCGGCGACATCATTACCGCGTGGGACGACGTCCCTATTCGCACCAGTGACGAACTTCTGTCTCGCGTCCGCCGCGCCGTCCCCAAAAGCAGCGTGGTGATCACCATCATTCGTGACGGACAAACGATGAAGATTCCAGTCACCATGGGACGCGGGTGAGATCACTCGCGCGCCGCGCCCACGTGTTCCCGCATTCGATTCTCCATCTCCAGCCGAGCTTCTTCCCGATCTTCTTCCGTTTCGTCAGCTTCAAAAGCTTCAAACAGCGCATAGGCTTGTTCAGAAATCAGCCGCAGCTCCCAGGCCTCGCGATTTTCGTGAGATGAACGCGAGAACCAAAGCGCATCAAAATTCGAATCGCGAACCTTCGATATCCCAAGTTCATCAAGAGAAGTTGTCGCGGCTTTTGTCTCAGCTCGCAAGAGCGCTTCCCTGAGCGTCCAGCCATGCCGCTGGTAGAGCGCAACGATTTCGGTAATCAGGTTTCCTGCGGACACGAAACGAGTATACCCGCAGTTGGCGGATAGGCTCGACGCGTTTATCATTACTGCCCGACCCCTGTGCCGAACCTGAATTCCCCATTCTATAGCGCTTTGAAAGAAGCGCTTGCCGAACGCGGCCAAACCATCGAGGCCATTTGTCCTGCGGACGATTCGGTTGCGCGCCGGGTGCTCCACGATTACGGCGCCATGTTCGTCGGCAGCAGAGATATTTTGCCGCCGCCGATTTGCATGTTCACTTCCGAAGACGAAGTCACAGAGTTTCAGAAGGCCGCCGGTTGGGCGGGAGCGAGAATTGGCGCCGAGATGATCGAGTTACAACCCGCAGCCATGACTGGCCTGCTCAAGGCACGCGCCAAAGCCCGAGCGGAAGGCTTCGACATTTCGCCGCGTGATGGCGCAGAGGGCGCGCGCCGCAGCTATGCCGACACGGTGCGTTTGTGGAATTCGCGCTTTCTGCCCGCGCTGAGTCATTGGCAGTCCGTCGGCCGATTAACCGGCGATGACACCGGTCGGCTGCGTGGTTTGTCCGTGGCGGAACAGGTGGCCGAAGTCCTCGAGTTGGAGAAGGAGGGGATCTATTTCAGTAAGGACCTCTCGAAATCTGTTTTGTATTCGATCGCGGCGCCCGGAGCGTCCCAACACATCGCGATGTTGGCCTTTGATATCAATGAATTTTGCGTCGCCCGCGTGCGGGAGATCCTGGCCGAATTCGGGTGGTTTCAGACGGTTTTGAGCGATCTGCCGCACTTTACCTTTCTCGGTTTGCGCGAAGAAGAGCTGACTTCGCGGGGGTTGAAACGCGTCGACGTCGCGGGCCAGCAGTTTTGGATTCCGGACGTTGACTAGTCGTGGCATCCGGCCACGCTCCGATAACATCTGACCAATGTTTGCCGATTTGGTTTGCCGATTTGGAACCGCCAACGCTGTCCGCTAAGATCACCTTTAACCCAACAGCATGTTCATGCGATTTTTCATTATCCTGATTCTCGCCGCTTGTGCGGCAACGCTGGTTTGCGGTCAACCGAGGACTGGCCCAGGACAAACGCAGTCGACGCTCGACTTGACCGAATACGGTGTCCGCATCGAACCGGATCAGCGCTTGATCGTGATGATGGCGGCGCTCGACGCCGCCGGATTCGAGCCGACTCCGGCAGGTAAACAGCCGTCTGCGTTTCGGGCGATCGTGCACAAAGACAACGCTTCCCTGGATGCGAATCTGCGCGAGCGTCTGCGAACCTTTTTCGATCGAAACAAATTGCCGGCGCCCGCGACCGCAGCCGACCAGGCCTCTCGCTATGTTTCGCTCGCTTACGGACTCGGCCCGGTACCCAATCTCGATCCTCCTGACAGATCAGACGACCTCCCGGGTGGCTTGCTTGAAGTTTTGGACTTTGCGCCACTGGTGCGCGAGTACTACAGAAAATCAGGAATAGACGAGCGGCTGGTCTCTTACGTTCGAGCCTATCAAGCCGAGGGCGATCGTTTGCGCAAACCGGCGGGAGAAATGGTGCGGTCTATCTTGTCTTATCTTCACACGCGCCCGATCACTTTGACGCAGGAGCGCGTGCGCGTGCAGAGCCCTGACAAAAAGAAAAATGCCAAGGTCGGTATCACCACTGTCGAGCACGAGCGGAAATTTTTTATCGTGCCGGATTTGTTAGCGGTGCCGGGTGCGATCAACTTTCGGGTCATTGCCGACGATTATTACGCCATCGTGCCCGAGGGTACGGACCCGACGTCATCTGAGTTGCGGCGCGCCTTCATTCAATTCGTAGTGGACCCTCTGGTGCTGCGCAACAGCAAAGAAGTCAACGCGCGACGCGATCAAATCAAGCAGCTAATCGATGAGCGCACCAAAGAAGGCGGTACGATTTCGCCTGACGTCTTTGTGGTAGTCACAAAATCGCTCGTCGCGGCCGCCGATGCCCGATTTGTAGAAGCGGATCGCATCCAGCAAGTCGACGACTTGCAGCGTGCGCGCATTGCGCAAGCAAAAGATGAGGCGACAAAGAGCGCGATCGTGCGTCAGGCGCAGGCGGCGCGGGCGGCGATTGCTGATGAAGCGATTGCCCTACTGGCTGAGGACTATGACAATGGCGCCGTGCTTGACTTCTATTTCGCCGATCAGCTTAAGGATGTATCTACCTCGGGCTTTGATCTCGCGAACTTTCTCGGCGACATGATCAACGGCTTCGACCCCGCGCGCGAATTGAAAAAACGAAGCGAAGTTAAGGAAGCGCATGACCGGGCGCTGGCGGCGCGCAAAGCCCACCCGCGATATTCGGCGTGGCTGGTCGATCCGACAGGCGAGGGGCGCGAGACTGTGAATTCAACTCGTAGCGTCGCGTTGACAAAATCGCTGAAAGAAGTCGAGACCCTGCTGCAGACGAAGGACTACGCGGCTGCGCAAGACAAACTCAAAGCGCTGCTGCAAGAGAACCCGGGCGATCCCCGACTGTTTTTTGCTCTGGGACAAACGGCTAGCCTGTGGGCGCGGGACACAACTGACGACGACCTGCAGGAGCAACGACTAAATCTGGCGCTAGCCAACTACGGTTTCGCGGTGCAGGCGGCCTCACCTGAAACCGATCGCGTGTTGTTATCGCGCGCGCACGAAGCGATGGGTCGCATCCTCGCGTTTCTGGATCGCAAAGATGAAGCGCTGAAAGAATTCGACGCCGCGATTAAACTCGGCGATGTCGCAGGCGGGGCTTACAAAGATGCGATTGACGGCAAACGCAAACTGGCTCAGCCATAACTCTTAGCAGAATCCAGACAACGAAAAAGAAGCGCACTCGCTTTGATCGCGGGTGCGCTTCTTAATCTATTGGAGCAGTTCTAGTACTTGAATTTCAGGGCGAACTGCATCTGTCTTGACGAACCGGAATCTCCGGTTGGGAAGCGCGTGTTGGTGATGACGCCAAACGACGTGCTGCCGACTTGCGCAGTGCGGCCGGGTTGTCCGAAGTTCGCGTGATTGAAGAGATCGAAGATCTCCCAACGGAATTCGATCAGCTTGTTCTCGCCGATTTTTGTCTTTTTGATTAACGAAAAGTCGACGTTGTTAAAGCTTGGACCGATGATCGTGTTACGACCCATGTTACCAAAATGGTATCGGGTTGAACTGCCTACCACCGTCACCGGCAGGGCCGCCACCGCGCCGGACGGGCAACTGCCACCCGGACGTGGATCGCAAACCAGGTTCGGGAACCATTGCACTCCGTTGCTGCCAACGACCGCCGTGCTGACGATCTGCACCGGCGCGCCTACGTCGGGCCGCAGCGTTGCCGAGCCCGTCAGTGAATTGGAATTCGCGGCGCCCGCGCCGCCCGTGATCGCCGCTGCGTTTCCCGCCAGCAAAGTGACTGGATTGCCGCTTTGAGACTGCACGATAGACGACAGTTGCCAGCCGCCAATTGCTTTGTTCGTCTTCCAGGGTATTTCGTAAATGCCGCTGATCACAAAACGGTGACGGGCATCAAAGTCCGACAGTCCGCGATCGCCACGCAGGTTGTAACTATCCTGAACCGTCACGCCTTGCGAGCTTTGCGAGTTGTAGTCAATCGACTTCGAGAATGTGTATGAAGCATCGAACTGCAATCCATTGCTCAGCCGCTTGTTGGCCGTTACCCAAAGCGCGTTGTAGTTGGAGTTGCCAGTGCTTTCACGGAAAGTGATATTTCCCAGAGTCGTGCCGGCAAGCAAAGGACTGGCTAATGAAAGCGTCGGGATTATTCGCGTCGAGGTCCCCGGGATAAAAGGATTCAGATTGCGCGTCAGGCGCAAATGAGATCCTTTCGATCCAAAGTATCCCGCCATGACGGCGAATCCGGGCTTCAACTCGCGCTGGATATTTACGTTCCATGACTGCACGTTCGCCGCGTCAAAAGCAGGATCGTTTGAACTCGGCGCCAGGCCGGCAGAGGCGGCGTCTACCCTGGCAGTGCCAAAAGTAGTCGTAGGCCGCGACAACGTGGACACGAAATTCAATGGGGTCGCGAGTGGAGGATTCGTAGCGTCTCCCGTAACCAGATTCGTTACCGGCTGATCGGTGAGAATCGCATAAGCCGCGCGAATGGATGTTCTTCCGTCCTTGAATGGATCCCATGAAAATCCAATTCTTGGTTGGAAATTTTTCCAATTCGTATGATAGACGGGCGCAATCCCGTTGTTCACGCGGGTGAGCGAGTTATTTTGCGGGACATAAACCACGAAGCGATCGTAACGCTCAGTCGGCGACAGCAACCAGTCCCAACGAAGCCCGAGCTCCAGTGTCAGATTCGATCGGACTTTGTAATTGTCCTGGACAAACAGGCCGAGAGCTCCTTGACTAATCGCCGGCGCGACGTCACCGAGAGTAATGGTGAAGGCACTCGCGGCGGCCAACCCGCCCGGCGTGCCCACACCCAAAAAGCTGTTCATGCTGGGAAACGTAAAGGCGCCGGTGTCTTTGTTCGTATTGTTGTTGAAAAACCGGCGTGCTTCGCCGCCAAACTTGAACGAATGTTTGCCGCGCAAGTAATTCAACGTGTCGGACAAAACATACGTCGTGTCTGAGCGGCCTTGCGGAAATCCGGTTGGACCGCCGAAATTGAGTCCGCCACTGGCAACATTGCCAACTGAAATCTGCGGCAAACCAATCGCTTCGGTAACCCCATTGTTAATTCCAAAATCCAGGGGGTTCAGCTGGGCATTCGGGCTGAAAGTGATGTGGATCCGATTGAAACCAAAACGGGCTTCGTTCACGACGTTAGAGCCGAAGGTGTGCGTTTCATTGAGCGTGAAAATCTGACGATGAGATTGGCGCGTATCGCCGAAACCCGGAATGTTATTCCCCTGTAAGCTTGGCTCGCCGCGCTGGTCACGCTGAAACGCGTAGTAGCCATGCAGCCGATCATTTGAGCTGAGCTGATGACTCACGTCGAGGGTCCATTGATCGATGTTCACCGGTGCGGTCGCGGCGCCGCTGGTGAAACCTGTTGACGAGCGCGGTATCAGCGTCAGCAACTTCTGCACGGTTGGATCCGTGACTGCCGCGCGCTGCGCATCGGTTGGCACGGCGACTGTCGGCAATGTCAGACCCTGGCGCTGGCGTAATCCTTCATACGAAAAGAAGAAGAACGTTTTGTTCTTGCCGTTGTATGCAAAAGGTGATCCTCCTTCGCCGAAGTGCGGAAGGTTGATCCGCCCACCGACATTGAATCCGAACTGATTGCGTCTGAAGGGCGGTTTGCCCTGGTGGTTACAGGTTGTCTGTCCGGGCGGGCAGAAATTAAAGAAGTTGCGCGCATCCAGTGCATCGTTGCGCAGAAATTCAAAGAACTCACCGTGATAATCGTTGGTGCCCGACCGCGTCGCGATATTCACGATCGCTCCTGAGTTCCGGCCATATTCGGCGCTGAAGGTCGAGTTGTCG